>JAZDKG010000209.1:0-7912 GCA_043803205.1 Planctomycetota bacterium
GCGCTCACCCCCGCCAGGCCCGCCAGCTCACGGACCGTGACCTTTTCCAAGCTCATGCCCACGACGTGGCGGCTCCTTTAGTGCAACCGATTGCACAAGACACGCAGAGTATCGCCTCTTTCTCCCTCTTTCAACCGCTAAGCAAGAAAAGCTTGGAGGCCACTGGTACGTGCAACCGTGTTGCGCATACTAAGGCTCCATCCCCGCCAGAATCCCCTTCACCCACTCCTTCGTCAGGTCTGAAACCCAGTTCATGACGAGGATCCCCTCAAGATCCGCGCGCGCTTCCTCCCGTCGGCCCAGCCGATCTTTCGCGATCGCTGCATACACCAGCCCCGCCTCCCGGAGCACCGTAACCCCATCGAAGGCGCTCACCTCCTTTGCGTCCCGGCGCGCCACCGCAAGGAACGCTTCGAGCGCTTCCAGCGCCTTCCCTCGGTGGAGGAGATACTTCCCCCGAAAAAGGTCATGATCCCCCGAAAACTGCCCCGTCTCCTTCACCTTCTCCAGGATCCCCTCCATCCGATTGAGCACCCCGGGCGCTAGCGCGCCGTAGTTGAGAAGCCTGAGCGCAAGAAGGTAGTCTCTCGCCCTTGTTTCCTTCTCCACCTCCTCTCTTGAAAGAGGGGAAAACTCCTGCGTCGGCCGAAGCGTGATCCCCTGCTCCGCCGACAGCCGGTCCAGAAGGTAGTAGCAGTGGGCCGCCCCGAAGACCACCGCCACTGTCTTCCCGGAGTTCTCAGAGCACATCGCAAGGACGCGCCGCGCGATCTTCTCGTTCCATGTCTCCCAGGGTGTCTCCTTCCCGTACAGCTCCCGCAACTTCGCGTGGTACTCCCGCCAGAGCGCGTGTCCCGCGTCGCTGTTCAGAAACTCGCACGTGAGTGGCTGCTTGCCGCTTTCCTCCTGGAAGGTCTTCTCCGCTGCCCGGTACTCGGGCATCTTCCCCTGCGCCTCGAACTCCCGGAACATCTCCGAGAGCCCCCTCTCGTATCCCGCCTCGTACCAGCCTGCGGGAACCACCTCCGCCCCCCGCTCCTCGGCCCAGGGCTTGGTGACCTTGGCAAGCTCGAAGGGCGCCTGCGCCCAGGGGTTGATGAGGTTCGTCGGCGCCTCGACGGCGAGCACCTGGGGGTTCACCTTGTCGAGAAGCGCCCTCAGGTGCCCTGGCGTATACCCCTCCGGAAGGTCCGTGATGAAGTGCTGCGTCGCGATCACCACCACCTCGGTCGCGGCCTCCTCTGCCCTGAGGCAGGAGGACAGAAGCGTTGCGGCTAAGCACAGCCGGCCCGCTAGCGTGCATCCGCCAAACATCCCATTGTCCTCAACGTCAATGTGAAGATTGCCCTCTCGAAAGAAGGCCTTCCTCTTCCCGGTGCGACCTCTATTCGCCCTCGGGTGATTCCTCAAGGGCGTCAAGTGAGACTCCGGCGTCCCGGCACGCTTTGAGAAAGTTCATGAGACGCGCGGCGGGCTCCTTGTGCGCCGCGAAGAAATCTGCCTTCTCTTTCATGAGCTTCGCAACCGCGGGCGCGATTGCGGCGCCTCTCGCGCCGAGATCTTCGATTGCCGTCGCCGCGTACTCCGTGCAGTACCGGTCGCCGCCCTCCGTCAGCAGCACAACCAGCGCTTCGAGATCCGCCGTGTCGCCACGGATCTTGAAGAGCGCCGCGTTGATGTTGGCGCTCCAGTACGCTTGATTCCGGCGCTTCTCGAGGATGCCGACGGCGGCCCGCGCGGCAGGTCCGATATTGCCCAGCGCCTTGGCGATGTAATGGTTGTTGCCGCCGGTTTCCTCAAACACCCTCGATAGAGCGCCCACGGCGGGCGCCGCCGCTGGGCCGATCCCTTGCAGCGCCAGCGTCGCGCCGTGCCGCGCGTGCGGGACGTCGAGCATCTCGATCAGTTCCGGCACCGCCGGCGCCGCCGCCTCGCCGAGATGGGCGAGCGCCTCGCAGGCGATGGAGCCGACCTCGGGGGAGTCATCATAGAGCGCCTTGCGCAGCGACGGAACGGCCTCCTGCCCCAGGTTCCCCAGGGCCAGCGCCGCGCTCATGCGCACGTACTCGTCGGACTCATCCAGCAATTCGCTGATGGGGCCGATGGCGCGACGCGCCCGAGGCCCGATGGCTTGGAGCGCGCGCAGGGCGACGATGCGGGCGTCCGGATCGCCAAGGAGCCCGGCGAGCCTGTCCGTCGCCTCCGCCGCCTCTTCCCCCCGCATCGCCAGCGCGGTCGCCGCGCTTCGACGACGGTCCATCATGGACGAGGAGAGTGCGGCGATGCATACCTCGACGCTCTCGTGCTCGTAAGGGGACGCCTCCCACTTGGGAGCAAGGCTCGTCGCAGGTCGTGGCGGATACACGCCTGTGCGTTTCTCGATACTCAGCCTCATGCAGTAATCCGCCGCCCGCGCGCGGATCTCGTCGTAGTCTTGAATCTCCATGCCGGGGGCGGGGTATGAGAACGGCCCGTCCACCCGGCTGCTCCCGCTGAAGCCGTGGAAGAAGACAAGATCGACGCGCCCGCGCAGTTCCTCCAGCCACTCCCGCGCCTCGCGGGCGACGGGGTCGTCCGGGTCGGTGTCCGCTAACAACGCCTCGAGAGTCATGAGATACCGGTAGTCGTCGACTCCCTCGCGGCGACCCTCCCACGACAGGAGAGGCGCCGGGTCCAGCCCCTCAGGAGCCACAAAGTGATCGTTGTGGTAGTAGGCCCATTGGTAGTTGCCGCGGAGCTTGAGCGACCACGTGTAGATCCCCGCCATGTACCGGTTCGAGAGAGCGTTATACGCCCCCATCGAGAACGTGTACGTCCACACCTCCGCCCCCTGTCGCCCCGCTTCCCGGACCATCTCGGGCGTGATCTGGCCCGTGTGGACGATCCAGACGTCGTGGAGATACCCCATCGCCACCGCCGCCTTCCCGCTCATCGCCGTCCCGGTCGCCAGCTCCGAGCGCTTCCACCCCTCCGCCCAGGTGAAGTAGCTCTTCGGCTGATCCACCGCAGGTTCGTCCTGCATCTGGACCATGAACCGCGGCCAGCCATGCTGGGCGCAGAACGTATTGTAGAGGCGGGCGACGTGAAGCTTCTCCTCGAGCGACAGCTTGTCCGTCAATCTTCCGGAGTGCCAGTTGACCAGCTCATAGTCCGCAAGGAAAACGGGAACGGCGGGATCCGCCAGCCCGTTGGCGATGCGGCTCTTCATCTCGATCACGATGTCTGCGGGGAACTCCAGGCGACCGTCAGGGGTCACCTCGTCCTTGACGAGCTTGATCCCGGGGGCATAGAGCGTGGCGCTGTTCATCCCGTGGGCGGCTTGGTCCCTCTCGGCGATGACGCGGTTGTTCTGGAGCCAGGAACTCACCAGGTAATAGTACATCCCGAAGGCGATGTCGGGCTTGGGAAGCGTAAACGGCAGCACCTCGACCGCGAGCGGGATCTCCGTTGCGGGCCTGCCCTGTGGCGTGACGCGGATCGTGCCCGTGTGCTTGCCCGCCTTCGCGTCCGCGTCCGCGTGAAATGTGATCCAGAACGTCCCCGTGTGTCCGGGCGCGATTGTCTCAATCGACTCGCCGAGCTTGATCACGTAAGGCACGTCCACCGCTCCGAGGTGCTTGAGATCCTCGGCGCCTGGTGTTCGGTCCCGGAACCCCAGCGCGCGCACCTCGTGAGGCAGGTCGATATCCACAGCGATCGTGACGTTCTCCAGGGGCCCCTCGGTTCCGGTTCCGTATACCCCGATCTGGATCGGCTCGTACTCGTCGCGCGCTAGGCGGCAGCCGAGCTTGTCGACGATCTGCGCTCTTGTTGGCTTCTGCGCCGGCCAGAACGAATTGAGATAACTGTCCGAATACACCACGTACCCACGCGCCTTCTCGGCCGCCGTCCACTTGGGTTCGGTCGCCTTCTCCGACGGCGGCATCATGTACCGGATGTTTTTTTCCGGACGTCCGCCCGCCCGCGGCTCCCCGGCCGCGGTGCCCGCAACAGCCTCCTCCCCGTTCGACCCGGTTCCCAGAACCCCGACCAGCAGAAAAACAAATGCTAACGCTTTCGTCCGTCTCATCTTCAGTACCCCGCCGCCAGCGCGATGGTCGCCGCGCACATCGCTATCCCCCGCGCCGCCCTCACAGCTTGAACTTGCTCTTGGTGCGTTTCATGCAGAAGTCGAAGATGTCGAGGGCCTCGTCGATGTCGCGGTTCTGGTGGGAGAAGTTGACGAAGCCGACGTGCCAGCTCGACACGTAGAGGCCGTAGCGGTAGGTCTGCTGCACGAAATAGCGGTGGGCGTCATTGACGATCGGGGCGCCGCCGTCCTTTACGACCGCGTCCTTCCAGATGAAGCGGGGCATGGCGGGAACGGGGTCGGGATACGCGCGCGCTCCGATCCCATGCCGCTCGCTTATCTCGTTCAGCCCATCGATGAGCCTGCGACCGACGCGGTCGAGGTGCGCCGGAACGTTCTTCTCGCGGACCTCCCTCAAGGTCGCCACGGCGGCCGCCAGGGACAGCCCCTCGACGGCGAAGGTGCCCGCGATCCCCGCGCGGGCCATCTCGCTCATGTAGTCCTTTTTCCCGACAACCGCTGAAAGGGGGTAGCCGTTGGCGATGCCCTTGGAGACGGTGGTGAGGTCGGGCTTGACCTTGAGCACTTCCT
The DNA here is from genome assembly GCA_043803205.1 of Planctomycetota bacterium. Lineage (GTDB taxonomy): Bacteria > Planctomycetota > DG-23 > JAZDKG01 > JAZDKG01 > JAZDKG01. The sequence goes on from JAZDKG010000209.1 coordinate 4,661, forward strand.
GGGCGCCGCCCGGGGCCATCCGGAAGCCGCTCTTGATCTCGTCGAAGATCGCCAGCGCCCCATAGCGGTGCGCGACGTCGATGATGCCTTGATAGTTCTCCGTGGTGAACGGGCGTGTGTCGGCGGGACAGAGGATGACGCCCGCGAATTCCTTGCCGCTGTCGCGCATGAGCTTTTCCAGGCCGTCGGCGGTCCCGTCGAAGGGGAGGACCTTGGCGCTGGCATCCTTGTCGGCGCCGGGGTTGTTCCAGTGGCCGATGAACATGTCGGCCCAGCCGTGATACCCGTGGCGGGCGATGAACATGCGCCTGGTCACGAAGCGGGCGAGCCGCACCGCGGCCTGCGTGGACTCCGTGCCGGTCTTAAAGAAGCGCACCTGGTCGGCGCAGGGGATCATCTCCGTGAGAAGCCGCGCCGCCTCGACCATGATGGGATGGTTCATCGAGGACTGGAACGAGGTCTTCATGATGGCGCGCACCGTGTCGTCCACCCGCTTGTAAGCGTACCCGAGGAGGATGGGGCCGATCGAGCACAGGAAGTCGATGTATTCGTTGCCGTCGAGGTCCCACATGCGGCATCCCTTGGCGCGAACGAAGTAGATCGGCCACTCCTTCATTTCGGGCTGGCGGGTGCCCTGGGAGCCGCCCGGGATGATCTTCAGTGCCTGTGCCCAAAGCCTCTTGGACTTCGTAAACCTGTAGGCTTTCCTCACGGACGACTCCTCCTTCTCTCGGGGGACACATGCGCCGGGCCTCCGGCGATGCGGGGACCGGATGCTAAGTGCGGCGTTTCTTCGTGTCAACGGTTCAAACGGGCATGCCCGTCAGGTCGGCATCTCCCACCGGACGCAGTGGCAGACCATCCTGCCGTTTTCCTTGGGCTCGAGGTGATACGGTTCGAGGGCGTATACGGTCAGGAGCGTATCGTCCTGAAGCTGGCGCGTCGTGGCCCAGCCCGTGCAGCAGGCGTTGGAGAGCGCCAGTTGGAAGGGATGGTCGAAGTCCCAGGTTTTGCCGTTGTCGTCGCTCATGACGGCGGCCACGCCGAAGGGCAGGTGATAATGGGTGTAGGTGCAGAGGAGCCGGCCGTCGCGCAAAAGCGTCAGTTGTCCCTGCACCTCGCTGTACTGTAGGAACTCGCGCGGCTTGGACCAGGTGCGGCCCTCGTCGCGGCTTTCGATCAGCACCATGTGACCGGCCGCATGATCGTTCGGCATCTTGCCGGGCGGATAGGGCAGCGGCTTGCCCGCCAGCGGATGCTCCCACTCAAAGCGACTCGACGACAGGATCGTGCCGTTGGGCAGTCGGCAGAAATCGGCCTCGACAAAGAGGGGAAACGTATCGTCCCACGTCTCGATCTCGGTGCGGTCGGGCCAGGTGCGGCCGTCGTCGGTGGAATGATAGAGCCACGCCCGGCACTTGGGCGGCGTCTTGCCCTCGGGCGCCATCCCTTCGCTCGTGCCCAGGCATCGCATGAAGCTCAAGGTCCCGTCCGCGTGCTCGATCACGTTGCGGCAGGCGCCGACGCCCTGGTAGGGCGCGTCGCGCTCAATATCGAAATGGGTGACCTCCCACGTTTTGCCCTGGTCGGCGCTCCATGCGATGCCGTTCATGGATTCGGTCATGAGAAGGAGGTTGCCCTTCTTCGTGCAGACAATGGCGCCCTCTTTCCCGTACAAAGGCGTATGGTCCTCGATCGGCTGCCAGGTGCGGCCCTTGTCCTTGGACTTGTGCAGGCGGACGCGAAGGGATTCGGCGAAGTACCCGTACGCCGCCGGCCCCTGGATCTTCTCCTTGGGTTCCAGCATGTTCACCGGCGACACGATCAGGTCCCCGTTCGGCAGCTCCGCCAGCCCCGCCTTGTAGAACCCGCGCGTCCCGATCTGGGACCGCGCCGCGAGCATCACCGAAAGCCGCGCCACTGTGTGATAGTCCAGCCCCGTGTAGCCCGTGAGCCCGCAGTCGTGATAGTTCGTCTTGTACGCGTCATGTTCCCAGGCGAAAGGTGCGGGTTTCCTAACCGGCATGGGTCTCTTCTCCTTAGTCCGAGGAATCGCGGACGCGTGCAGCCTCTTACCTGAGCCGGTCGCACTCCGCAAGGGCAATCCCGCATCGTATCGCCTATTGCGCTGGCAAGGCACGGCGCGGATACTTGGCGCCGTCCGGCCGCCGGTGCCGACTCTTTCTGGAGATCGCTCCTATGAGACTCCCCCGCCGCGCCATCCACCTCGACTTCCACACCCTCCCCGCCGTCCCCGATGTCGGCATCGACTTCGATGCCGACGCGTTTGCGCGAACCCTCGCGGACGCCCGCGTGGACTTCATCACCGTCTTCGCCAAGTGCAACCTCGGTCTCGCCTACTACCCCACGAAGGTCGGCGTCGTCCACCCCTCGCTGGCGCGGGATCTCCTCGGCGAAATGGTCGAGGCGTGCCACGCGTGCGACATCGCCGTCGCCGCCTACTTCAACGCCGGACTCGACCACGAGATGGCCCTGCGCCATCGCGACTGGGCCCTTCTCGGCGACGACGGACGCGCGTACGGCGAAGACCACCTCGACCACTTCTTCCGGAGCATGTGCTTCGCAAGCCCCTGGGCGGACCACCTCTCCGCCATGATCGAAGAGGTCCTCACCTCCTATCCCATCGACGGCCTCTTCCTCGACTGCTGGCACTACGGCAAAGGATGCCAAGGCTACGAGTGCGCCGCCGCCATGCGCGCGAAAGGCGTGGACCCCACAGACCCTGCTTCCCGCGTCGCCTTTCAGAATGAAGCACAGCTCGACTTCATTCGACAAGTCCGCCGCCTCATCGACGAGAAACGCCCCGAGGCCACCTACTTCCTCAACGGCATCCCCTATGACTTCCAGCTTCCCTTCGCCTCTCACCTCGACGTCGAATCCCTCCCCACAGGCGGTTGGAGCTACGATAACTTCCCCTGGAAGGTCCGCTACCTCCGCAAGCGAATCCGCCATGTCGTCGGCCAAACCGGCCGCTTCCACCGTTCATGGGGGGATTTCGGCGGACTGCGCACCCAGGCGGGGCTCGACTACGACTGTTTCCAGGCGGCGAGCCACGCCGCCGCCGTCTGCGTCGGTGACCACATGCACCCAAGAGGGACTTTGAGCGCCGAAGCCTATCGACGGATTGGCTCCATCTACCGCCGTCTCGAAGCCCTTGAGGAATGGACGCGCGACGCCAACCCCCTCACCGATACCGCCGTCGTCGCCTCATTCCGCGGGCCCGTCAGCGTC
>JAZDKG010000210.1:0-31631 GCA_043803205.1 Planctomycetota bacterium
ACCCGGACGCATCGAACCTCGTGCCCTTCGACGCGAAACCAAACATTATGATCGCTTGAAGACAACGCGGCGCGAATGGAGGCTAAGACATGGCTTGGTCGCTTAAGGAAGCGCCATTATATGGTGTCCCCGGAACTCCCGCTCCCTCCTTATCTTGAGGCTGCGCAGGAGAACCGCGACCAGATCAGTCCTCCCACGCTCTCAGCAGCGCATTCATAAGATCGACGGCCAAGTCAGAGGCGATATCTTCGACCGGCGGCATATGAGGGACTATCTGATATCCTTCGGACGTTGCCACAACAACCTTGCGTCCCCGGTCCTCGGGCCTCCAGCGCAGGCTCGACACGCTAGCCACTATTCTTCCGGTGCGCACTTCCTTCGCGCTCGCCCGAAAATCGTAGCCATACAGAGCTGCGGGCGAACGGGCAATCAAGATCTCAACGAACAGGTCCGCATGATCTTTGAGAGCTTCCATCTCGATATGCTTTGCAGCCACAGGTTGCAGCGCACTGTCTTCCCCTTCCCGCGCTGCTGCAAGACGGAGAATGGTCGCCCGGTCGATGATCCTGGTATTCGCATTCAGAAAAGGTTGGATGAAGCCGTCTTCAAAGGCCCACATCCAACGCTCCGCCGGCCCTCCAGTACGGGCGCCTGTTTGTGCCGGCTCCTCAACGTAGGCGGCGACCGCATCCTGCACCTTCGTCTGCTTGCTGCGTCCCTTCCCCGTGGAGGATTGCACCTTAGCTTCTCGGGCGATCACCAATCTCTCATCCGTCGTCCATTCCCTGACATCATCGCTGAGGGATCTATTGAAGAAGACCGCCATCCTGGGTGATTCCTTCTTTGCATAAACCCTGACAAAACGGGCGATAGTCCCTGCAGCAACCTCGTGCGGCGAAGGAGCTACCGCCACCGCCTCCGGGCGACGTGCCGGAGCAGCTGCGGATGTTTCGTCAACATGGACAGGCGAAGATACCCTTGGAGGAGGAGGGGGCACAGCTCCGGGCGGCGTTTCCCGCTCGAGGTACTGCGTGCAGCCGCCAAGCATGACAGTGGCAGACACGGCAAGAACACTGACTGCAACTTCGACAATATGCCTCATGTCAGCGGCCCTCCCTTATTTCTATGTAATAGTAGTTCACATCGTAGACGTTCGTGGAGAACTCCCGATATGTTTCTACAGCCCGAGGCGGCAGGAAGACGCGCTGCCAAGCACTGGGCCCTTCGACCGGCGACCTGTCGGCGTCGAAGAACTGGACTCTCGCCTCCACTTGGAGAGGGTAGTCGGTGCGATTTCGCAATTCCGCCCAGACTTCCAGCGTGCCTGTGGGCGTGCGGCGCGAGTTTGTAGCTTCGACCGCCACCTTTGCGTATTTGTCCTTCTCGCCGCCTGCCCAGTTTTGGAGGGATTTGTCCACGATGACGGCCGTGTTCAATCTCGGGGGTACGGCGGGCACGTTGACGGCGGGAGCCGGACCTTCATCAATGGTGGTGGTCGCGCACCCCGCCAATAGAAGGGCAAACAGCACACATAGCCAGTGTCGTCTGCGAGCCATCAGAGTGATCTCCTACCGGTACAAGATACTATCCCAAGCCGCTTTCTTGAACTCATACATTTCGCTCCACACCATGACGCCGGATCCGCGCTCAACGAGCTCAAAGGTTATTTGATGGTATCTGGATTTCAAGCCTGTCCTAACGTCGACGGCGTCCAGGGATGCGATCCTTCCCCCCAATCGGTAATCGTAGCCGTACGCTTGTTTCGTTCGCCCCTGCGTCCCTTCTGTGACTATCCCCTCTTGTTCGAGCAGGCGTTCCTTTTCAACCATGTCGGCGTAATGTCTAGCCAAGAAAACCATCTTGGGGCCAGCCGCCCGGCTCAGTTGAGTCCTGAATCTATCCGTCAGGAGATTCGTGTTGACGACGGACGAACTTTCATTCTTGAAGTAGGAAGAATCCATCACGATTCGAGGAGGTGTTTGTCGAGCCGCGATAACCGGAGTGGCGAGGATATCGCGAACCATGCGGTCGGTGGCGCTCACGATGTCTTGGGATTCGAGTCCCACGCCGGTCACGGCGCCCGGGCTCGCGGGATTCTCATAGACCGTTGGCCTCCCAGCAGCGTTAGGTATTCTGGGAGGTGCATACGTCGCGCATCCGGAAAGTATTACGAAAGGCGACAGGCTGAGAAGCACGAGCTTCCAGAGAGGCATCCTCACGACAATCTCCTTCAACTGATTATCGACAAACCCTCGCTACAATGACGTTGGGCCGGCTGCTGGCGGCCTTCGGTATGACGACCTCCCTTGCGCACAGCACACGTCCCCCGGGATCCAACGCTTCCAGCCGGACCTTGCGATCTGCAAGTTCAGAAGAGTTTAGAAAAACAACGTAGAGAGATCCCGGAATGCTTGAGAGCTGGCGCAAATCCGCCACGGAGTCCGCCTTTGCCGCTTTCTCGCGCTCCGACATGGTGGCGACAACGGCTACGACCGTTACAGGCAGCGCCCAGACGCCAAACTGAGAACTCACTTGGGCCACTGTCTCGCCAACGGTTGCATGCCCTTCAGCAGCCAGGGCACGCCGCTTCTTTGCTTCAAGGACCTTGTCCATTTCTCTTCTGCCGCGCGACACGGCTTGGATGTAAATATCCTCAGTGGGGTTCATGAGACGGACAGGAATCCCACCATCCTTCGCTTCAATGGGCAAGTCGGCGCCGTCTTGCCGGACTGCTTCGGTGCCGCGCACGCACACACTGCCGACATCGGAGGGAAGCGGCCGATAGGATAGGCCGTACTTACCTTTCTTCACCTCTTCCTGAATCTTGATCGGGCAGAGGCCGCTCGCCACAAGCAGGACGGTATCGTCGCCGCGATCAAGCGTGCCGACAGCGAGACCGTCAGGGATATCCGCCGGGAAATCCATTTGGGCACAGTAAGGGTCCAGGCTGTTGGCAAACGCTTGCAGGCATCGGAGGCTCAGCCAGTATCCAGCCACTGTACTGTCGCCTTCGAGTCGCACATCCTGAAGCTCGGCTTCTTTGAAGCACGCCCGGGCGTTGTCGAGGTCGCCTTCCTCAAGGTAGAGGAGACCGCGGTATAGGAAACACAAGGCCCGCTCGTGCGGCTCTCCCTTAAAGACTTTTGCCTTTTCGGCGCCACCCAGGGCCATGATGCTATTGAACAGTTCAGGGCTCGTGACCGTTCCGCCCATGATGGTCAGGGCGTCATCCAATGCCTCCTTTGCTTCGGAGGTCGCTCCGAAATGCATTGCATTCACACCGACATCCGCCACCTGAAGAGCGCGTTCCTGGAGGACGCAATTGCGCGCGCTCGCAAGCCTTCGAGTCAGTATTTGTTTCGCCGCGCTTGGACATGGTGAGCGTCCCACGGTTACAACGTACATGTCAAGCTTCTCGTTTTGGCCGACAACGCGGTCAGCCCGCCAAGTCGTCGCCGCGGTCGGACGCGCGGCGGAAGTCATGCTCGTGCAGCCTGCGAGGACGCAGATCAAGAGCAACCCTAGGGGTGAGCCAACCGCTCCCAGTCTAAGAGGTCTCATGTTTTTATCCTTCGCCAGAGCCACCGAGCTCACTCAAGGCCCGTTGTATGTCGGGCAGAACCTGAGACCTGATCAGCTCACGCAGCGCTTTCTGAAGAGCCGGGGGCACCTCGTGCGTCACGGATTGGCCGACAAGCCAGACTCCAACGGGATTACTATGCACTTTTCGCCTGATGCTGTATTGTTGGGTGAGGACAGGTATGCCGTCCGTCATGACCTCCACATTCAGATCGATATGAGCCGACAATCCTGCAGTAGCCGCACCCAGCAGCCCCGCAGCCCAGCCAGTCTGGGTTGCATTGAGGACATTGACGCGGCCTGAGACATGAGTGCCCTTGGATGGCCTAGCGCCGGCTCCCAAGGCTTCAACCGCCGCCCCCGCATTCTCGAGCTCCGCGCGCATAGCATTGGCAACCCAGACACCGGCATCGTCCCCTTCTCTCATGATCATGCGGTTACTCCACAGGTACTTGCTGGTCCGCGCATCAGTGAAAGGCTCGATGCTCAGCTTATACGAACTCAGGCTTGCCGTGACCGGTTCATTGCGCGCCGGGCTATAGTCGAGCGCGACTTGGACGGGCTTAGACGCGGCACAACCGCCGCCAAGCAGCAGCATTAAAGAGAAAGCTGCAAGAACCGCACCAGCAAGGGTTTTGGACCGCATGGGGATTCGCCTCCTACATGACCACACGTTCGTGTCGCGCCGAAAAGATTCATGTCGACGCCCCGATCATACGCACTGCCGGGAATTCCCGAGCAGACGACCGCTCTCGAGAGCGAGTGCGCATGATTGTTCCGCCGGGCGGGCGGGCTCCTTAGTGCCCAGAAGAGCCCCTCGCGCGCGAGCTTTTCTTGCCCGAGTTTGACTGTCCGTCTTCTCTGCTGCCACTGGACTCCCCTCTCCACCACGTTCGCCCAATACGAGGGTATCGCGCCTTCTTCGTACAAGAGATAGCCCGTATCGTGCATTTCTGCAACAGGAATCTTTCAGAGATTTCTTTCTACCAAACCGCACGTTTTCGCAGAAAAGCGTCGGGGCTTGCTACCAAGTCAATGCCGTTCTCCTCCATCCTAACGATATCTTTCCTCCAGAGCTTTTCGGGCCTAAAGGAAGAATGACCCAGGGCAACACCTTGGTTCGTCTGAACGCAGGAACCAGACAGGAGGCGCTGAATGGCCAAGTCCTTACCGGATCAAGAGCTGTGCAACGTGATCGGGCCGCTCCCGCCGCCCGAGGAATCGCGTCACTTCCGGTATTCCGGACAACAGAAGCCCCTGCAGAAGTAAGGGAGCATTCCACTTTCTTGCTCTCTTTCCGTCTTCCGGATCACCCAGCGCCAACAACCCGAAATGCACCGTGTCAGCTCCCCTCTCGCAAGATTCCGTCCCTTGTCCTCCAGCGAAGAAGACGCCGCAGGGCGAGGGCGGCGGCGGATTGGTCCGGCTGCGGCGAGAGGTCCTTTCGAGGAGGAGGGAAGGGGACACGGGCGCACAGGCGTCGGGAGTCCCTGCGCTAGGGGGAGAGGCGCACGATGGCGGTGGGAAGGGAGAAGAACGGTAGGGGACGAACGGGGGCTTCGCTCGGCGGGTCAGGGGAGAGGTTGGGAGGGGGGTTTCGTTTTGGGGTCGATGTGGCGGAGGAGGGCGAAGCTGCAGATTCGGCTAGCGGGGACGCCTTCTTTATCGAGGACGAGTCTGCCGGAGCGTTCGACGGAGAGGAGGAGGTGGTTGCCGCGGAGGTCGAGGTCTTCGACGCCGACTTCGGCGAGGCGCTGCTGGGTTGTGTGCATGGCGGCGATGTAGACTTCCTCGGTGATGAGGCCTTCCCTCAACGCGCGCAAGGCGTCGATTCCGCGGAAGTATTCCTCGTCCTTTTCGGCGAGGAGCTCATCGGGTCCGTTCCAGTAGCCCCAGAGGGTGATGTAATCGTGATTGGTGCCGAGGACCGGGTGGCCGTCTTCGGTCTTGAGGGCCTCATGGCTTTCGAACCGGCTCTTGTCAAGAATGCGGGCGGCGACTTCGGATTTGTGGCCGGACCTATAGACGGCACGAGGATAGGAGGTGTCAATGCCCTTGGCGGCGAGCTCGATGGCGAAGGCCATCTCTTCGAAGGGGCTATTGTAGCCGTAAGCGAGGATCTCCCTTTCGTTCGCGAGAAAGGGGTCGAGGTCGGGCCGCTCGCCGACCCTGCACACGCGCCAGACGAGGTGGATGCTGTCCTTGGTGATGGTATCGTAGACGCGGTTGAGAACTGAGATGCGTTTCCTGGGGGTCCTGCGCCACTTTTCGGGCAGAAAATAGTCGAAGAGGACGGGGTCCCTTCCGACGACCCAGAGGGCGCCGCCCGTGCTTTCGACGGGGCCGGAGACGTAGTCGACACCCATGATGGTGACGGGCTTGAGGCCGGGAGGGAAGCGTCCCTTGGTTTCGAAGCGATGGGCCTGCTTCACGAGGTAGCTCTTGCGCTTCGCTCCGCGGACGTGCTGTTCGTGTTCGGGGGTTCTTTCGAGGAGCTCGAAATCGACGAGGGCGCAGAGGACGTTGCCGCAGGCATCGGTCGAGAGCTTACCGGCATGGGAGGGTTTGACGATGATGTGCTGGGGCTTGCTGTCTCGTACGCGGAAGCCTCTACGCTCGAGCTCCCTATTGGCCTGGGAGAGGAGGCGGCTGAGGGCGTTCTCATCGATGAGGCGCTCGTTCAAGGCTTCAAGGGCGTCGATGCCGTCGATCCACTCGTAGAGGACGGCGTATTGTCTGTGCGCGTCGAGCATGACCTCGTTGTGGTTTCTCTGCATGGCTTCGATGCGATCCGGCCTTCTGCCGAGTCTGTCCATCTCGACGTATTTTCTAGGAACGTAGACGGCGAGGGGCTTATGGAAGCGGTAGGGGTCGGTCTTGTCGGCGCCGGACTTACGCAGCTCGATGGCGAGGCCGAACTCCTCAAAGGGGCTGTTGAACTGCACGTTGTCGAGCTCGGAGGCTTCCGTTTCGCCGGGGATATCCTGTCCCATGCGATTCCACTTGAGGACGATCTCCTTGGATTGACCTGCTGTTTCCTTGGTGGTGATTCTGTACAAGGTGCTTGAGCCCTGGAGTCTAGCGCTATGGGCGGCGAACCAGTCCTCGTCGGTCCAGTAGTTGTGGGGGAGGAGGAGGCCGGCGAAGGGGAGGCCGTAGTCGGTGACGTAGAGGTCACTTCCATCGTCCATTTGCAGGTGCAGGTAGTCGACGCCGAGCACTTTGATGCGCGGTCGCGGGGCCAAGTGGGCGCCGGCGGCTTCCGCGTCACGCCAATGTCCGAGCTTTTTCACAAGGCGGCACCTTCCAAGTGAGGTCTCGAGCGAACGCCGTCAGTCGGCGTATTGGTCTCTCGTCTCCCAGCCGGGCTTAAAGAGGGCGATGAAGCGGTTGTCCTTAGAGAGGTGGGCGTTGGCGACGTCGTGGTTCAAGGAGGCGCCGAGGCCTGGGGCATCGGAGACGTAGAGGTGGCCGTCGCGGTGGGTCATATCGCCGATGAGGAGGTTTTTGACCCAGTCGACCTCGAAGTCGTCGAAGTGTTCCTTGAGGAAGCAGTTGGGGCAGGCGGCGGCGACGTGCATGCTGACGTAGCTCCCGATGGGGCCCTGGGCGCAGTGGGGGGAGATCATGCAGTTATTGGCCTCGGCCATAGCGGCGACATCGACGATGGGCTGGATGCCGCCGAGGCTCATGGGTTCGGGCTGGAGGATGTGGACGGCATCGTGCCTGAGGAGCTCGGCGAACTGGGCGGTGGAGTAGAAGCTTTCGCCGGTGGCGACGGGGACAGGGACGAGGCGCGAGACCTCGACGACGGAGGCGATGCGATGGTGGGGGACGGGCTCCTCGAACCAACCGATGTGGAAGGGCTGGAGGCGATGGCCGATCGTAATGGCGGTGGCGACGGTGAAGCGGGAATGCCCTTCGATGAGGAGCTCGACGTTGGGGCCGACGGCATCACGAACAGCGGCGACGATGTCGATGGAGAAATCCTCCTCGTAACGGGAGATGACGCGATAGGCGTCTCCGAAGGGGTCGAACTTGAGGGCGGTGTAGCCGAGGGCGACGGCTTTGCGGGCGCATTTCACGAAGTTATCGGGGGTGCGCTCGCCGCGGTACCAGCCATTGGCGTAGGTCCTTATGCGGTCGCGATACTTGCCGCCGATGAGGTTGTAGAGGGGGGTATTGAGGGCCTTGCCCATGATGTCGAAGCAGGCGGTTTCAATGGCGGCGGCGGCGCAGCCCTGGATCTGTCCGCCGTCGGTGTAGAGGTCGCGGCGCATGGCTTCGGTGATGCGTCGCGGCTGGAAGGGATCCTTGCCGATGATGAGGCTTTCGAGCTCGCGGATGGCGGCCTCGACGGTGCGGGCGAAGGCGTTGACGGTGGCCTCGCCGATGCCGGTGAGGCCGTCGTCGGTGTGGACTTCGACGAACAGCCAGTTTTTCCACGGGACGCCCACGACGCAGGTGTCGATTTTAGTGATTTTCATGAGTGCGATCCTTTACTTATCAGGGAAGGGGGTCAGTCCCCTGTTTCCCGGGGGAAAAGGGGACAGACCCCACTCGGTCCTGGGAAAAGCGATCCCACATGGAGCGGTAGGCATCGATGCCGAGGATCTCATTGAGGGCGGAGTAAGTCATCATGTCGGGGAAGGTATGGCGAGTGTGGGCATGGGTCTTGATATCGGCCATCACGCGATCGAGGGCGGCGGCGACGGCGAGGATTCCGGAGAGGGGGAAGATTGCGATGGAGTAGCCCATCGCCTCAAGCTCGGCGGCGGTCGTGGGGGCTGGGGCGTCGATCTCGACGACGCTCGCTAAGAGGTGCCCGTCGACGTTCCGACGGACGCGGCGGAAGTCTTCGGTCTTGGTGAGGCCGTCGACGAAGAGGAGGTCGACGCCGGCGCGGGCGTAGCAGTTGGCCCGGCGGATGGCTTCGTCGAGGCCGGCGGCCTTGAAGGCGTCGGTGCGAGCGATGATGAGCATGGGGGCGCCGGCGCGGGCGTCGAGGGCGACCTGGAGCTTTGCGGACATGGCGTGGTCGTCGATGAGGCGAACGCCGCCGAGGTGGCCGCAGCGTTTGGGGCTAGCCTGATCTTCGAGGTGGATGGCGGCGACGCCCGCCTGGACATAGGCGCGGGTGGTGCGGTCGACGCTTGCGAGGCCGCCGTAGCCGGTATCCGCGTCGGCGATGACGGGGATGCGGACGGCGGACGCGATCAGGCCAGCCTGGCGGACCATCTCCTCCATCCCGAGCAATTCGAGGTCGGGCCGGGCGAGCAAGGAGGCGGTGACGGCGAGGCCGCTCATGTAGACGGCGGGGAAGCCGCGGCGCTCCGCCAAGCGCGCACTCAGGGCGTCGTAGCAGCCGGGGGCGGCGACAAACCGACCGGCTTGGAGCGCGTCGCGGAGGGCGTTGGAAGGGCTCGCCGAAGTCATGAGGGCGTCCTCGCTAGAGTCTGAAGGATTCCATGGGGAACTTGCAGAGGAGTTCCATGCCGGTGTCGGTGACGAGGCAGACGTCGCCGAGGGGGACGATGAAGGCGCCGGAGTCGGGCAACTTGAGCTGGCTGTGGATGACGGCGACCATGCCGGGGGCGAGAAGGTCGGTGTTGGTGTCCGTCATGAAGGGTTTTTCGGCGTAGTCGAGGCCGATGCCATGGCCGATGCGGGGGCTGGCGAGGTCGAAGTTGTGGGAGCGACCGGTTCGGATAGCCGCTTTGACGACATCGGCCGCAGGGGCGCCCGGTCGAAACGCGGCGAGGGCGGCGCGGTGTATGGACATTGCGACCTTCGCGTAGGAATCGTGCTGTGGGGAACGGCCGATGGTGCCATTGCGCATGCCGTGGGCCCAGTACCCTTTCCAGGCGACATAGGACCCGCAGATAATCTGGTCGCCCTTTTCGAGTTTTCTCGAGTGGGGTCTGACGACGGGCCAGGTGTCGTTCCAGTTCTGCGCCGGTCCAGAGATGAACCAGTATTTGACGAAATCGGCGCCCTCGCGGCGAACGGTTCGTTCCATCTCGGCGACGACCTCGTAGCCACGGACTCCGGGACGGGCGGCGGCGGTAAGGGTCTGGTAGCCGAGGTCGCAGAGCTCGGCGGCGGCACGCAAGAGGAGGATCTCGCGAGGGCTCTTAACGGCGCGGAGGTCGGCGACGACGTCCCGGGGGAAGACGAAGCGTTCCGCAGGCAAGGAAGCGATGAGGACCTTCCAGAGGCTGAGGGGCATCTGGTCGGCGCCGAGGAGCGCAATCGAAGCGTCTGCGAGGTCTCTCTTTTCGAGAATCGCGCGGACCTCGCGTCCGAAGTCGGTGGGGCCGCCCGGCAGAGCGGCGGCGCGGGGGTCGACGGGGGCGACGTTGCGGACGTCGCGGATCCACGAGAATTCCTTGAGAATCCCGAAGAGGTATGGAAGGCCGGCGAAGAGGAAGACGGGGTCGTCTTTCACGGTGACGACGACGAGGGAGTGGACGTTGCGGTCGCGGGTAGCAAAGTTGCTGAGGTAGCCGACGTGTCCCATCTGTCCCCAGTAGTGACCCCAGGGCTCCGAGTAGACGAGGGCCGCGCCAAGTCCGTTGGACGCGAGGAAGTCGCGGACACGGGAGACGCGGGACCTAAACTCCTCTTCGGGGATCTCGACGGTCGGAATGGGGGACACGAGGCTTGGCTCCTTTTTGCGGACGGAAGGCTCCAGATCGGAGCACGAGGTCACAAGCAAACCAGATCCATGTTGAGCAGTCGCGCGCAGTAGTCGGCTGCCAGGCTCACGTCGCCGGGGGAAAGGACCTGATGATGGCTTACGCCATGATCGAGGAGACTCTCCACAAGGGCGTTCACGGGGGTATCGGTTCGGACGACGGCGTGGGTGCCACGCAGCTCAGCGGGAGGGGGAAGGGCGTCGCCCTGGTAGAGGAAGAGAGCGCAACGGGGACCGATCATGTCGAACTTGAGGAAGGAGACGCGACCGGGCGGGAGGGGGAACTCGACAGTGACGCCGGCGCGGTGATTCGCGGGCTTGCAGTGGGTGCGGTATTGGACGGGGGCGTCGGGGCCGGCGAGGGCGGGAGCGGCGGAGCCGCAGTGGAAGAGCCGGAGCGTATTGAGGCGGTCGTCACGGGCGAAGACATCCATGATCGTTGCGGGGCGGCGGGACAGGGAGGCGAGGAGGCACATGGAAACGCCGGAGAGCACGTCTCCCTCGCAGGAGGCCGGGACGCCGCGCTGGTTCAGGATCGCAATCGCGAGGCACGGGGAGGGGACGTCGTTCTCCCGGAACTCGGGGAAGCATCGCAGGGACAGGGCGCCGAGGTTGCGCTCGGCGACAAAGTCCCAAAGGGCCAGGAGGAGGCGCAGGGAGTCATCGACGGCGCGGGGGTCGGTCCGGCGCAGGTCGGCGAGCGCATCCATGGAGACGCCGAGGGCGCGGAGTCTTTCATTCCGGGCGGGGTCGCCGGCAAGGGGCACGGACCGGTATCTTTCGAAGAGCTCAGCCAGTGCCAGGTGCAGGAAATGCACGCCGGTCTTTTTCGCGAACTCGTTCTCGTCGAAGGCGCCGTCGAGCATGCCTTCCGAACCACAGCCTTGTCCGATCCAGCCGAAGTTGAGGCGACGAAGGTCTGAGACGCCGCCGGCGGCAAGGGCGAAGGCGCGCAGATGGCGGAAGGACTCCTCATCGGGCCCGCCATAGAGTCGGGGAACAGGTCTTCCCATTTTCCTGAGAAACGCGCTCGCCTCCATGTAGCCGACGTGGGCGATGAGGCGGGAAACGCCATCGGCGACGACGTCGCCGGTGACCCACAAGAGCGCCGGGCATCCGACGGCGTCGACGATCTTGAGGGTGGTCTCGTCCTCGGTCCAGCCGGCCAGGTGGAGGATCAGGGCGTCAGGCTCGGCGCGGGCGATCGCATCCAGGACGCGATCGAGCTCAGCGCCCGAGGCGGGGACGACATCGGGGGCGACGAGCTGCACGTCCAGCTCGCGGCTCAAACGCGAGAGGAGTGCGCACGCTTTGGAGCGCACATCGAGGACCGTGGGCCTGTGGACGCGGTAGCTCGCGCACGTGATGAATCCGATCTTGCCGGAGGATCGCATCGCCATCGGGACGCCTCAGAAGTCCGGGCCGATTCCGAAGAAGAAGACAGCCTCTTTGTCGGTGAGGTTGATGTATTGATGCACGAAGCCCTCGGGAATGAGGAAGGCCTCGCCCTCGCACAACTCGAAGTGCTGTCTATTGGCGTTGGCGGCGTCGGCTTCGAGGTCGGGGTTGGTAACGACGCGGACGGCCATCTTGTTTTTGAGCATGTAGATGACCTCGTCGCCGGCGTGGTTTTCGAGCTCGCTGTGGCTTCCGGGGAAGAGGCGTATGTGACCGACCTGGGCGTAGTCGGTGCTGAGCATGAGGGAGACGTGGACGTGTTTGTCGCGGCCGTGGACGAGGTGCTGCCACTCGTCGGGGGTGATCTTGATGAGCTCGAGCTTCCTGCGGGCGTCGGCGGGGTCGGCGGGGAGCTTGCCGTGGCGATCAAAAAGAGCTTTCATCGAATTTGCTCCTTTTCCTGTCTACGCCCGGGACGAAGAACCTGGGGTCTTTGACGGGGGGGATCGCGGTGCCCATGCCATCGTCCTTCCAAGCAACGGGGGCGAGGATGGAGAGCACCGCCAACATGCCAGCCCCGAGGTTGAAGATCTGATGGCGAGTTGATTGCGGAATGTAGACCGAGTCGCGGGTATCCAGATGCAGGGTGCAACCGGTCTCTGGATTGAGTATGACCGCCTCTCCTTCGATGATGTGGTAACACTCGTCGCCGTGGCGGTGCAGGCCGGGCGGATCGACGTATCCGCCGGGCGGGAGGTAGTAGAGGCTCAGGGTGATCTTGTCGGTGGAGACGAAGGTGAAGACCTCGTTCCAGGTCCCCTCGAAGCCGTAGACGTGCTGGGCGGATTCGCTGCGGGTGATTCGGGCAGGCTTCTTCCTATCGGGCGGGAAGGGGAAGTTGGAAAGATACTTAGGGACTCGGGGCTTTCCCCTGGGGCTCATGGGCAGTCTCCTTCAGCGCGACGCCGAGAAGCGTACCACGTCGAGCCCGGAGACGCAACGGAGAGAGCGGGGTGAGCACGAACGCAGTTGCGGGGGGGGGTTGGCGGAGGTGCGACAGAAAAGGCAGAGGGCACATAGAAGAGCTTAACGCAGAGAGGCAAAGGGGAGAAGATGAGAAGATTCACCACAGAGCCACCGAGAGCACAGAGAAGACAGGAAGTTAACACAGAGAGGGGGGCTGGGAGGCTGTAGGCCGCTGACTGTAGGCTGTAGGTTCAGACGAGAAGAAGCAAAGAAAGCGTAAGGCAGAGACACAGGGAAGAGGAGAGTTGACAGGATTACCGGATGGACAGGATGGAATCGCGGACGAACGCGGAAAGCCCGGGGCGGGGATTGGGGGTCGGATGCAGAAGAATCACCTTGACACCTTTTTTCTCGGTCTTGAGCGAGAACGACTTCGACCTCGTGGGCGGGGACGAGAAGATCGTCGAGATCCGAACGGCGCAGGAGGTCGGCCCGGACGACGTGCGCGTCGGGCATTGGGGGGCGCTGCGCCAATAGCGCGGGCTACTCAGGGGCGAGCGCGAGCGCCTTTTCCAAATCCGCCGCGGCCCCTGCCTCAATCGCGGCGATCCGCTCGACGAGCTTGGCGAGCTTCTCACGACCGTCCTTCGACATCATGGCGTCTTCGCTCGTGTCCGCCTTCTTGAGTTCGTCGATCACCTGTGCGTACAGGTCCGCCGCCCGGTTCAGGTGACCGGCAAAGTTCGCCGAATGGCGCTTCGCCATGGCGCGCAGATAGACGACCGCGCTCTTGCGATCGATCCCGAGGTGCAGACGCATATTGCTGTGCCAGCGCGCTTCGCCCAGGTGCTCGGTGTCGCGGAGCGCCTCGGCCCACAAGGCAAAGGCGCGCTCGCCCGTGAACCGGGCGCGCACGGCCTTCCATTGGGGCCAGAACTCCGGCACCGCCACCACATAGGCGTCCTTGCCGAGCGCGACGGCGTGGTGAAGCGCCTCCAGGTCGGCCTGCCGCCTGTCCATGGGGCGCACCTCACCGCCGAGCACGATCAGGCCCCACGGATACTCCTCGATCCGGATGGTCATCTTCTCATCCCGACACGTCCAATCGCCCAAGAGCGGCGGCTCTTTCTCGTCATAGCCTTGAACGACGAAGCACGTGTCGTGCTCGGCCAACACGGGCCTGCCGGCAGCGATCGACGCCTTGACCGGCCCCTCGAAACGCTCACGATAAAAGGCGGCCGGGTTTGCCTGGTAGGCGGCGGCGTCGCCCTCGATCTCGCGGATGTCCCGGCCCACGACCCGGGCTAGGAAAGCCAGGCGCATCTTGACCCCCCACGCGGCCAGGGGCCACCAGCCCACGTCCACCGCGCCGTTGATGAGCGGCCCGCCCTCCTCGGCCTGAAGGATGAACGCCTGCCCCGTGTCGCCCATGATGGTTTCGTAATCAACAGGCGTGCCAACGTAGTCGAGCGCGATCGCCAGCCCCCTCGCAAAGCTGTTGCTGTTGCCTTTACCGTGCGGCACGTCGTCGAGCATGGCGGTCGCCGGGAAGTCCGCCGCCGGCGTAGAAGCGCTATCGGAATCAGGGAGGTTTCCGGTTGCCGCTAGCTTGATTCCCTCGGCGGCGAGCGCCTTTTCCATGTCGTCGGCCGCGGCGGCCAACTCGGTCTTGACCTCTCGGAGCACTTTGGCGTGGGCCTTCTGCTTTTCGAGGTCGCCGATGAAGTCTCGGTAATGCGCGCCGCCCTCGCCGGTCACGGCCGGGGCTAGGAGCGCTGCGATCCTGTCGTACCGCTCGGCAGCGGCCTCGACGTGCGGACGCGCTTCGGCCGCGAACGTGTCCTTGCGCTTCCGCAGATACGACGAAACGGTCCGAGCACCCGCCGTCATGGTCTGACCGTTGTTGAGCGCACAGGTCCAGACGTGGCCCGCGGCACTCTTGTAGCACGGCTCACAGAACGGCACCGTCTCCATCTTGGCGATCCACAGATCCATGGCGGCGAGCCCGAACACGCGGTACTTGTGCGACTGGAACCGCTCGCCCTGACCGCGAATGCGCTCGACGGCCCGCTCGAGCATCACGAGGTCCGCCTTGCGGGGCGAGAGGGTGGGTTGGGCCCCTGTCACTGCCCAGCAGCCGCCCACGTAGTCGAGCGGGTTATCAAGGCGGCCGTTGAGCGTGGCGCCCTGGATCGTGCCGTCTTCTTCCGCCCTGGTGAGGACGCCCCACCAGCACCAGGGCACAAACCCGTGGTCCGTTTGGCCCTTCCACCCGCCATCGATGAGGAGGAGCACCCCGTGGTCCATGGCCTCGCGGAAAATCGGGGAGCATGCCTGTCTCTGCTTTGTCGCCTTGCGCTGGAAGACGTCGGGCGGGTCCGCGGGCGTGAGGTCACTTGGCGGGAGGTCCGGCCGCTCGGCACGCAGCCCCACCTGGCCGGCCACGAGGTCCATGCACGTATCCTGGGCGTACATATGCCACCACGCGGTGCAGTCCTCGCCCGGGTCGATCACGGGTGCGAAGGCGTTGGTCGAGAGCGCGTCGATCATCTCGTAGTCCGGGTTCTTGGCCAGCAGCCTCGCCGCTGACTGGACGGTGAGCGCGAACCAGTTCTTGTCGTGGCCGCCGCCTTCAAGCTTGAGCTTTGCGAGGTCGGGTTTCGTCGTCACAGTTGTGATCCTCTCCACAGGCTTTGCGGACGGCGCCTCGACCCCCTCGGCGGCAAGCGCCTTCTCAATCGCGGCGACGGCGGCGCGCTCCTTTGGGAGCATGTCGCGGATGGCGGCAACGCCGGCACTGCGCTGGCCCTCATCCGACAGCCACGCATCCCGGGGCGCATCGTTGCCGTCGTACATGGGCATGAAGGCGGCAAACGTCTTTCGGGCAATGACCACCTCCTCCCGGTAGCATTTCGCCGCCGTCTTCAACTGCTGTGCACCAGCGGGCAGAAGATGCGCCGCCTCCTCGCAGAAGTCCGCAGCCGCACTTCGCCCCCGCACGATCGCGTCCGCGAGGTAATCCATGTTGCCCAGGTCATACCAGTCATCGGCCCGGTCGGGCCGCGGCTTCTCCAGGTCGGCGGGGTAATCGAGTCGGTCGAGGGCCTCAGCCCAATGCTCATACGCCTCTTGCCCGAACCAGTACGTGACGCCGCCCCAGTAATCGATGTGGTGCTCAGGCGCCACGAAAACCTCAACCGCGCGTTCGAGGGCGGCGAGGGCGTTGTCCCTTGCGCTCGGCACGTCCGCTTTGTTACCAAGAAGAAACGCGGGGTTCGCCTGCCATCCGCCGACAAAGCTGGCGAGTACCGTGCCTCGCATCCGTCCATTCCAGAAGCCGGTCTCGCCCTCTTCCGGGTTGAGCTCGATGTTCAGTCCCCGGATGCCGGTCCAGCGGTTGGCTTGGCCAATGCCGACATGACACATCTGCCGGCTGTCAGGGTCGTACCCTGTCACTACACTCCAGGACGTGCATCCCTCATCCGCGCACCCGCCCACCAGAACAGGACGTCCTTGGTCGATCTCAGACCAGAGCTGGTGAAGGATCTCGCGCGCCTTGTCTTGATGCTTCTCGGAGGGCTGTGGCACGCGAGAGAAAAGCCATCGGGACTTGTACCCATACGCGCGCGCCACATTGGCCAACGTATCGGTGGGTACGCACAGATAGGCAATCCCCTGCCAGTGGGAGGCGAAGCAAAGGCTGAAAGCGTCGCCGGAAAAGACCATCAGCTCGTTCAGATCGGTCTTTTCGCCCCGATGCGTCAGGAGGACGCCGGCCCCCCGCAACAGCATGTCCCATCCCGACCCCACCGGCCTATCGGGCACGCCCTCGATCCAGACCTTGCTGCCTTCGCGCTTCACGGTTGACTGCGGTTTCGAGGGTTGATCTTTCATGGTAATCCCCCTATTGGCATTGAGGGGTTTGGGTTTCGGCTCGGACGCCGTCGGCAGGCCGAGACAGCCGATCACGATCAGGGTGCCCACCGACACGATGCTGAGGGCGAGCGTGGCTCTAGCCGCGCGACCGCGAAGGATGCGGCGGACGCGACGGGCGAGGTTCGACTCGGCCGCGGCAAAGGTGTTGACGAGAAGCCGCCGCGTGAGGCCCGCGCGCGTCTCGGCCACGCGGGTGAGGCTGTCGGCGTACGCCGCCGATTCGCCGTAGGCACCGATCACAGTGTCGTCGCAGTCGGCTTCCGCTTCGCGGCGCATGGCCCACCCGACGAGCCACACCACCGGATGGAAGAAGAGAACCATCTCGGCGAGGCGCTGAATGACGAGCACCAGGTTGTCCCAGCGCCGCACATGCACCAGCTCGTGCGCTAGAATCAGTCGCATCTGCTCGGGCGACAAGCCCTCCGCCAGCGTGGTCGGCAAGAGGATCATGGGACGGAAAACCCCGGCGAGCACCGGGCCGTGCGCGGCGGACGTGCGTGCCACCGTGACCTGTCGCCGGACCTTGAGCGCGCACGACGCCTCAAGGGCGGCGGCGACCAGCGGCCCAGCGCGCTGCACGTGGGATGTCCGCCGGAGGAACGTCACGTACGCCCAGCCCACGATGAGTCGCAGGCCCAACGCGCCCGCGACCATCATCCACACGATCGCTGCGAGGCCGTAACGATCGAGGCTTCGCCACGCCGACGGCGCAGCGGTTTCGGTCCGGGGAATCGCGGCGGGCGGGCGCGTGTGCCACCACAAGGGAGGTCGCTCGACGTCCCCCGGGGCGCGCTCGACCACGACCACGGGCGCCCCAGGGGGCAGCGGCGTCAAGTTCGGATGGAGAAACCCGTAGAGCGACAAGGGTGATGCAACGAGAAACGTCACGACCGGCTTGGCGAGAAGCAGCATCAGGAAAAGATGCCGCAGCCTCGGCGACCGGATGCGCAGGATCACGATTGCGGCAAGCACTATCGCGGCGAGGATCGTCAGCTCAATGCTCATCCGCCACAGATGGCCGACCAGCCACTGCCCAAAGGCGTTCATCGTCTGTGCGAATGGGATCACCAGGCTACCCCCTGTCCTCCGCTTTTTCCCGCAGTCTGCCGTTGACCTCGCGTCGGATCGCCTTGATCTGGTCGACCGTCAGGTCTTCGGTCTCGAGCAACTGGCTCACGAGGGCCGGGGGGGAGCCCGCGAAGAAGCGGTCGAGCACCTCGCGCAGCGACCGGCGCCCCATCTGACGACGCGTCACGAGCGGCCGGTACACGTCCGTGCGTCCGTCGCGCTTCGACGCGAGGAACCCCTTGTCGCGGAGAATGCGCATCATGGTGAGCACGCTATTGTACGCCATGGGCCTCGTCGGCGAGAGCGCCTCCTGGACCTCACGAACGGTGGCCTGCTTCAAGGCCCACAGGCGGTCCATGATCGTGGCCTCGACGGGTGTGAGCCTGTCCAGCCTCTTTCGCGCCATGCGTCAGCCTCCTCTCCCGGATAGTCAACTAATACATTAGTTTATCGCATGCAGGAGGCTTGTCAACTAAATAATTAGTTTTACTTGCTCCGGGTCATGGAGCCTCAGCAGCATGGGGATTTGCAACGGGCGGAGATTGTGTCTTTTGAGGGCGCGCTTTCTTCGGTTTGATCGGGGGTAGCTGGCGGAGGATGGTTCGGCGGCATGGTGGGGATTGGGGGCTTGAGGGGTGAAGGCAAGGGACGAGGGACAAGGGACAAGGGACGAGGGGGAAGGAGGGGAGAAAGAGGCTGTAGGCTGCAGGTTTGGATCAGAGAAGGCAAGAGAGACTGTAATGCAGAGGTTCCGGAGGAAGAATGAAACCGCCCTTCGACAGGCTCAGGGTTTACAGCCGATGAACGCCGATAAACGCAAATGAAAGCAGGATTTCGCGTGGGGGCGCAGAGGAGAGAGTGGAACCGCCCTTCGCCCGCAGTGCGGGGCTCAGGGTCTACGGCCGATGAACGCCGATAAACGCGGATGGGACAGAGTGATAGAGGAGAGACGCGGGCGGAGGGGGGAAGGGGATGCGGGAGGCGCAGGGCTGGGAGGCTGCAGGCGGTAGGTTTGGGTAAGAAGCCGCTGCGGGGCTTGGGGATTGGACTCGCGGTCGGGGCGGGGCAGGTTAGGATCATGGGGGGTGACGGGAGGAGCGGGACGGTGCAAGGCGCCGAGCGAATCCTGAGAATAGCGCAGACGAGCAGAGGGGAGGCGACCGCGCTGGTGGACGCGGTCCTCGCGGAGGCGCTGAGGGTCCGAGCGAGCGACATCCACATCGATCCTGTCGGCACGGGCACGCGAATCGCCATGCGGGTGGACGGGGGTCTCTACGACGTGGTGGAGATCCCGTCGGAGGTCACGCCGTACCTCCTGGGGCGGCTGAAGGTGATCTCGGGGCTGCTATCGCATCGCACGGACGTACCGCAGGAGGGCAGGCTCTCGCGGGAGGACGAAGGAAGAAAGGTGGACCTGCGCGTCAGCACGTTCCCGACGGTTCTCGGGGAGCGCGCGGTGGTGCGGATCTTCGACCCGATAGCAAGAGGTCTGGAACTAGACGGACTCGGATTCGGGGAAGGGGTCGTCGCGGCGATACGCGGGGCGCTCGAGGCGCGGGAGGGGCTGGCGCTCCTCACGGGTCCTGCAGGCAGCGGGAAGACGACGACGGCGTACGCATGTCTGTCGACGCTAGCGAGGGGCAGGGAGCGGCGAAGCATCGTCAGCGTTGAGGACCCGGTCGAGCGTCTGATCGAGGGGGTGGTGCAGGTGGAGGTGAGGCCCAAGGCGGGACTGACTTTCGCGAAGTGTTTAGCGCACATCCTGCGGCAGGACCCGGAGGTAATCGTGGTGGGGGAGGCGAGGGACGCGGAGACGGCGGCCATCGCGGTGCAGGCTTCTCTGACGGGGCACCTGGTGATCTCGACGCTGCACTGTCCGAGCGCGGCGGGCGCTTTCGTGAGGCTTCTGGACATGGGGATCGAGCCTTATTTACTAGCTTCGGGGGTGAGCATGGTGGTGAACCAGAGGCTGGTGCGAAGGCTCTGCGCGGGATGCCGCGAGCGGGAGGAAGGCCGCTGGCTAGCGCGCGGATGCGCGGCCTGCGGCGGGGCGGGGTACGCCGGGCGCACGGGGGTGGCGGAGATCGTGCGGATGGACGACGCGATCCGGGGGGCGGTCCTGGCGAGGGCGGATCGAACGGTTTTTGAACAGGCGGGCGCGCGGCAGATGGGAGATCAGACGATCGAGGGGGCGATGCGAGAGCTGTATGAAGAGGGGGTGACAAGCGCGGCGGAAGGGGAACGAGTGTTAGGGGTCGGGAGGTAGTCCGTGAAGAGGCGCTTCAAGATCGAGGGACGCGACGGTCGCGGGGAGCTGGTGACGCTGGAGCTAGCGGCCGAGAGCTTCAGCGAGGCGGTGGAGCTGGGGCGGGCGATGGGCCTTAGCGAGGCGGGGGCCAGCGAGATCCAGGAGCCGCCGCGTCCGGCCATGCGCAGGGTGTCGCGCGAGGAGTTCATCCGGTTCAACCGGGAACTAGCGGACGTGGCGGACACGGGGATGCCGCTGCCGGAGGGACTGCGGGCGCTAGCGCGCGGCCTGGGGAAGGGGGCGCTTCAGGCGAGCATTCTGGAGATCGCCACGGACGTGGAGCGGGGGGCACCCGTGGCGGCGGCGGTCCAGCGGTACGGGCGCGTGTTCCCGCCCTACTACGCGGAACTCATGGAGGCGGCGGTCGCCAGCGGGGACCTGGGGGGGATGCTGCGGAGCTTCGCGGACTACTCGGAATCGGTGAGCCGGCTGCGAGCGGCGATCTGGCGAGCGGTGGCGTACCCGGCCATCGTGTTCGTGGTGGGCCTCTTGGCGATCCTGTTCATCGAGGTGTTTCTGGTGAGTCAGTTCGCGAGGATGTATGAGGAATTCGACCTGCAAGTTGGAGCTCAAGTGAGGGCACAGGTCGCGATATCGCGGGCGTTGGCGACGGCGTGGGTTCCGATCGTGCTGACCGTGGTCGCGCTAGCGCTGTTCTTTGTGTTCGCGGGGATGTCTCCGGCGCTAGCGCGGGCGCGGAGGGCGATCGGGAGGCGGATCCCGATGCTGCGGAAGGTGCTGATCGACGGGGCGTTGTCGCGTCTCTTTGCGGGGGTTTCGATAGGGCTCAAGCAAGGTCTCAGCATGCAGGCGGCGCTGGGGGTAGGGTCGTTAGCGTGCGGGGACAGCCGGCTGAGCCGGGCAGCTTCCCGGATCCGAGGGCGGATTGAGAAGGGGCAGTCTTTCTGCGAGGCGGCGCGGGAGGAGCCGGAGGTTCCGAGCGTGGCGACGTGGATGATGGGTCTGGGGGAGGAGGAAGGAAGGGCGGGGACGAACGCGCAGGAGCTATCACGATTGTTTCGATCGCGCGCCGAGGTTGCGGGGGAGGTGTTCGGGACCGCGGCGGCGCTGGCGACGATGGTAGCGGCATCGGCACTGGTAGGATTTGCGGTCTCGGCCCTGTTTTCCCCGCTCATCACGCTCATGAACTCATTAGGGGGGGCGTGATGGAATCGACGGATTACGGCTGGGTCGCAGAGCTAGCCGCCCTCGGGGTGCTCATGGGGCTAGCGTATCTTGCGTACAGGTTCAGGAAACGAGCGGGACGGAGGAAGGGGACGGGGACGAAGGGCGCATTCGAGAGACGGTTCACGATGCTGGTGGCCACGTTTCTGCGGGCGGGGGTCCCGCTTGCGCAGGGGCTGGAGAATTCGCGCCTAGCGGAGAGCGCGGGGGAGCGAAAGATCGCTGAGGAGATCGTCGCGGCGCTACGCGGGGGGGCGTCGCTGGGCGAGGCCCTGGGGCCGCACGAGGAAATCTTCGGGGAGCTCTACGTTCAGTTAGTGCGGGTCGGCGAGCAGGCGGGGAGGCTACCGGAGACTTTCGAGCGGCTGCAGGCGTATGGAGCGCTCATCCACGAGAGGCAGGTCAAGCTACTAGCGGCGCTCTTGTATCCGGCCGTGGTTTCGGTCAACAGCCTAGCGGTGTTCGTTTTCGTCCTGATCAGGATCGTGCCGCAGTTTGAGAAGATGTGGGCGGAGTTGGGGATCGCCCTTCCCGTTGCGACGGTTGTCCTTGTGTCAGCGAGCCGATTTCTGAGCCGGAGCCTGCCGTTCTGGCTCGCTTCTTTCCTAGTGATCTACGTCGCGTTCAAGGGGCTGCAAGCCGCGGGCAAGCGGTATCAGGCGTGCCGGGCCCTGACGGACGGTGCAGTGATGATGATCCCGTTCGGTCGGCGGATGTTTCTGGATCTATCGATCGGGCGGGCGGCGCTGGTGATTCAGCAACTGGTCTCGTATGGGGTGGGGCTGCCGGAGGCCCTGCGCATCGCGGGGCAGATGCGCATCAACTACTGGTTTGCGCGGTGGCTGCGTCTAGCGGCGGAGAGGATGGAGGCGGGCGCGCCGGCGGACGAGGCGCTGGAGGCGGTCGAGGGCGAAGGTTTGTGGAGAAGGCTCTCGCTACGGAAGGGGGAGGCGTCGTACTTCGAGCCGGCGCTGGTCGCTCACGTGCGATGGGGGATACGGACGGGCGATTTGGCCGGGGCACTGCAGCGGCTATCGGAGCATTATCTGCATCGGGGATACGCTCGAGCGCAGATCCTAGCGGACCTTGTGGTCCCCGCCTGGGTGATGGTGAACGGGCTCATAGTAGGCACGATCGCGCTGGGGCTTTTTTCGCCTCTCTTGTCGCTCATGCATTTTCTGAGCAGGGGCTGAGGAGCCGGGATGCGAGGGAGCAGACGAGGATTCGTGATGCTGGACCTTGTAGCGGGGATGGCCGTCACGGCGGCGGCGATCGGCCTTCTCGGGGTGCTTTCGGTCTCGATGGTTGAGCAGATGGGAAGACTTCAGCATGCGAGGGAGATCGACACATTCGCCACAAGCGCGTTAGAGGCCATCATCGCGGGAGAAAAACGGAGCGGGGCGGGCAGCGGAGAGCTCGAGGTGCCCGAGGACTGGCGGCAAGGGGAGGTCCAGACCTCGGCGCGGATCGAGACGGCACCGGCGACGGGGGATCTCGTTCGCTTAGCCGTCGTGGTGGAGGAGAAACGCAAGGGGGGGATCACGAAGGTTGTGCGTTTCGAGACGATCGTTCCGGGCGGTTCCCTGGAGGCGGGCAAATGAGGCGGCGACGCGGATGGACGCTGATCGAGCTCTTGATCTACATGGGGCTTGGAGCGTCCGTGGTGGGGGTGGCGTATGGGGTGGCGCACGATGCGGTCAGGCTTTTCAACCTCCAGGAGCGGGGTCTCTCCGAGATTCATTCGAGTTTGACGCTTGACGAGGCGCTGGAGCAGGACATACGCGGGGCGCAAGCCGCCATCGGCAACGGGAAGCAGCTGATCTTGCACGTCGGCGCGTCGCGAATCGTGTATTCACACGACGCGAAGGACGGCGGGTTCTGGCGCACGCGTTACGGCCACGGCGTCATGGTCTCCCGACGGGCCTTTCCGTTCGCGCTGGACGAGTTTCAAGCGGCGGTAAAGGGGCGCCTGGTTTCGGTGATCTACCGGCGACGGGGGATCGAGGCTCGGGGGGCCTCGGAGTGTCCGCGGAGACGGCTGCGGGTCGCCCTGTGGGTGGAGGAATAAGCTGTGCCGGCGCGAGGACGCGGAAGAATAGGGTTTGTGATCATCGCCACGCTGACGGTGGTGCTGATCGTGGGGGCGCTAGCGAGCGCCGTGGTGGCGCTGCACGTGGCGGTCTTCCGTCGCGAGACGATCGGGCGGGCGAGGGCGCAGGCGGCGCTAGCGGCACGGGGCGGGCTCGAGGTCGCGCGGCACGCGATCGCGACCGGGGAGATGGGAGAACGCGAGATCGCTTTCTCGAACGGGACCGTCAAGCTGGGGATCAACGCGGAGAAAGGGCGGTATCGAGTTGCGGCGGCCGCGGCGTTTGAAAGCGAGGACGGCGTGGAAGTCCGGCGCACGTTTGAGGCGGTTCTGTTGCAGACGGACAGCGGCCTCAAGCTGGTCGGATGGGAGGAGCTTCCAGCGTCTCCGGATGAGGCGCGGGGCATGCTTACGCAGCCTCACCTCGCGGCTCCTCTTCCAGACAGGAGGCCATAGGCTACAGGCTAAAGACCGGGGACGTCGGCCAGATGGTGCAAGAAGTCGTGGTGAAGAGCGTTGGGCGGGATATGTTTACGCGGTCTCAAATCCCGGCTCCTCTCCCCGAGGAAGAGGAGGGGGTGGTTGTGCGGGAGACGCGGTGCAGGACGATCCTCAACCGATGCGCGATCAGCGACTACTCCCTCAACTGCTACACGGGGTGCGCGCACGGCTGCGCGTACTGTTATGCGCGGCTCATGCAGCGCTTCCATCCGCACGATGAGCCGTGGGGAGGGTTCGTGGACGTCAAGGCGAACGCGGTCGAGACGCTCGAGCGGCAGCTGGCGCGGGCGAAGCCGGGGGCGGTGTTTGTGAGCAGCGCGTGCGACGGGTGGCAGCCGATCGAGGCGAAGCGGGGGCTTACGCGGGAGTGCTGCCGGGTGTTGCTCGCACACGGGTTCGAGGTGAACGTGCTCACGAAGAGCGCGCTTGTGCGGCGGGACTTCGATATCCTGAAGCATCCGAATGCGACGATCGGGGTGACGGTGACGACGCTCGCGGAGGGCACAGCGAGGCTGTGGGAGCCGAAGGCGGCAAGCGTGGAGGAGCGGTTCCGGGTGCTCGAGGAAGCGCACAAGGCGGGGATCAGCACCACGATCATGTTCGGGCCGCTCTTGCCTGAGCTTTCGGACAGCGAGGGGTCGATCGAAGCGATGTTGGCGAGGGCTGGAGACGCGGGCGTGGACAGGATCTGGGTGGACGCGCTCAATCCGCGGCCGAGGGTGTGGCCTTCGGTGGCGGGGCTTCTGCGAAGGGAGTTTCCGGAGCTGCGGCGGAGGTACAGCCGGGTGCTCTTTGATCCGAGGGTGCGGGAGGAGTATCTTGGCGAGGTGCACGGGAGGGTGGAGCGGGCGGCGAGGAAAGCGGGGGTCGCGGACCGGGTGGCGGGGTGCATGTGAAGAGTGACAGGTGGTACGTGATACAGCGATATGGGGCAAATGCGGAATATAGAAGGTAGAATGGAGAATGGGGGAGGGAGATAGGTGAAGAGCCAGAGAGGGAGGCGCATGTCCGGCAAGGGTGTTCGCTGGGATCGTCTGCGCACTAGCGGGATTATCGGGGTGACGTGCGTGTGCGGGTGGTTGGTGATGGAGCTCGAGCTCCTGGGGGCGCGGATCCTGGTGCCTTATTTCGGGAGCTCGGTGTACGTGGTGATGGGGAGCGTGATCGGGGTGTTCCTGCTGAGTCTCGCTAGCGGGTACGTTTTGGGGGGGTGGCTTTCGAGCAAACGGTGGAGCAAAGGAGCGCTGGGGGCGAACCTGATCGCGGCAGGGGCATGGCTCGCGGTTCTGCCGATGTTCGACGAGCCGGTGTGCGAGTGGATTTCGGGGCTCGACGTTGCGGAGACGTGGGGGTCGCTTGGGGCGGCGTTCATCCTGTTTGCGGTGCCGACGGCGCTTCTGGGGACGGTTTCGCCGACGGCGGTGAGGTGGCTAACGCGCGAGGCGGAGAACGCGGGGGCCAAGGCGGGAATGGTGCTGGGGTTTTCGACGATCGCGAGCTTCGCGGGGACGATCGCGACGGCGTTCTACCTAGTGCGGCTGTCGGTGGCGCGAACGATCGTGGTGTCGGGGGTGATAGCGATGGGGACGGGGATAGCGGTGCTGCTTGATGGAGGCAGGAAGCGGGAGGAAGAACAGCCACTAAGGCGCGAAGACACAAAGGCGACACGAAGGAGACGCGGAGATTAGAGAGCATTGGCGTGTTTGCGGGGCTGCAGCGGCTGTGGTTCTGCTTGCGGCGGTTTTCTCCGGAGCGGAGGAGGGGGAGCGGATCGTCTACCAGAAGAGCACGCTGTATCACAGGGTATTCGTGTTCCGCGAGGGGGACGTGGTTACGCTTCGTTTCAGGCGGCGGGGGAGGATTATCCAGAGCCAAGTGGACCTGAGCGATCCGAGGCGTCACCTGCTCGAGTACACGACGCTCGTCTACTGCGGGCTCCTCTACGATCCGGAGCCGAAGCGGATGCTGGTCGTAGGGATGGGCGGGGCGGTGATCCCGAGGCACATGCGATACGACTTTCCGGATCTCGAGATCGACATCGTGGAGATCGACGCGGATATCCCGAAGATCGCGGAGGAGTATTTCAGGTTTCGCGCGGACGACAAGATGAAGGTGCATGTGAGCGACGGGCGGATTTTCGTGCGGAAGATGTTGAGGCAACAGGCGGCACCGAAGTACGACCTCGTCATCCTGGACGCATTCACGGACGACTACATCCCGTTCCACCTGATGACGAAGGAGTTCCTGGAGGAGGTCAGGGGGGCGCTTGCGCCGACGGGGGTGGTGGTGGCGAACGTGATTCGGACGAACCAGCTCTACGACGCGGAGCTGGCGACGTTTCTTGCGGCGTTCGGTCGCTGTCACGTGTATCGAGCAAGGAGGTCGACGAACGCGATGCTGGTGTCGTGGGGCGCGGAGGGGCCGAGGCTCACGGCGGAGGAAGCGCGGAGGCGGGCGGAGCGCTTGCAGCAGGCGCACGGGTTTGCGTTCGATCTCGTGAAGATCGCGGAGGACGGGGATTTCGATCCGAGGCCGGGGCGGGGGGGGAGGGTGCTCACGGACGACCGGGCGCCTGTGGACTGGCTAAGATCGCAGGAGAGGGGAGAATAGAGGCTGGAGGCTGTAGACCGCAGACCATAGGCTATAGGCAGGGAGGGACGAGAGATGAGAAAGGGAGCGGTCGTCGGGCTGTGGGTATGGATTGGGTTAGGGCTAGCGGGCGTCGCGTTGGGGGAGAATGAAGGGAGGGAGGCCATGTTTGAGAAGGACTTGATCGAGACATCGAGCGGGGAGCTTGGTATCACGTTCGTGGGACACGGGACGCTCATGTTCGAGTTCGGTGGGAAGGTAATCCACGTGGACCCGGTAGGGGCGGAAGCGGACTACGGGGGGATACCGAAGGGGGACATCATCCTCGTGACGCACGAGCACGGGGACCATCTGGATGCGGAGGCGATCTCGAAGGCACGTAAGGAGGGGACGGTCATCCTCTACACGAAGAAATGCGCGGAGCAACTCCCGGGCGGGACGGTGATCGCGAACGGGGAGGCGCGGGAGGTCGGAGGGATCAAGGTGGAGGCGGTGCCGGCGTACAACATCCAGCACAAGAGGCCATCGGGGGAGCCGTTTCATCCGCGGGGAGTGGGGAACGGGTATGTGATCACGTTCGGGGACAAGAGGGTGTACGTCGCGGGGGACACGGAAAACACGCCTGAGATGAAGAAGCTGGAAAAGATCGACGTAGCGTTTCTGCCAATGAACCTGCCGTACACGATGACACCCGAGATGGCGGCGGACGCGGCGAAGGCGTTTCGGCCGAAGGTGCTGTATCCGTATCACTACGGGGAGACGGACACATCGGAGCTGGTGAAGCTCTTGGCTGAGGAAAAGGAAATCGAAGTTCGGGTACGGAGAATGAAGTAGGGACTTGTCAATAATGAGGCCAAGCGAGGGCGAGGCGACGGCGGGGAATCTTAGTCGGGCAGGATGGAGAGAGGCCGCCGGGGGAGCAAGCAGGAAAGGGGAGCCTTTCCCATGACAAACGGCGCGTTTTCGGGGATGTCTCTGATCGCGCAGGACTCCAGCAAAAGAAGGGGATACGACATGATCGGTCAAGACGTACAGGGACGGGGGCCTGAGCCTGTACAAGTCGTACAAGGGCGCGCAGATTGCGTCCGGCGGAACCCCTTCGCTGACGCGGCTAAACACGATCGTGGAGAACTACTTCGATAAGCTGTACGCGCAGGACTAACGGAGGACTGCGCTTCGTGTATATTGTGAGAGCGGGGGCGCGTGTCGCCCCTGCTCCGTCTTTCTGTAGGAGATCCCCGTGTCGCACCATGCAAGCGGGTTCCTCACGCTTTGGCTCCTGTCGCTTCTTTTCGTCCCTCTGGCATGCCGCCCGGCGTGCGGCGAGACCTCGACCGGCGCGCCCGCGCCCGGAACACCCGTCGGGTATTGGTCGTTCGACAAAGGCGACGTCATCGAGTACAAGGCGCTCGACAAGAGCGGCAACGGACACGACGGCGTGATCGACGGCGCCGCGCCCGTGGCGGGCAGGGTGGGACAGGCATTGAAATTCGACGGCTCGGCCGGCTCCGTGACCATCGACGGTCTCGACGTCAAGAGCAAGCAACTCTCGGTTTCGCTCTGGCTGCGGAAGGAACCGGGCAAGGAGAGGGTCAACCGGCTGATCTTCCTCGGCGATTTTCTTCAAATCGGCTTCTTTGACGACATGATCTTCGTTCATACGGGCAGGGTCACGAAAGCGGACGTCAACAAGCCGCACGCGGCATTTGGATTGACTCCCGGACAATGGCATAACCTCGTCGTCACCTGGGACACCGCCGCGCCCAACGACAACGTCAAGGTCTACCTCGACGGTGCGCTGAGACTCGCGGCAGACCTGCAAAACGCCCTTAACGTCTCACTCGAACCCGCCAGGTTGGTCATCGCGTCCAACGGCCAACCGGATTCGAAACAGGGGTTCGTGGGCGTGCTCGACGAGGTCGCGCTGTACGACACCGCATTGACCGCCTCGAAGATCAAGGCGTATTTCAACCGAGTTGTCAAGCGGCCCGGCGGCGGAGCCTCCGACTCCGACGAGACGGGCAAAGTCATCCGTTTCCCGAGGGAGCCGGAAGAACTGTACGTACCCAAGGAAACCTACGCCGGTCCGCGCAAGCTGATCCGCGTGGGAAGCGAGTTGTGCAGTCGCCTGCTCGACTCACCCTCCATCGCCGAGGCCGACCTGCCGGCCAAGGTCAAGGCGTGGCAGGATAGGGGGCTCGATGGCGTGGTCTTCTCGATGGCCAGCCACTCCCCCGACAAGCCTGAGAAGAACATGAGCGGCCAGTGGTGGAGCCTCGTTCCTCACGAGTATGACGAGCTCGCGCTCGAGATCCAAGCGTTCCAGTCGGTCAAGGACTGGGGACGACTGACCGACAACTTTCTCTGGTCGTCCATGGCCGTCTGGGGAGGAAGCCCGAAGGGCCAGGACTGGTTTAGCGACGAGGACTGGGACATCATCCTAGCCAACGTGCGGCTCCAGGCGCAAGTCGCCAAGGAATGCGGCTTCAAGGGAATCCTGCTCGACGCCGAGCAGTACCCCGACCATCACGCCAAGGGTCCGTGGCGCATGCCCTTCAGCTATCCGCTGTACGCGGAATCCGGGTATCAGCTCGCGGGCGAGGACGCGCCCCGCCCCTTCGCCGAAGTCGCCGCCAAGATACGGCAGAGGGGAAGCCAGTACGCCCAGGCCGTCTGCGGCGCGTTTCCGGGCGTTCGGATCATGGTAATCCCCGGCTTGTATGAGTGGACGAAGCGCCTGGGGTCCGGCCCGCTCGAAAAGAACGAGGAGGGGTTGTACCCCTCGTTCCTCAACGGATTGCTCGAAGGGCTCGACGACCAAGCGAGCGTCATCGGCGGCTCCGAGCTCACGTACGACAAGAGCTCGCTCATGGACGTCATGCGCGCGCGAAAATGGCACGACGAAGCGATGGACGAGCTTTGCGACGCCCCCGCGTCGGCGAAAGGAAAGATGAGCTTCGCCGCGGGCATCTGGGCGGACGCGGGCCGCTCGTGGAGCGATACCGACGCAGGCAAGAACGCCCGGACGCCGGAAGAACTCAAACAGGCGCTTCAAAACGCGTTCAAGGCGTCGGGCGAATACGCGTGGCTGTACGGCGAAAAGTCTCGGTTCCTCACCACCGAGCCGACGTCCCTCTTGCGCGCGTATTTCCAAGCCAACGTGGACGCGCATCAGGGAGAAGAATGAGATGACGCCTTTGGCCGGACCGGATGACGCGCCGTCTCCAGGGCCTTGTCGAGGCCCCCAGAATATGGTTGATCGGCCCTCTTCTCATGCCAGTATGGTATGGAGGAAGAGAGACGACGTGGAAAGGAACCGCAAGTCAGGAGGTGCGGTGATGCGAACGTGGGCGATTCTGTTGGTGGCGGCGTTGCTCGCATTACAGACGGCGCCTGTCGCATTCGGCGATGAGGCAGCGGCTCCCTATCGAGGCGGCCCCGTGCCCGCCTCCAACGTCGCAGGGAAGAAGCTGATCCGGGCGTCGGAGGAGATCGGCAGTTTCTGGGGGGCGAAGTCGTTAGCGGAGGCGGATCTTCCGGCGAAGATTGCGGCGCTGCAGGAGGCGGGGTACGACGGTCTCGTATTCAGTTTCGCGAGCCACGACCGGTCGAAGGGGTACCACGTGATGACGGGGCAGTGGTGGAACTGCGCGGTGAGGAGGACGTACGAGGAGTTCGAGCCCGAGGTGAAGGCGTTTCAGTCGGTCGCTGACTGGGGGCGGATCACGAACAACTTCACGCGGACGATGCCCGCCGTATGGAGCGACAGCGCGAACATCAAGTGCCAGGACTGGTTTTCGGACGAGGACTGGGAGGTCGTCTTGGGGAACGCGAGGGTCCTAGCGCAGGTGGCGAAGGAGTGCGGGCTTGCGGGGATCATGTTAGACACGGAGCAGTATGCGCATCACGGGCGGGGGCCGTGGCGGTTCCCGTTCAACTACAAGCTCTACGCGGAGTCGGGGTACAAGCTTGCGGGGGAGGAGACGCCGAGGTCGTACGAGGAGTGCGAGGCGAAGGTGCGGGAGCGCGCGAGGGAGTACGGGGAGGCGATCACGGGCGTGTATCCGGACGTGGTGTTCTTCGTCATCGCGGGCCTGTACGAAGTAGCGTGGAGCAACATGGTCATCCGGCATCCGGGGGGAAACATAGAGGAGAGCGAAGAGGCGCTGTATCCAGCGTTCGTGGACGGGATCTTAGCGGGGCTGGACGAGCGGGCGAAGATCGTGGCGGGGACGGAGAGCACATACGCCCAGTCGCAGTACAAGGACATGCTGATGGCGCGCGACGCGGCACTGGAACAGGCGCTGTGCTTGAGCGCGGAGCCGGAGGTCGCGCGGAGGCGGATCACGTTCTCAGCGGGGATCTGGACGGATTCCGGCTGGGGGCCGAAGCGGTTCAGCGACACGGACGTGAGCGCAAACCAGCGGGACCCGGAGCGTCACCTGCACGCGGTACACAACGCGTTAGCGGCGTCGGACGAGTACGCGTGGCAGTGGGGGGAGATGGGGGGATGGCTTTCGCCGAATCCGACGCCTCTGATAGGTGAGTACTGGAAGGCGAACCTAGCGGGACATGCGCCTCAGGACTTGGCGTGGGAGCCGGTCCCGAAGTGGGACATGACGGACTACAGCGACTACGACCGGGCGGCGGCTGAGAAGGACGCCGCGTTCTGGAAGGAGGTCGACAAGGGCGGGTGGAGGGTGGCGGCGGATCTCCCCGTCCACTGGCACTTCTTTTTCGACACGGAGCAGTTGATCCGGTTCGGGCGACAGATGGAGTTGACGTATGATGAATCGGCGTGGCCGCTCTTGAGCGTGCTGCGTTGCTGGCAGTCGCAGTCGGTGAAGGCGAACGGGGCGGCGCTGTACCGGGTGCGGTTCAACGCGCCGGCGGACCTCGATCCGGAGAAGCAGGAGATCGTGCTGGCATTGGGGGGATTTCCGCCGGACGACGTTGAGCGGACGGGGTGGATGGACGTGAGCCTCAACAGGAAGGGGTATCCGATCCGCAGCCTCATCGACGTCAGCAAGTCGATCCGCCCGGGGGAGGAGAACGTGCTCGTCGTGCGGGTGATCAACAAGGCGGGGCCCGGGGGGTTGGCGGGACACATGAAGCTTCTCGTGCGGGGCGGGGGCGGGACGGTCGAGAGCGATCGGAAGGGCGAGGTCATCTTGCGCGAGGATTTCGAGAGGTACAGGGAGGGGATGTCTTTGAGCGCGGCGGGGTGGACGATGTCAGGCGGGGACATGAAGGTCACGACGAAGACAGGGCTGGGGAAGGGGAACAAGGCGATCGACGGATCCACGGCGACGGCG
>JAZDKG010000211.1:0-82043 GCA_043803205.1 Planctomycetota bacterium
CTCTACCACCTTGCGCCCTCGGGAGAGTGCATTTCCGGCGAGACGGAGGCAGAGCTTGGCGTCGAAACCCTAACCCAGGGCGTCCATCACTCCACCCCTATCCTCGTCGCCGACCGGCGCTGGCTTCTCATCAGCACCCCCACGCGCGGCTTCCTTGAAGCCGAAGCGGGAGCGCAACCGTGGTGGGCGCTTGCCGCGGGGCTCTTCTTCACGGGACTGCTCGTCGAACACCTTCTCGAGAACCTTTCCCACACCGCGAAGCTCGCTCTGGAGGTCGCCCAACGCAGACAGACTGAGGAAGAACTCCGCGCCAGCGAACACCGCTTCCGCGGGATCTTCGACTACACCAGCGTGGGGATCCTCGTCGTCGAGCCGGCGACGGACGGCTCCGACTTCATCATCAGGCACATGAACGGCGCGGCTGAGCGCATCGCCAAGCTGCAGGACCGGCAGGCGATCGGAAAAGGATTATTCGAGGTCTTCCCGGACCTGCGCGAGCACGGCTTGCCCGAGGCCTTCCTCTCCGTTTGGACGACGGGCCGACCAGAGCACCCGCCGGCCTTCTTCTACAAGGACGACCGGATCTCCCTCTGGCTCGAAGGCCATGGCTCCCGTCTTCCCACCGGCCAGCTCGTCCTGATGTTCGATGACGTCACCGAGCGCAAGAAGGCTGAAGATGCTTTGCGGGAATCTGAGGCGCGATACCGGGCGCTGTTTGAGGGGGCTGGCGAGGGAATCCTCGTTGCGGATGCCGAGACGAGGCGGTTCAAGTACGCGAACCAGGCCATATGCAGGATGTTCGGATACACTGAGGCGGAGCTCATAAGGCTTGGCATTGAGAAGATCCACCCCAAGGAAGACCTGCCCCATATCGTGTCAGAGTTCGATGCCCAGGTGCGGGGCGAGAAGCTGCTGGCGCCGGCCCTCCCGTGTCTGCGGAAAGACGGCACTGTGTTCTACGCCGATGTCGTGTCGGCTACGGTCGTGATAGGTGGCCGGAAGTGCAACGCGGGCTTCTTCACGGACGTCACCGAGCGCAATCGCGCGGAGGATGCCCTGCGCGAATCCCGCGAGAAGTTCCAGTCCATGGTGGACAACATCGGCATCGGGGTCGTGCTCGTCGGTCCGAAGATGGAGGTGTTGGAGCTCAACCGCCGGATGCGCGAATGGTTCCCGGAAGCCCGCCTGGAAGATCATCGCCGCTGCTACGAAACCCTCAGCACGTCCCCGCAAAGCGCCCCATGCGACGGCTGTCCGACCGCCAAGACGCTCGCCGACGGGGGGGCGCACGAGGGCGTCATCCAGAAAACCCTGCGGAAGGGCAAGGTCAGCCATCGGGTTGTCTCCTCGCCCGTCAGGGACGCCGCCGGCAACATCACCGGCGCCATCGTCATGCACGAGGACATCACCGAAAAGCTCACCCTCCAGGAGCAGTTGCATCAGTCCGCCAAGCTCGAGTCCATCGGAAAGCTCGCCGGAGGGGTCGCCCACGACTTCAACAACCTTCTCACGGGCATCCTCGGCTACGCCGAGTTCCTCCAGGCCCGCGTCAAGGACGACCCGCCGCTCCTTCGGGACGTAACCCAGATCCGGGAGCTCGGGACGCGGGCCGCGAACCTCACGCGTCAGCTCCTCGCCTTCAGCCGCCGACAGACCATAGAGCCGGTCGTCCTCAACATCAATTCCCTCGTCGCCGACATGACGAAAATGCTCCAGCGCCTTATCGAGGAGGCCATCGATCTCGTCTTCCTGCCGGCGGCCGACCTCGGGAACGTCCGCGCCGATCCGGGACAAATCGAGCAGGTCCTCATGAACCTCGCCGTGAACGCTAGGGACGCAATGCCCAAAGGCGGAAAACTCACCATCGAAACCCAAAACGTCACCCTGGATGCCTCCTACGCCGGCCGGCACGCGGCGACAAAACCCGGACCATACGTGATGCTCGCCGTCAGCGACACCGGGTTCGGCATGGACCAGGCCACCCGCGAGCGCCTCTTTGAGCCGTTCTTCACCACAAAGGAGCAGGGGAAGGGGACGGGCCTGGGGCTTGCCACGGTCTACGGCATCGTCAAACAGCACGGCGGGAACATCTGGGTCTACAGCGAGCCCGGAAAAGGCTCCACCTTCAAGGTCTACCTCCCACGCGTGGACGTCCGGGCGGAGAAACCCCACAAGGACAAACCGGCCGCTCCCACGGGCGGCGCCGAGACCATCCTCGTCGTCGAGGACGAATCGGCCGTGCGGACCCTCGTCGAGCGCGTGCTCACGGCACAAGGCTACAAGGTGCTCTCCGCCGGCTCCCCGAAAGAGGCCGAGACGCTGCTCGGCAGCCTCGCGGACGACATCCACCTCCTCCTCACCGACGTCGTCCTTCCGGGCAAGAGCGGGAAGGACCTCTATGAACATCTGCACAAGAACAGGCCGGCGATTCGCGTGCTGTACATGTCCGGCTACACCGATAATTCCATTGTGCACCACAGCGTCCTCGACCCGGGCACACCGTTCGTCCAGAAGCCCTTTGACCCCGACGCCCTCGCACGGAAGGTGCGCGATGTCCTGGATGCCTGAACGCGATCCGCCGCGCTCGGGAACCGTCAACTCCACGAAAAGGCCCTCTTCCATGGCCCGACACGATCGCAAGATCTTCTCCCCCTCGCAGGTCCGCGGGGTCTCGTTCCTCCTGTGTCTCTCGGCGCTCCTTGCTGCATGGCCTGTCCGCGCCCCCGCTCAGGAGCCCCCCACCCCGAAACGGCACATCATCGTCGGGGGCGACAGCGACATCCCCCCGTATGAGTTTCTGGATGAGCACGACACGCCCGCCGGCGCCACCGTGGAGCTCACCCGCGCCATCGCCCACGCCATGGGGTTCGAAGCGCAGATCGTGTTCTTGCCCCGGGTGGAGCTTGGGGACGCGCTGCGTTCCGGGCGGATCGACGCCATCCAGGGCCTCATCCGCTCCCCCGAGCGCGACAAGCTCTTCGATTTCTCCCGTCCTCACCTCGTCATCTTGCACGCCATCTTCGTGCGCCAAGGGAACCGACCCATCCAGTCCATCGACGACTTGCGGGGAAAAGAGATCGTCATCAGGCGCGGCAGCGCCATGCAGCAGTTAGTCCTCGACAAGGGCCTTTCCGAAACGCCCATCCTTGTGGATTCGAACGCAGAAGCCCTCGGGCTCATCTCGAGCGGCAAACATGACTGTGCCATTGTCGCGAGACTCCCGGGACTCCGGCTGGCGAGAGAACTCGAGCTTGATAACGTCGTGATGGACGGGCCCACCATCGGCCCCTCGGACGCCTGCTACGCGGTGAGGAAAGGCGACTCGGCGCTCTTGGCGACCCTGAGCGAAGGCCTCGGGATCGTCTCCACCTCGGGCGAGTATGATAAGATCTACCGTCGGTGGTTCGAAGTCGCTGAGCCCGGTCATCTTCCCCTCGGCATCGTCCTCAAGTACGCCGGCGTCACGGTCGTCATTTCACTTGTCATCTTCTTCGCCACGGCCGCCATCCTCTGGACGAGGACTCTCAACAGCCTTGTGGTCCGACGGACGAAAGAACTCCAGGATGAGATCGCCCGGCGCGCCGAAGCGGAAAAGGAGATCGAGCGCTTGGCCCGCTTCCCCGCCGAAAACCCCAACCCCATGCTGCGGGTCTCGCGTGAGGGGGTGGTCCTCTATGCGAATCGCACGGGCGAAACGATCCTTCATCGGCTCGGCGCCGCCGTCGGCGCGACCCTCAAGGGCGAGCTCGCCCGCAACGTCTCCGACGTCTTCGCCGCAGGCGCGAACCGAGAAGTCGACGTGACTTCCGACGGCCGAATCTTCTCCTTCTTCTGCGCGCTCATCCCGGAGGAGGGCTACGTCAACCTCTACGGGCGCGACGTGACCGAGCACCGGACCGCGGACAAAGCCCTCCGCCGGGCAAACCGCGCCTACCAGGTCTTGAGCGACAGCAACCAAGCCCTCGTCCGGATCACCGACGAGCCGACGCTCCTCCGGGAGGTCTGCCGCATCCTTTGCGAGGTCGGCGGATACCGCCTTGCGTGGATCGGCTTCGCCGAGCACGACCCCCGCAAAACCGTCCGCCCCGTCGCGTGGAGCGGCTGCGAGAACGGTTACCTGGAAAACACGGACATGACCTGGGCCGACACCGATCGGGGGGCGGGCCCCGCCGGCACGGCCATCCGCACCGGACGGCTCGTCGTCTGCCGAGACATCCCCACCGACCCGGCGTGCATCCCCTGGCGCCAGAGCGCGATACAGAGAGGCTATGCCTCGTCCATCGCGCTCCCTCTCACGACAAAAGGAGACACGCTCGGCGCCCTCAGTATCTACGCCGGCGAGCCCGATCGCTTCGACGACGACGAGACGAAGCTCCTCTCGGAGCTCGCCGACGACCTCACATACGGGATCATGGCCCTGCGGAGCCGCCGGGAGCTTGAGAGCACGCTCGGGGAGCTCGGCAAACGGGAAGAGCGATTCAAGAGCACCCTGGACAGCATGATGGAAGGCTGCCAGATCATCGGATTCGACTGGCGCTACCTCTATGTCAATGAGGTCGCCGCCAGCCACGGCCGTCGCGCAAAAGAGGACCTCGTGGGACGGAGCATGATGGAAGTCTACCCCGGCATCGAAACCACCGAGATGTTCGCCGCCCTCAAGCGATGCATGGAACAGAAGCTTCCCACGCACTTGGAGAATGAATTCCTCTATCCCGACGGCGCCAGGGGCTGGTTCGAGCTCGGCGTCGTGCCCGTGCCCGAAGGGATCTTCATGCTGTCGCTCGACACCACCGAGCGCAAGCGGGCCGAGGCCGCCCTCGCGGAATCCCGCGAGAAGTACCAGTCGATGGTGGAGAACATCCAGATCGGCGTCTCCCTCATCGGACGCAACATGGAAATCCTGGAACTCAATCGCCAGATACGTCGGTGGTTTCCCGACGTGCGCCCCGGAAAGGGCGTGATCTGCTACCGAAACTACAACGATCCCCCCCGCGAGACCCCCTGCGAATACTGTCCGGTCCTCAAGACCTTCACCGACGGGGAAGTCCACGAGGCCGTCACCGACACCCCCGCCGGCAATCGCGTGATCCATTTCCGCGTCGTCTCCTCTCCCGTCCGCGACTCAAGCGGCAGCGTCATCGGGGCGATCGAGCTCGTCGAAGACATCACCGAAAGACTCGCCATGGAGGAGCAGATGCGGGAGACCGCGAAACTCGAATCCATCGGGAGACTGGCCGGAGGCGTCGCCCATGACTTCAATAACCTCCTCACCGGGATCCTCGGCTACGCCCAGCTCCTTCTGACGCAGGTCAAGGGCCAGCAGACCCTCGAAAACGACCTCACCCAGATCCGGGAGCTGTCCACCCGCGCCGCCGACCTCACCCGCCAGCTCCTCGCCTTCAGCCGCCGACAGCCCATCCAGCCCGTGGTGTTCAATCTCAACTCCCTCGTCGCCGACGCGGCGAAGATGCTCCAGCGCATGATCGGCGAAGACGTCGAGCTCGTGTTCCGCGGCGCACCCGACCTCGGCAACATCCGCGCCGAGGCGGGCCAGATCGAGCAGATCCTCCTGAACCTCGCCGTCAACGCCCGCGACGCCATGCCCGAGGGAGGAAAACTCACCATCGAGACTTCAAACGTCGTTCTCGACCGCGATTACGCCGGCCGCCACTTCGGCGTCACCCCCGGCCCCCACATCATGCTCGCCGTCAGCGACACCGGCTGCGGCATGGACGAGACGACCCGCCGCCGAATCTTCGAGCCGTTCTTCACCACAAAGGAAAAAGGGAAGGGCACGGGACTGGGCCTGGCGACCGTATACGGGATCGCGAAACAGCACGGCGGAAGCATCTACGTCTACAGCGAAGTCAACAAGGGCACAACCTTCAAGGTCTATTTCCCCCGCGTCTACGCCCCCGCTCAAACGCTCGGCGAAAAGGGACCCGGCGCCGCCCCGACCGGCACCGAGACCGTCCTCGTCGTTGAGGACGAGGAATCCGTCCGCGCCCTCGTCGAGCGGGTCCTGGCGGAACGGGGCTACGCGGTCCTCGCCTGCGGCTCCCCCGCGGAAGCCGAGGCCCTCCTCGAAACGAGCCCCGCCGCTATACATCTCCTTCTAACGGACGTCGTCCTCCCGGGCGAAAGCGGAAAGGACCTCCACCGCCGCCTCCTCGCACGGCATCCCTCGCTGCCGGTCCTCTACATGTCCGGCTACACCGACAACACGATCGTCCACCACGGCGTCCTCGAGGCCGGCATGCCCTTCATCCAGAAACCTTTCGATCCGGACGCCCTCGCGCGGAAGGTGAGGGACGTCCTCGACGCCCCTGAGCTTTGAGGAAAGGTTCACCCATGGCCCCCCAGAACGCCGTCAAGATCCTTATCGTCGACGACGAGCCCTATATCCGGGAGATCCTCTCGCGATGGCTCGGCGCGGAAGGCCATGAATGCCACACCGCCGCCACCGTCGACGAGGGATGGGACCTCCTCGAAAAGAACGGCTTCTCCCTCATCGTGACCGACATCATGATGCCCGGAAAGTCGGGCATCCAGCTCCTCACAATGGCCCGGGAGCACCACTCCGACGTTCCCGTCGTCATGGTCACGGGCGTCGACGACCGCAAGACCGCCATCCGGGCCCTCGAGCTCGGCGCCTACGGCTACGTCATCAAACCCTTCGAGCAGAACGAGGTCGTCATCAGCGTCGTGAACGCGCTCGAGCGGCACCGCCTCCTCGTCTCCAGCCGCGAATACGAACAGCGCCTCGAAGAGAAAGTCCGCGAACAGACGGAGGACGTGCGCGCCTCCCGCGAAGAGATCGCGCTCAGGCTCATGGCCGCCCAGGAATACCGTCACGACGAGACGGGGGCGCACATCCGCCGGATCGGCCTCTACGCGGAAGCGCTCGCCCAGCAGATGGGCCGCCCCCCGGAGTACGTGGAGCTCCTGCGCCTCTCCGCCCCCATCCACGACGTCGGAAAAGTCGGGGTCCCCGACGCGATCCTCCTCAAACCCGGGAGCCTCACGGATGAGGAAACGAAGATCATGAAAACCCATACCACGATCGGCGGACGGATCCTGGAGGGCTCCTCCGTCCCCCTCGTCATCGCCTCTCACGATATCGCCCTCTGGCACCACGAGAAGTCCGACGGCACAGGCTACCCCCAGGGCCTTACCCGCAACGACATCCCCGAAATGGCCCGAATCGTCGCTATCCTCGACGTCTACGACGCCCTCGTCCACAAGCGGGTCTATCGGGAGGCCGTCCCGGAGGAGAAAGCGATGGCCCTCATGACCGAAGGCCGGAGCGCGCACTTCGACGAGGACATCTTCGACTGTTTTCTGGACAACCTGCCGCGAATCCGCGAAATCCGCCGCGAAATCACGGGCTGAAAGCCGTCCACCTCTCAGTCGCCTCGACCCCACCCAGTCTTCGCCGAGCCGGAGCCCCCGGCCCCCTTCATACCGCCGCGCGCACGGCCCGTCGCGCGCCGATCGGCCCCGGCACCAGGTGGATCGGCCCGTCGTCCGAAAACGCCGGACGCAGCGCGCTCGTCCACACCCGCGGACGCAGGCTGATCTCGATGGGAATCCCCGTCGTTCGACAGTCGAGATGCACCCGGAGCTCGCTCGCGGTCGCGTGGAGAATCTTCGGGTTCTCGTCCGTCCAGACGCGCGAGACCGCGCTCACCTTCGCCGCCTCATAGGGACCGATCCGCCAGCACACGCGGTCGATGGGCGCTAGCGCCAGCCGCCGCCCGGACCACCACAACTCCATGTCGTCGCACACCACGGTCAACGGTCGGTCGCTCCGATTAACCGCGAGCGCCGTGAAGATCACCCAGGCGTTGCGATAGCCCGGAGAGTCGCTCTCCTCCACAAGGATGCAGGAAAGCGGCTCCTGATCGCGCCGCGGGATGCCGCTGCGCATGAGAGGCTCGAAGCTCAAGCCCCCCGGTCGCTCCGGAGGTCTCAAGCCCCCCGCACCGACAGGCGGCTCCTCGAAACGCGCGGGCTCCGCAGCGCCCAACCCGGCCGGGAGCGCGCTCGTCGTTCGCCC
Organism: Planctomycetota bacterium; assembly: GCA_043803205.1. GTDB lineage: Bacteria > Planctomycetota > DG-23 > JAZDKG01 > JAZDKG01 > JAZDKG01. Next base: position 8,060 of record JAZDKG010000211.1, read on the forward strand.
GCCCCGCGAGAGAAAAACCTCTCGCACCAGAAGACACAGCGCCGCGAACGCCAGCCAAAGAGGCACAAGCGCAAACCGCCCCGCCGCGATCACCCCAACCAGAGCGCCCAGGAGGACGGCGACAGGCACCCAGAACGGAAACCCCCCCGCCGCGCGGGACCTTCCCTGCGGGGCGAACGACACGCACCGCGGACGCGTGCGCGTGCCGGTATCCCATTCCGACGACGCTTCCTCGCCGGCGACCTCCTCGACGGAGTCGTCCTCGTCGAGAAACCACTCGATAAACTGCTCATCCTGAGCTGACACCGTCTCTCTCTCTTCCCAGCCAGACACGGGAATCCAGCCGGACGGAAACGCTCCCGCCTGTGCTTTCTTCGACCGGGCCCAAGCGCGGAGTTTAGACCAAGTCTAGGAGGCCTCCCTGCGGGCGGTTGCCGGCAAGCGGGACCTCGCCGGGCATGCCCAAGTTCCCGATTCCCCTTGATTCGAAAGACCAGGACCGCCAGTATGACAAGACAGCATCCGCAGATCGGAAAGGGAACACCTGCATGAGCGACACGATGAGACGCACGGTCCCCCTGAAGCAAACCATCGTCATCCATCCCAAGGCCTGCCAGACCGAGCGCTTCGCCGCCGAGGAGCTCCAACGATACCTCGCAAAGATGACGGGCCGGCGGCTCTCGCTCATACGCAGAAAGGGAAAGGTCAAGGGCGCGATCCACGTCCGCGCCCTGCGCCGGAGTCCTCTCGTGCGAGTCCCGGTCCGCCCGGAGGACGAGACCTACGTGATCGAGGCGAAACCCGACGGCCTCCACCTGCGCGGGGGCTCGCCCCGCGCCGCGCTATACGCCGTCTATGCCTTCCTCGAGGAGCTCGGATGCCGCTGGTTCGCGCCGAAACTCGATGCCTATCGACCGATCGGCTCCGAGCGCGTCCCAAGGCTCCGGCGGCTTGAGGTCTCCCTCGGGAGACGCGTATTCCGCCCCAGCCTCCTCTACCGGGAGGTGCTCATCGAGGAATGCCGGACGCACACGACCGCGCGCGTGATCGCGATGCTCGATTGGATGGCGAAGATCCGTGCCAACGTCTTCCACGCCCCGATCGACTACCAGCACTCCGGACGATTCCGCTGGGAGGACATCCGCGCCCCGCTCGTGCTAGAGATCCGCAAGCGAGGTCTTATCCTCACCGTCGGCGGACACGGGTACGAAAACTTCCTCCATCCCGACGAGTTCTTCGACAAACACCCCGAGTGGTTCGCCCTCATCGACGGAAAACGCAGCCGCAATCCCCACCACGTCTTCGAAACCGCCAACCCCCGGGCAATGCGCACCTTCGTCCGCGCCGTGGCCGACTACCTCGAGGACCACCCGGAGATCCACATCTTGAGCCTCTGGCCGCCCGACATCGTGCGATGGGGCGAATCCCCCGAGTCCCTCGCCCTGGGGTCCCCCTCCCGAAGACAGGGCCTCGTCACCCACGCGGTCAAGCGCGAGCTCGCCCGCAGAAAGATCCCCGTCACCCTCTCCGTGCTCACCTACGACCAGAGCGAAGAGTACCCCGAGGACTTCGACTACGACCCCGACGTCATCGTAGGCGTGGACTTCTACTACCAGAACCACCGCGGACCCATCTTCGACCCCGGGATGCATGAGGAGGGACATCGCCTCGCGCCCCTCCACGAATGGACCGCCCGCCACAAAGGACCGCTGACCTATTTCATGTACTACCGCCGTTACATGTGGCAGAGCCGGCCCGTCGTCCTCCCCAACGTCCTCTGGAGCGATTTCCGATACCTATACGACCGGGGAATCCGCGGGATCGGCGGGTTCGCCGAGCCGGGGGACTGGCTCACCTACGAGCTCCAGCTCTACCTCGTCGCCAAGCTCGGCGAGGACGTGACCCGCGACGTGAGCCAAGTGATCGCCGACTACTGCCGGCACCGCTTCGGGCCGCCTGCCGGCCTGATGGAAAAGTACTTCTGGACGCTCGAGAAACTCGCCACCGGCTCCGTCAGGCTCTTCGGAGACAGAATCCCGACCGCAGGAGAGCTTGAGACGGGACGCGAGCTTCTAGCGCGATGTCGGTCGCTCCTCGCGGACGCCCGCCGGACGCCCGCGCTTTCCGCGAACCGGCGCGAGCTCATCCGCAGGATAAGCATCGCCCTCGAACACCTGGCCTTCGCGCTCGAACTCCACGAGGCCGAACGGGCGCGCGACCGCCGCGCGCTCGAAAACGCCATCGAAAAGGACCGGGCCCTCGTGCGCAGACACCGTGGGAAAGGCCTCTTCGCAGAGGGGCCCTGGCTCAACCGCAACCGGTTCCTTATGCACTACGGAAGGACGACCCTCAGCGCCGCGGAGAAAAAGAAAGCATGGAGCCGAGTGCTCACGGAGCTCTGACGGGCCGGCTGCGACGCCCGGCGGTCACCCAAGCTTGAGAACCCGTCGAGCGCACCCCCCTAAGACGGACGCGATCTTCGCCTTCGGACAGCCCGCCTCCCGTAGGCGCCTCCTCGCGAACGCCAGACCCTCCTTCGACGACATGCAGTTGTCCGTCCCCCACCAGACCCGGTCCCAGTCGATTGGGACGGGCCTTCCCAGACGGTTATAGACGTCCACCCAGCACCACGGCCACACCCGGGCCCCCGCCGTGTCCAGGATCACGTTCCCGTTGGCCATCGCCAGCGCCCACGCCTCCATGAGATGGGGAAACCCCATGTGCGCGACGATGAACGCGGTCTTCGGGTAGAGCCTCGTCAGCGGATCGAGGAAGACCGGGTCCGCTAGCGCGGAGTTCACCGGGAGTTGTCTCCTGCGGCGGGCGTACGTGAGGTTTGTCAGCCCGCAATGCACGAGCACCGGCAGGCCTGTGCGCCCGATCGCCTCGAATACCCCGGCGAAACGCCCCTCGTCCACGCGATACCCCGCGGGCGGAAAGAGCTTGAAACCCCGGAAGCCCCGATCGACCGCCTCTCGCACCCGCTCGATCGCCTTCCTCTCCCGCGGGTCGATGTAGGCCAGTCCCACGAAGCGGTCCGGGTGCCGCCTCACGGCCCGCAGCACCTCGCGGTTCCCCCCCGTGCGGTGATTCAGGAAGTCCGCCGGCCACAGCGCCGCGAGCGCGGAGATCGCCACCCCCGCCTCGTCCATCGCCTGCAGCGTGTCGTCGACAAAACCGTCCCGCACGAGATAGTGGATGTGCGCGTCGATAATCATGGCCATCTCCGCAGTGCGCCTTCACCATAAGGATCGTGGGTCAAAGTTCGCTGGAGTTCATCCAAGAAGACAAGAAGAAGATATGCGAGATCTGACACGCTCTCCCCTTGCCGCGCTCACGAGTCCAGGAGCTCCCCCTTGAGCCCCGGAACGTACTTGCATGTCTCCATCAGGACGGACGCGTGCCGCCCGTACACCGCACCTACGTGGTGAATGTACGGCCCCTCGATCAACTTTCGCTCCCAGCGCGTCCAGTTATCCACCTTCATCCAGACGTAGGAGTTCTGCGTAGGAGGACCCGACATCGTGCGTCCCTCGCCGGCGGCCAGCCGATACTCGCCCCTGTCACCGTCGAACCTTGCCACCGTGATATCTCCCTCCCGAAGCTCCCAATGACACGACCCCGAGGGAATGCCGGGGAGGATCCAGTGGGTCCCGATCTTCCCGGGAGCGCCCTTCCTTCGGAGAGAAAGCGGGAAACCGCAATGCCAGAGAAGAATCCCGTTATCGTCCTCGGGGTGCCGGATCGTGAAGTCGGCGAGGAACGTAGGCTCGGCATCGAGGCTCGCCCGCGCGAGGAGCACGCAGCTGATAGCTCCGTGAATATCGGTCTCGCAGGCGACCGGATACCCCGCCTCGCTCACAAGCGTCAACGCCAACTCGACCATCGCCCCGAGCTCCTCGCAGATCGACATGAAGGATTGAACGGCGAAGGCATCCAGCTCGTGCCTCTCGGCCAACTCGAGCATCTCATCTCGAAGGGCGAGAACGTTCACGATAGGCGTCCTGTCGGCGAAACCCTCGAACGCGATCTCCCTGGAGAGCTCATCCAGCTCCTCCAGGTAGCGCCCTCTCTCCCGCTGTGCCCGCGCCTTCACGCTGCGGATCACCGACACCATGTCGATCTGGAGCACGTTGATCCCCCATCGCGACAAGAGATCGCTTTCGTCCACGATCGTCGTCCAGAAGAAATCGATGCGCTGGCCGATCTGGCCGATCCGCATCTTGCGGAAACCCTTCACAACGGACATGACGCGAACGAAATCCTTGAGGCCGTTCTCGAAGAGAAGATCGTCCAGTCGGCAATTCTCGATGTACGTGAAGGGCACGCCGAGCTTGTGCAGAACCTTGCTCGATGCGAAGAGGCCGCACAGAGAATCACGCAGGCGCGTGCCGTCCGGCAGCGGCCCCTCGTCGCGCGGCCCCCACAGGAGGACCGGAACTCCCAAGTCCCTCCCGATCAGCCCCGTCGCATGCTCGGTTCCAAAGTTGCAGTGGGGCAGGAACACACCGTCGACCCCCTTCGCCTTGAGATGACGGACGACCGGCTCGACGTCCTCAAGTCCCCTCACCATGCCGTCCCGCACGACCCCATCGATGCCGACGTAGTCGATCTCCCACTCCCTTAGCTTGACCTCAAGCAGCCCCTTGTAGCGAAGGGCGTCCTCATGGCTGAACACGAACTTCCCGATCGGACAGAAGCCCAGGGTCAAACGCCCCCGACGCACCGTCTTCATGGGACATCTCCTTTACCCACTTCGCCACCCCTCCCGTGAGGTCGCTCCCCCGCCGCCGCTGGTACCCACGAGACCCTCCGACCCTCGCACCACAGCCCGCCACCTGCCGCCGGAGAAAAGGGACGCGAGGTCCCGGCCTTGACTACTTGCACATTGGCGCGACCCCCGAACCCCGACGTGACGCATCAACTCCCTGGACACCGAGTGTCCAAGTCACTGGCGGAGAGGGCGGGATTCGAACCCGCGGTGCGGACAAGCCGCACACAGCGTTTCCAACGCTGCTCCTTCGGCCACTCGGACACCTCTCCGCGGGACGATCCTTGAAGCTATCCCCGGAGAGGAAACCTGTCAAACGAAAAGGGGGCTGTCAGCGCGGCAGCCCCGACCGTTCGCGGTAGTCCTGCACGGCCGCGTGCAGCGCGTCCTGCGCCAGCACCGCGCAGTAGACCTTGTCGGTCGGAAGCCCCCCGCACGCGCTCTCGATCTGCTTCGCGCTGATCTCCATGGCCGCCTCCAGCGCCTTGCCCTTCATCATCTCCGTCGCGACGCTCGTCGACGCCAGCGTCGCCCCGCACCCCTGCGAGAGAAACGAGATCTCGCTGATGCGATCCCCCGACACCCGGATGTACAGCCGCAACTCCTCCCCGCAGCGAGAGGAGGTCACGATGCCCACGCCGTCCGCATCCTTCATCTCGCCGTAGTTGCGAGGATGGGCAAGATGCTCCAGAAACGTGTCGCCATACATGGATAATGAATGCGTCAAGACTGCGATTCCGAATCAACCGGCCTCTTCTCTACAGCAATCCTGGCGGACTGCAACAGAATTCCGGGACGAAGGAATCCTCCGCCCCCGCTTCCCGCCATTGACGCTGCCGACGGCCGACCGGTATAATGCAAAGTCGGCAAACCCGAAGAGGAGAAAATCGGATGGCAGTCACGGGCGAAGCAAAACGAAGCCTGGAGGAGTTCTACAGGGCCCTCATCAACCTGCGAGACTCTCTTTGACATCGCCAGCAAAGGCGTCCGTATCAAAGAGATCGAGGAACGGATGAGCAAGGGGGACTTCTGGAAGGACCCCGACGCGCAGAAAGTGATCGCAAATCTCAAGGAGCTCAAGGGGATCACGGAACCCTTCGTAAAGCTCGAGGAAAACCTTTCGGAAGCCTCTATCCTGCTGGAGCTCGCCGAGGAGGCCCACGACGAGGTAACCCGCCAGGAAGGCCAACACGCCCTCGAGGCGCTCGCCCGCGACCTCAGGCGCTTCGAACTCTGCGCCCTCTTCGCCGGCCCCCACGACGCCGCGAACGCCTACCTCTCGATCCACGCCGGCGCCGGCGGCACCGAAAGCTGCGACTGGGCCGCCATGCTCCTTCGTATGTACCTGCGCTGGGCCGAGCGCAACGGCTACGCCTCCGAGATCCTCGACAGCGTCGAGGGCGAGGAGGCCGGACTGCGCAGCGTCACCGCCATCCTCAAGGGACACCTCGCCTACGGATACCTGGCAAGCGAGATCGGCGTCCACCGCCTCGTCCGTATCTCCCCCTTCGACTCCAACAAGCGCCGTCACACCTCCTTCGCCAGCGTCGATGCCCTCCCCGAAATCGAGGAGCAGGAGATCGAGGAGCCCCCGCCCGGCGACCTCCGCATCGATACCTATCGCTCCTCCGGAGCCGGCGGCCAGCACGTAAACAAGACCTCGAGCGCCGTGCGAATCACCCACCTCCCGACCGGCATCGTCGTCGCCTGCCAGAACGAGCGCAGCCAGCACAAAAACCGAAAGGTCGCCATGCGCATGCTCGTCGCCAAGCTCCAGCGCCGTAGGGCCATGGAGCGCGAGGCGGAGCTCGCTAAAAAATACGACGAGAAGGGCGAGATCGCGTGGGGGAACCAGATCCGCTCCTACGTCCTCCAGCCCTATCAGCTCGTGAAAGACCATCGCACGGAATACCAGACCAGCGACGTGGTGAAGGTCCTCGACGGTGAATTGGACGCGTTTATGGAGGCATACCTGCGTGCGCGAGGCGGAAAAAACGGACGTGACCGAGCAAGTGCCTGAGACCCGCACGGGTCGGCTTGCCCGGATGGACCAGGAGATCCACGCGGCGATCCGCGCGGAGGAAGAGCGCGAGCGATCGTGCCTCGAGCTCATCGCCAGCGAGAACTTCGTCTCCTCGGCCGTCCTCGAGGCCCAGGGCTCCCTCCTCACGAACAAGTACGCCGAGGGCTACGCCGGCGCCCGCTGGTACGGCGGCTGCGAGAAGGTCGACATCGTCGAGCGCGCCGCCGTCCAACGCGCCAAGGAGCTCTTCAACGCCCAGCACGCCAACGTCCAGCCGCACGCCGGCAGCCAGGCGAACATGGCCGTCTACTTCAGCGTGCTCTCGCCGGGCGACCGCATCCTCTCGATGGAGCTCTCGCACGGCGGCCACCTCACCCACGGGCTCGCGCACAACTTCTCCGGACGCCTCTTCGAGATCCATCACTACGGCGTGCGACGCGACACCGAGGTCCTCGACATGGACGACGTCGCCCAGACCGCCCGCCGCTGCCGCCCCAAGCTCATCGTCGCGGGCGCCAGCAACTACTCCCGAACCCTCGACTTCCCCCGCTTCCGCGAAATCGCCGACGAGGTGGACGCCTTCCTCATGGTCGACATGGCCCACATCGCCGGACTCATCGCCGCCGGCGAACATCCCTCCCCCGTCCCCTACGCCCACTTCGTCAGCGGAACCACCCACAAGACCCTTCGCGGGCCGCGCGGCGGACTCATCCTCTGCCGCGAAGACTTCGCCAAGTCCATCGACGCGCAGATCTTCCCGGGTCTCCAGGGCGGTCCCCTCATGCACGCGATCGCCGCAAAGGCGGTCGCACTCAAGGAAGCCATGCACCCGAACTTCAAAAAATACTCCGCCCAGGTGCGAAAGAATACTGCCGCCCTGTGCCGCGCCTTCCAGCAGCGCGGCTATCGCATCGTCTCGGGCGGCACCGACAACCACCTCTTCACCCTGGATGTCGGCGCCAAAGGGCTCACCGGCAAAGAGGTCGAGTGGGCCCTCGGACAAGCCGGCGTCACCGTGAACAAGAACCTCATCCCCTACGACACCCGGCCTCCCAAGGAGACCAGCGGCGTCCGCATCGGGGCCGCCGCGCTGACCACCCGAGGCATGACGCAGGACGACATGGCCCGCATCGCGGACTGGATCCACTCCGTCATCGAGCGCAAGGACGAACCCGCCTTCATCGCGTCGGTCCAGAAGAAGGTGCGCGCCTTCGCCCTCGATTTCCCCCTGCACGTCGGTGTCTGGGAGATGTAGGGAAAGGTCTTCCCCCTTTCGGAGGGCGCCCTCATGGCCGAAGAGCCCAGGATCGTCACCTACTTCCGCAGCATGAAGAAGCTGCGCGCCGCCACCCTCCACGTGAAGGTCGGACTCCCACCCATGATGCGTGTCGGCGAGGACCTGCGCTCGACCCAGGCCACGCCCCTCTCCGACGAGGAGGTCCGCTCCATCGTCTACGAGATCCTGAACGACGCGCAAAAGAAGGAGTTCCAGGCCGCCGGCGACCTCGACTTCGCCTACGAGATCGAAAACCGCGAACGCTTCCGCGTCAACGTCTACCGCCAGAGGGGCCGAATCACCGTGGTCGCGCGCCGTGTCCAGACCGAAATCCCCACCGTCGAGAGCCTTACCCTCCCGTCGGCGATCGAAAAAGTCGCTACCAGCCGCCAGGGACTCGTCCTCGTCACGGGGACGACCGGATGCGGCAAATCGACTACGCTCGCCGCCATGATCGGATGGATCAACCGCAACCGCCGCTGCAGCATCGTCACCATCGAGGACCCCATAGAATACGTCTACGAGGACGATAAAGCCGTCATCAACCAGCGGGAGATCAACATTGACGTGCCCAGCTTCCGCGAGGCGCTGAAGCACATACTCAGGCAGGACCCCGACGTAATTATGATCGGCGAGCTCCGCGACAGCGAATCCTTCCAGGCAGGCCTCTCCGCCGCCGAGACGGGCCACCTCGTCTTCGGCACCCTCCACAGCGCCAACGTCGCGCAGACCATGAGCCGTATCCTCGAGTTCTTCCCCCCCGACCGGGAGACCCAGATCCGACGCATGCTGGCCTTCAACATGCGCGCGATCCTATCGCAGAAGCTTCTCCCCTCCACCAACAAGGAAAAGGGAATGGTGCCCGCGGTCGAGATCCTCCTCTCCACCCCCACCGTGCGCAAGCTCATCCAGGAGTCCCGCGACCGCGACCTCCCCGAGGCGATCCGCGCCGATTCGGAGACCGGCATGCAGGACTTCAATCAGTCCCTGGCGGACCTCGTCCGCAGAAACCTCGTGGACCGAAAAACCGCCATGTCCTACAGCGACAACCCGGAGGCGCTCCAGCGCGAACTCTCCGGCATCGTCGCGAAAGGCGGCCTCGTGGGCTGACGTCCCCCTAGAGCCTATCCGAATCACAGGGTCGCGCGCGTTGGGAGCGCCGAGAGGTCGGATGCAAGGAGCGACGACGAAGGCGTATCAAAAGACCGATACGTCGAGGAGGAGCAACACCGCAGACGACCTCTCGCCGCCCCAACCCTCCGGGCCGCGGGTGGTTGCGTTCCCGCCTTGCGGGATCGCTCGTCCCGCGACTGCGGGACCTCGCGGCGCACACGGCCCTGTGATTCGGATAGGCTCTTAACCCATCACAAGCGCCTCCGCCACGAGATCCGTCACCCCCGCCACCTCCACGTCCAGCTTGTAGTGGGAAAAGACGTGCGGGAACTGCGCCTTGCAGATGGCGCAGATCGTCGCCAGCGTCCCCGCGCCCGTGACGCGCAACGCCTCCACCCGCGCCCGCGCGCCCTTCATCCGCAGCCCCATCAGCTCGTCCGCTAGGAGCCCCCCGCCCGCCCCGCAGCATAGCGTTCTCTCCCGGATCGTGTCCGCCGGCATCTCGACGAAGCTCCGGACCGCCGACCGCAGCAAAATCCGGGGCTCCTCGATGAGACCTCCCGCCCGGGCCACGTTGCACGGGTCGTGGTACGTGACGATCCCCGACCGGCCCCGCGAAGCGTCAAGACGAATTCGGCCCGCCGAGAGAAAACCCGCCGTCACCTCCACAATGTGCAAGGGATTCTTGTCTTCGAGGAAGTCCAGCGGCCCGCACAGGTCCCGCAGAAGCGTCCCCGTCGCACGCCACCCGTGACCGCACTCCCCCGCGACGATGCGCGCGACGCCCAGTTCCCTCGCCGCATCTACGATCCGCTGCGCGCACCGCCGCAGGTGCTCCTCCGTGAGGAAGAGGCCGAAGTTCCCCGCCTCGCTCGCGTAGGTCGAGGTCGTCCACGAGATCCCGGCGGCGTGGAAGATCTTCGCATACCCGATCATCGTGTTCGTGTTCGCGAAAAGGTCCGCCGAGGGAGGGACCAGGAGAACGTCCGCCCCCTTCTCGTCGACCGGGATCCGGATGGGAAGGCCCGTCTCCTCCTTCATCTCCTCCTCGAGGAACCGGCACGAGTCGATCCAGGCCGCCTTGGGGATCCCGAGATTGTTCCCGAAGTCATAGACCTTCGCGACGACTTCCGTCACGTACTGCGGCGCAAGCCCCACCGAGGCGAGCACCTCCCGCGCCGCGCGCGTCACCTCCGCCGTGTCGATTCCATACGGACAATACACCGCGCACCGCCGGCACTCGGAACACTGGTAGAAATATGTATACCAGGTCTGAAGTGTCTCCTCCGAGAGCTCCTCCGCGTCCGCAAGCCCCCTGAAGAGCTTCCCCGACGCCGTGAAGTGCCGACGATATACCTTGCGGAAAAGCTCCGCCCGCCCCACGGGCATGTTGTTGGGATCCCCCGTCCCAAGGAAAAAGGGACACTTGTCCGCGCACGCCCCGCACTGCACGCAGTCGTCCATGAAGATCCGCAGCCCCCGCCGCGTCCGCACCAGCTCCTCAAGCTTCGCGAGCGCGACCGCCTTCCAGTCGGCGGGACGCTCGGTCGGAAGACCCAGCTTCTCGAGGTCCTTCTTCTTCGCGGGCCGCAGGACCTCGCCAGCCGACCCGCCCGCCTTGAGCCTCGGCGCCTTCACGCCCTCCCCTCCTTCTCCCCCGCACTCCCGCGCGCTAGACCCGCCGCCGCTAATGTCGGGCTCACCAGCACGCCGCACGCATGGAGAAGCCGCGAATGGGGAAAAACCGATAGAAGCGCCATCACGAGGCTGAAGTGGATCAGAAGCAGATTCCCCCCCGCGTCGACCGGCAGCCTGCGAAGCCGGAACGTGACGACCTCGACCACGAAAGTCCGGACGGCCGCTAGGTCCACGTGCAGCGTGCGCAGCAGCATCCCCGTCGTGCAGATGGCCCCTATGAGTATCAGGATCGCGTACGACGGGATCCCCGTGATGGCGCGTACCCGCGGGCTCGCCACGCGTCGCACGAAAAGACCCGCCAGCGCTAGCGAGAACGCCCACCCCACCCCCAGCCCGATCGCCCGGCTCCACGCGACCGACTGCTCGCGCGTCGCCCCCAGAAGAGTGAAATGCTCCCCCGCCAATGCGATCCCCGACACGTGCCCGACGATGAGGAGCGCTAGCGCGAGATGAAAAAGCCCCCCCAGCGCCCACAGGACGCGGTCCCCCCGCAGGAGCGCCGGGAAAAACGCGATGTTGGCCGCAACGCGCGCAAGGACGCCCGCCTTAGTCGTCGGCGCGGGCGTAAGCACCACGCTCGTGCGCTGGGGCGTCCCCATCCACAGCCCCACCCGTCGGAACACTCCGCCAAGGAAGAGCGCCAGCGCCGCGTACAAGAGAAACGACAACGCCATCGTACCTGCCTCTATTTGATCTCGATCGAGACCTCGGGCGGTTGACGGAGCGTGTTATGCACCGTGCAGTGCTCCGCTACCCGGATGAGCGCCTTCTTGCGCGCCTCCGGCAGCTCCTCCGGAAGGTTCACATCGATCGCGATCGACCCGATCCGGTCGGGGTTCTCCGCCTTGCTGTACGCGGCGTCGATCGTGAACCCCTCGTAGGGCAGCTTGGCCTCGCGCATGTACCGCGCGAGGTAAATTCCTACACATGTTGCGAGGCTCGCAACGAGCATCTCCGGCGGCGTCGGACCCTTGTTGGAGCACTCGGGCCATCCGGGAGGCGTATCAGCGACCATCCGATAGCCGCGCGCCTCGACGCTGAAAACGCACCCGCCTTCGTGTTTCACGGAGACTAGGCTCATCGAAACTCCTCTCCTCTAAGGGGCTCTAATATGACCAGGTGCGAGTCGCGTTGCGAGCGCGACGGCGACTGAAGCAAGGCGCGACGAGGAGGCATATCAAAAGGCCGATATGGTGACGAGGAGCAACGTGGCAGCAGTCGCCGTCCCGCCGCAACCCAAAGGGACGCAATCCCTTCCACGCCATCATGGCGTTCCTCCCTCTCAAAGCGTCGCGACCGTGTCTGGTCATGTTAGAGCCCCTACACGCACCCCGTCGGCTTGGCGAGGCCCGCCAGCTTGCAGGCGCCCTTCGCCGGCCCCGTGGGGAAAAGCTGGTAGATCTCCTTGAGACTCATCCCCGTTTCCTTCGACAGCTTCCGGATCATCGGCGCAACCTGGAACTGCTGATAATAGTCGCGCAGAAACCGGATCACCTTCCAGTGCGCCTCCGTTAGCTCTTGGATCCCCTCGCTCCCCGCCAAGGCCTCCGCAAACTCGGGGCCCCACTTCTCGGGCTCCTGCAGAAACCCGTCCTCGTCGACCTCGTACGTCTTCCCCTTGAACTCCACCGTGGACATCGTTCCTTCCTTTCCCCTAAAACCTCGCACCCCCGCGGGCGTACTCCAGCGACCGCGCGTCATACCCGTCAATCACCTTCCGATCGAAGGGAATCCCCGTCCTCTTGAAGAAGTTCTTCCACCCGATGCGCGCGATCCAGTCGGCCATCCGCTCGTCGGGATGGGCGTCCTTCGCCCAGGCGACGAGGATCTTCTTCACCGCATCCACGATCTCCGGAAACCGGGGCGGACGGTTCGGCACATACGGGATCACCACCTTCGCCACCTGCGGACCTACCCCCGAGCTCGAGGCCTTCCCCCCGACCACGATTGCCACCCCGTCCCCGTCCGCCGTCCCGATCGGCGCCATCGCCGCGCATGCCGTCGAACATGCCGGACAGTGGATGCACAGATCCTCGTTGATCGACACCTCGTCCTTCCCCCGCAGCTTGATCGCCCCCGTCGGACATACCGCGGCCACCAGCGGAAGCTCGCACCCCTTGAGCTTCTCCACCCTCACCGGCGGAAAATCCCGATGCACCGCCACAACCCCGATGTCCGCCGTCGACCCTTCCCCGCAGTTGTTGATGCACCCGGACCCCGAGATCTTGATCTTCGCCGGGAGCTTCTCGGTCGTGAAGTACTCGTAGAGCTCGTCCCCCAGCGCCTTCATGATCGCCGCGGGGTCGCTCGCCGCTAAATGGCAGTGGATCCACCCGGTGCAGCAGACGAAGTTGTGCAGCGTCCGCCCCGTCCCCCCGACCGGCAGCCCCGCCTCCGCCAAGCGCCCGATCAGCTCCTCGATGCGCTCCGCCGCCACCCCGACGAACTCAAGGGAGTTCCGCTGCGTGACGCGGAAATATCCTTCCGAAAACTCGTCCGCGAGGTCGCAGATCGCCAATATCAGCGGCTTCCCCACGCGCGCGTTCGTGGGCATCCCGGCCCGCACCGTGTAGCACGACTCGCCCGTCGTGCTGTCATGCCGGATCACCCCGGGCCGCACGTGCACGTGATTGATCCACTTCCCGTAGTTCCGCTTGCATATGGGCGGAAGCGTCTCCTCCAGTCGCGGAATGCCTATTCCTGGCATCGGGCTTTCCTTTCAGCGATGTCGGCGGCGAGCTCCTCGCGCGTCCAGTGAATGAAAAGGTTCGTCCTCGGCTGGGAGATGTTCTCCGGACCCGGCTCCACCCCCGCCAGCTCCAGGAACCGGTCGAAACCGATCCGGTAGATGAAGTCGCCGAACCGCTCCTTCTTCCGCGCGTTCTCGTCGTACACGTCCGCCAACTGCGCAAGGAAATCGAACACCTCCCGGTACTCAGGCGGGCGCGCCGGCAGGAAGGGAACGACAAGACGTCCCAGCATCGGCCCGTACTTCCCGCGCATCTTCCCCCCCACCAAGACCGCGACCCCCCGATCCTCCCCGGGCACGATCCCATCCACCTTGTTCGCGCAATTCATGCAGTGGATGCACGCCTCCCCGTCGATCGCGAGCTTCGATCCGTCGAGCTTCATCGCCCGTCCCGGACACCGCCCGCACACAGTCGCCAGGTCCCCCCCCGCCCCCCGCCACGCCGCTAAGCGCTCCGGCAGGATCCGCGGCGAATCCCGGAAAACCCCCACGAGCGCGATGTCCGCCTTCTGCGTGCTCCGCACGCAGTCGTTGGGACATCCCGCGATCTTCACCTTGATCTTGTGCGGGAAACGAGGGTACTGGATGTCGTCCAGAAAACGGTCATACCATGCCTGCCGCAGCCCCAGCGTGTCGATGAGCGCGAGGTCGCACTTCGCGGGCCCGATGCACTCCTCGCTTGTCCGGAAGTCGTCCCCCGTCGACCCCACGTCGAACCCGATCTTGTTCACCTCCTCGACCACGCTCGCTAGCTCATGCGTCGGGATCCCCAATAGCTCCAGGTCCCCGCCCGTCGACAGCATGTGCAGGAGCCCGTACGCCCGCCGCTCCGCGATCTCAATGAGCTGCCGCATCTTGTCCGTCCGGAAAAAGTTCCCGCACGGGTCCATGATGCGGATGAAGTTCGACCCCTTCGTGATCTCGGGACGCGTGCTCGCCCGCACGAGCACCCCGGCCGCCACCCCCGGGAGGCTCACATACCCCCCGTAGTCCCACTGCGTGTGCCCGAGCCGCAGCGCCTCCTCATACATCCCGAGGGTGTAGCTCGTCGACTTGAGCTGCGTCACGTGGCTGGGCCACGGCCCTCTCTCGAGCTCGTCGCACAACGGCGTCTCACCGCGCTTCCCCTCGGCCTCCGCATGCGCCGGCTCCACGGCCTTCACGCGGATCTTCTCCGCCGCAACCGCCTTCTCCCCCCGCACCTCCTCGAGCCGCCCCGACGACAGACACGACGGACAGATGTTCGACTTCGTCATCAGATACTTGTGGCGCTTCCGCTTCTGCGGGTTGCCGTCCAGCATCTCCTGGGTGAAGATCTCGATCGCAAACCCGCAGCGCGGACACACAAGAGCGATCTTATCCAACGTCTTCTCTCCTTCTCTCACGTCCCGAAGGCTTGGGGATTGTATCAGACCCTCTCCGTCGCGATGGCGTCGATCTCGACGAGCGCCCCCTTCGGAAGCCCCGCCGCCGCCAACGCTGCGCGAGCCGGAGGCGCCTCCGGGAAGAAGTCCCCGTACACGGCGTTCACCGCCGCGTAATCGCCGAGATCCCTCAGATATACCGTCGTCTTCACCACGTGCCGAAGGCTCGACCCCGCCGCGCCAAGAACCGCCTCCAGGTTCACCAACACGCGTCGGGCTTGCGCGGCCGCGTCACCGCCTACGAGCTCCCCCGTCGCCAGATCGAGAGCGATCTGCCCGCTGCAGAAAATGAACCCGCCGGCCTTGATCGCCTGACTGTACGGGCCGATCGCCCGCGGCGCATCCGCACTCGAGACCACTTCACGCTTCATCGCCTCGCTCCCTGCAAACGCCTGCGCTCCGATGCGTCACTCTTCGTCAGCCCGATCAAGAAATGGCGCCCTTAACCTCTCTCGCGCTCAAGATGCCGCACCATGTCCTGCAGCACAAGCGTCGCAGCCCCGAGCGCCGGGGCCTCCCGGTCGAGCGTGCTCCACTCCACGCGCGCGCACCGGCGACAATAGCTCAACGCCCGCCGCGCGATCGCCTCCTCCATCGACGCCTGCATCATGTCGCGCGCGCCCAGAAGATCCCCCGAGACCACCACCAGGGCGGGATTGAAGATGTTGATCACGTTCGCCACCGCGATACCCAGATACGTCCCCGCCTCGCGAAATAGCTCCCGCGCTTCCTCCGACCCCCCTCCCGCCAGCCTCACCAGTTCCCCCAGCGTGGACGGCAGGTCCGCCCCCGGCACAAAACCTTCCAGCTCCTCGCGCGCGCGCTCGACGATGGCGCGTCCCGAAAGGACGGTGCACAGACACCCCGTCGCCCCGCAACTGCACCGGGGACCCTCCGCGTCGAGCGCGATATGCCCGATCTCCCCGGCGTTCTCGTCCTCGCCCTTCAAAAGATGCCCGTCGATAAAGGCGCCGATCCCCAGCCCCGAGCGGATCGACAGACATACGAAGTTCCGGACATCCCGCGCGCACCCGAACCACCTCTCCGCTAACGCCGCCGTGTGCTTGTTCTTCTCCACATACGCCGGCACCCCCAGACGCGACTCCAGGACCTCCCGCACCGGCACGTCCCGCCACTCCGGAAACGGCGCATGTGAGATGGCTAGACCCCGCCGATGACTCACGAGCCCCGGAAGAGCGACCCCCACCCCCAGCAGCCGCAACCGCCCGCCCCCCGCGTCCTCCAGCGTCCGCCGGGCGAGCTCCTCGAAAGCGTCCAGGATCTGTCCCGGCTGCGCCGGGGCGGATACCAACGCCCCACGCGAGGCGATCCGCTCCCCGCGGAAATCAACCGCGGTGCACGTAAGACGCGTCTCCTCGAAATCCAGACCCAGCGCGATCCTCCCCTCCCCAGCCAGCTCCAACAGGATCCCCGGACGCCCGCCCGTAGACTGCGCCTGACCCGCCTCCCGAACATACCCTTGCGAGATAAGCTCCCCCACAAGGAGACTCGTCGTGGCCGGCGAAAACGAAAGTTTCTTCGCCAAGTCATACCTCGAGCATCGCCCTCGACGTAGCTCACTGATAATCAAGGCCTTACGTTCAATCCGGTTCATAACTCTTGCCGAAGAATCTTTTTTCAAGGAGGGAAAAACCACCCACTAGGTTAGAGGCGTTACTTCTTTCGTCAAGGAAAAAAGCCGCCGCCCCTGCACACTCCGTGCATAAGCTCAAGAACTCCGACGAATCACTTCGATCGGCCCCACCAGCCCGTAAGGCTCAAACTCGTACGCGTCCGTCCACTGGGCCCGATCGCGAAACTGCTCGGGGCCCGTCCACTCTAAAGCGCGGTTAAGACGATTGTGAAGCGGCCCCATCGTGTTTCGCAGCGATGAACTCACCTCGATTGCGAGCTCGTTTTCGCCCTCACGCAACGCCCCTGTGATCTCGCTCTCCCAAGGGGCCCAGAGGACCGCCTCGCACGACTTCCCGTTCACACGCACGCACGCCAAGGTCCCCGCGAACCGCAGACGGACAAAGTATCGCTCCTTCCGCCTCGCCTCCACGCGCAGAGACGTCCGGTAGATCATGTTCCCGCTGTAGAATGGGTACCCCTGCCCCGTCCAGTCCCCGACCGCTAGGCTATGCGCCTCGCGGATGAGCGTGAGCCCCCGGCCGCCCCGCGTCATCCTGACCGCAAAGTCCCCGACAAGATACGCGTCCTCGATCGGGAGATCCCAGTCGTAGAGTGCGACCGCCTTCACGACGTTCTCCCCTGCCCGAACGTGCGACGTGATGTCGACGCTGCCGAACTGCTTGTCCACGAAATACCCGCTCACCTTCGATGAAACCCGGCGCCCGTTGACGAACAGGCGCCACCGCGCGCAGCACTCCATCGCGAAGGCGACCCGGCGCGGAACATCGGTGACGTGAAAGCCGTATAGGAGCGTTATCCGCTCTCGTCGGACGGCGAACCCCCTTTCCTTGAGAACCCAGGGCTGAACCTCCTGAACGCCCTCGAACCCGAAATGCTTGTGAACGCGGTCCCGCACCCGGAAGAGCGCCAGCCTCACCGAGCGCCGTCCCCCGCCGATTTGCACCCGCGCATAATCCAGTGTGGCCGCGTTCGGATGCGTGCGCTCGAAGGGAAACGGACCCCGAATGAGCTTGCGCCCTGAGTCGCCAAGACGATCCCGACCCGCCTTCCCCGGCTCCCCCGGCCGCACCTCGAATACCCTGCTCCCCACGGGCGGCAGCGTCGCCTCCACCACCGTCAGCGCTCCGACACCGCCCCGTCCAACCGCCCGTCGCCCAACCGCCCGCTCCTCCCCCGTGCGCCCGTCAAGCTCCCGAAGATCCCCCGTCACGCCCAGGCGCAGCTTCACCTCCGCGGACCGAGTCCGGCTCAGGTTGGCGACGAAGTAGATGTGCGTCTCCCCCTTCCTGCGATGGTGATAGCGTACGGCCGAGCGCGCTCCCGAACTCACCACCCCGCGTCGTCCCGCGACGGCGGGACCGCATCGAGCGCCTGCTCGATATCGCGGCGCCGCATCCGAATCCGGCGGACGTTCCCTCTCGAAAGCATTTTCCCCCACGCCTCGCTCGACCGTGCGTCCACAAGTCGGGGGATCTCGCCGACGAAGAGGATCGGCCCGCGGAACCTCTCCAAGAACTGCAACGTCGTTGAGCTCCACGTGAGGCTGGGGGGGACGATCACCGCGCGATACGACATCCTTCCCACCCGCAGGACCTCCCCGCGCACGCGACCAAGCTCCGCCAAGAGCGTCTCGTCTCCGAAGTGGAACTCCCTCTGGATCGCCTCGAGATGACGGATGACCGCCGACAGCGCCCGGTCGATCTTCCTCGCCCCCGGCGCCTCGTCCCGCGCCCGCAGGTGACACCACACCGACGACATCGGGTGCAAGACCAGGATCTCCGCGCACGGGACACCGGTCGAGACCGCGGCCGAACACCGCGCGATGTAGTCATTCATCCCGCGGTAGTGCCGCCACCAGGGCTGGTGATAGGAGAGCGTGGGGGGATAGTCGCGCTTCGCGTCCCCCTTCATCGTGTAGAGCGTAAGGTGCGGGTTGAGGAAGTTGACCCCGCACGCGAAATGCAGGTCGCACAGCCACTTCTGATCCTCGAACGTCATCGAATGCCCGGAGCAGCCGAAGATCTCGCACAGGACGCGCCGCCTTCCCGTCTGAGCGGCGGCGCTGGCGACCTGCCTCAGGTGCATCGTGACGCCGTTGTGCCGCCCAAGATGATCGATCCCCGGCATGTGCTCATGACGGTAGTGGGGCATCACCGCCCCCGAGCACCGGGCCTGGCCCGCTAATGGCGTCTCGCTCAGGTAGTGCCCGGTAAGCTGGAGGCCTAAGCGCTCGCAGCGCTCGTACACCTTCCGGCTGAACGCTTCCCGGTATAACCGCCCCACTGTCCGCCAGAAGTCGTGCCGCGTCCTGGCCGCTCCGGGCGCGTCGCGATACAGGTCCGGCAGACGATCAAGGAGGTCGTAGCCGTTCCAACCCAGGAAGACCGCCGGGAGGCGGCCCGTCCACGGAAGCGACCCATATCGCCAAACGTGAGGCTCATCCATGAAAATCCCGGGCACGAACTCGCCGAATGATTTCCCGAAGCGTCTAGCGTACGGATCGTACGAGATGCGCAGGAACGCCTCCACGATCTTCCCGTCCAGGAGATCGCTATAGGGCTGCCCATTGTTCATCCCCTGCCCCGGGTTCCTCTCGTCGAGGTTGGCCCCCGACGCGACCCGGTACCCAAGGAACGTCCCCCGCGCCGACTCCCCCGCCGCTAAGCGCCGGTACCGCCGGCGCGTCTCATCCCACTCGAACGAGGCGACGTACTGCCTCCCCGCCGCCCACTTCGTGTCTTCCTCCAGACGCTTGGCCGCCCGCTCCGTGTGTCCTCTGGTCACGAGCCCGCCCGCTGACCCGCTGGGCCACTTGTCCTCGTCGTAGAGCCACGACTGCATCCCCGCCCGCTTTCCTGCGCGCACGCAGGCGCCGATCGCCTCCATCCACTCCCGACCCATGAACGCCGTCGCTAAGCCCACCCGCGCGTGCATGAAATACCCCCCGAATCCCGCCCGCGCCATCTCGCCGACCTGCCACACGAGCTCCTTGGGATCAAGCTCGTCGTTCCACGCCCAGAACGGCGCCGGTCGGAATTCCTTCGGCGGGTTCCTGAAGTTGCGCATGCTTTCCTCCTTGTGCGGCTCCGCTAGGATATCTGCGCAACGCCCCCGCCCCAAGCGGAAAGCCCGCCTCGGGTCACGCTCGCACCCGCCGCGCTTCGCCTTCGGAGATTTCCTTGGACACCACCGTGCGCGACGGATACCATTTGGCCTCCGACAGGCACAAGACGACGGTAGGAGGGGCAACATGCCCGGCTTTCGCGGCAGGCACATCATCTCCATCAAAGACTTTTCCAAAGACGACCTCCTCTTCCTCATGCAGCGCGCCCGCGCGATGCAGAAAGACGCAAGGCCCGACCTCCTCGCCGGAAAGGTCCTGGGCTCCCTCTTCTTCGAGCCGTCCACGCGGACCAGACTCTCCTTCGAGAGCGCGATGAGCAAGCTCGGCGGCCGCGTCGTCGGCTTCGCCGATGCGGGCGTCTCCAGCCAGAAAAAAGGCGAGACCTTAGCCGATACCATCCGCATGGTCGACGACTACGCCGACGCCATCGTCATGCGCCACCCCATCGAGGGCGCCGCCCGACACGCCTCCGAGGTCAGCCGCGTCCCCATCATCAACGGCGGCGACGGCGCCAACCAGCACCCCACCCAGACCTTCCTCGACCTCTTCACGATCATGGAGACCCAGGAGGGCTTCCCCAACGACGCCCAGAAAACCCTCAACGTCTGCTTCGCCGGCGACCTCAAATACGGACGCACCGTCCACTCCCTCGTGATCGCCCTCGCCCACTTCAACACGCGCATCTTCTTCCTCTCCCCCCCGGCGCTGGCCATCCCCCGACATTACCTCGCGTACCTCGACGAACGCCAAATCGCCTACAGCGAACACCGCGAGCTCGCCGAGATCGTCGCCGAACTCGATATCCTCTACGCCACCCGCATCCAGGCGGAACGCTTCCCCGACCCCGTCGAATACGAGCGCGTGCGTCACGCCTACGTCCTGCGCGCCGAGATGTTCGACGGCGTCCGCAAGAACCTCCGCATCCTCCACCCCCTCCCCCGCGTCGACGAGGTTGACACCTCCGTCGACGCCACCCCTTATGCCTACTACTTCCAGCAGGCCGCCAACGGCATCCCCGTCAGGCAGGCCCTCCTCGCACTGGTTCTGGGAGCGATCGAATGAGCAAGGAACGGGGACTCATCGAGGTTCAGGCCATCAAGGACGGCACCGTGATCGACCACATCCCCAGCTCGACCACCCTGCGCGTCGTCGAGATCCTCGCGCACTTCGAGGATTTCGTCACCATCGGCGTCAACTTCCCCTCCAAGAGACTGGGCCGCAAAGGCGTCGTCAAGATCACCAACCGCTTCCTCAGCGACCAGGAAGTGAACACCATCGCGCTCTTAGCCCACGGCGCCACCGTCAACATCATCCGCGACTACACCATCGTCGAGAAACACCAGGTCACCATGCCCGAGGAGATCGTGGGACTGATCGTCTGCAACAACCCGAAGTGCATCACCAACGTCGACGGCATCCCGACGCGCTTCCACGTCGGAAAGAAGGAACCCCTCTCGGTCACCTGTCACCACTGCGAAAGGCCCATGGAGGCAAAGGAGATCCGTCTGCGCGCGAAGGGCCACGGCGGGCGCTCGGCGTAGTCTCCGTCTACGAGCATGAAGACAACCGTGTTGAAGCTCGACTCGGCGGCGGCCTTCGAGCGCACCGTCGAGGAGGCGGGCCTCGCCCTCTCCCGCGGCGTCGTCATCGCCCTCGTCACCGACACCGTCTACGGACTCGCCGCCGACCGCGACAACCCCGCCGCCATGAAACGCCTCATCGAGCTCAAACAACGCCCCCCCGATCAGCCCTTCACCGTCCTCCTGGCCGACGCAAAGGACCTCGACCGCTTCGACGTCCAGATCGGCAGGACCGCCCGCAAGCTCTGCGAGGTCCACTGGCCCGGACCCCTCACGATCGTCCTCCCCTCCCCGAAGGAAGGGACCCTCGGCTTCCGCGTCCCCGACCACGCCGCCGCGGCGGCGATCGTCCGCCGCTCGGGCGTCTGCGTCGCCGCCCCCAGCGCAAACCCCCACGGCCAGCCTCCGGCCCTCTCCGCGCAAGAGGTCCTCCGCTACTACGACGGAGCCCTCCGGTGCGTCGTCGACGGCGGCCGCGCCGCCGTCGGCCGCGCCTCCACCGTCGTCGCTTTCGAGGGAGAGCAATGGGAGATCCTCCGCGAAGGCGCCCTCCCGCGCTCCGAGATCCGCAGGACCGTCAACGTCAACGTCCTCTTCGTCTGCGAGGGAAACACCTGCCGCAGCCCCCTCGCGGCGGCCCTCTTCCGAAAACTCCTCGCCGCAAGGCTCGGCGTCATCCCTGACGACCTCGAAGACCGCGGCTTCACGGTCGAATCCTGCGGGATGGCCGCAAGCCCCGGCATGCGCGTCAGCGAATACGCCGAGGACGTCGCCCGCGAAGCCGGACTGGACCTCTCCGCCCATCGCTCACAGGAAGTCTCCCTCCTCCTCCTCAAACGCGCGGACGTCATCTTCACCATGACCCGCCGCGAGCTCGAAAACGTCCTCGCCCGACTCCCCGAGGCGAGCCGCACCGCCCGGATGATCGACACCGGGGGCGATATCCCGGACCCGATCGGAGGAAGCCTCCCGGACTACCATCGCCTCATGGACCGCTTCAGGAAGCTCCTCCCCCAAGCCGTTGAGGAGATCACGCGCACATGAAAATCACGGTCGGCGGGGATCACGCCTCCCCCATGCTCAAGAAGCGCGTCGTCGAGGAGCTCCGCTCCCTCGGTCACGACGTCAGCGACATCGGCGCCTTTTCCGAGGAATCCGTGGACTACCCCGACTTCGCCGCAAAGGTCGCCCGCGACGTCTCCGCCGGCAAGGTGGACCGCGGCGTGCTCATCTGCGGCACCGGCATCGGGATGTCCATCGTCGCCAACAAGTTTCCCGGCGTGCGCGCCGCCGTCGTCCACGACCTCTTCACCGCCGAAGTCAGCCGCTCCCACAACGACGCCAACATCCTCTGCCTCGGCGCGCGCGTGCTCACCGAGGATGAGGGCGCCGCGATCGTCCGCAAGTGGATCGACCTCCCGCCCGACGGCGGACGACACAAACGCCGCGTCGAAAAGATCCTGCGCATCGAGGCCGATCTCCAAAACGATTCACGCCCCTGCCGCCCATGACCCCCGTCGAACCCTACGTCACCCGCGCCGGACGCAAGCTCGAGGCGGCCCTCGCCTTCTTCCGCCTCGACGTGGCCGGAAAGACCGCCTGCGACCTTGGAAGCCATATCGGCGGTTTCGTGGATTGCCTCCTGGCGCACGGCGTCGCCCGCGTCTACTCGGTCGACACGAGCTACGGCACCCTCGCTTGGAAACTGCGCAATGACCCCCGCGTGATAGTGATGGAACGCACCAACGCGATGCACGTCCGCCTGGACGAGCCGGTCCACCTCGTCACCGCCGACCTCGGCTGGACTCGTCAAGAGCGCTTCATCGGACATGCCCTCACGCTCCTCACGGACGATGGGCTCATCCTCTCCCTCCTTAAACCCCAGTACGAGGCCCGACGAGACCAACTTGCCCGCGGGGTCGTCCCCCCCGAGTGCCTGCCCCAAGTGCTTGAAAAGACACAGGATGCGATCAAAGCCCTCGGGGCCTCCATCGAGGGCTGCTTCCGTAGCCCCTTGCGCGGACGTGGCGGAAATGCAGAATACGTCCTGCTTCTCAAGCGGGCAAAGTGACGAGAACTCCCAGCGAACGTTTGAAAACACAGAACCCGAATCAACAAAGCCGGGAAACAGACCCTCCAAGGAGTGAATCCGATGAAGACGCATGTCTCTAAGACTTCCCTGATCGCCGCTCTCGTTGCAGCCCTCGCGCTCGGACTCTTCACCTGGGGCACAGGCGTCGC
The DNA here is from genome assembly GCA_043803205.1 of Planctomycetota bacterium. GTDB lineage: Bacteria > Planctomycetota > DG-23 > JAZDKG01 > JAZDKG01 > JAZDKG01. The sequence goes on from JAZDKG010000211.1 coordinate 31,715, forward strand.
CCTGAGCGCGCAGGATCCCCAGGCAACCCCCGAGACCGCCATCGCCGCCTTGCCCCAGGACATCCAGGTCGTCGACGCCCTCTCACGCGTCTCTCGTGCCGTCGTCCGGCACGTCCAGCCCAGCATCGTCTTCATCGGCACCGAGTCAAAGTCCTCTCAGCAGGGCGCCGAAACCCTCCCTTGGCCCTGGGACGACCCGGACCTCCAGCAGCTCCTCCCCGAGCCCTTCCGACGCTATCGCCAGACGCCCCAGCGCCAGATGCGCCCCGAGATCCGCCGAGGCCTGGGCAGCGGCTTCATCATCTTGCCCGACGGCTGGATCGTCACTAATAACCACGTCGTCGAAGGGGCGGACAAGGTCTTCGTGAAACTCGAAGGCGATGACCAGCAATACGTCGCCACCGACATCCGCCGCGACCCCAAGAGCGACGTCGCGGTCCTCAAGATCTCCGTCAACCGCAAGCTCCCCGCCATCTCCTTCGGCGACTCCGACGCCCTCGAGGTCGGCGACTGGGTCATGGCCTTCGGCAACCCCCTCGGCTTGAGCCACACGGTCTCCCAGGGCGTCGTCAGCGCCAAGGGACGCGAGGGGATCTACCCGCGCCAGCCCGGCGCCCAGAAAATCTTCTATGAAAACTTCATCCAGACCGACGCCGCCATCAACCGCGGAAACAGCGGCGGACCCCTCGTCAACATGCACGGCGAAGTCGTGGGCCTCAATACCCTCATCGCCACCCCCTACAACATCGGCATCGGCTTCGCGATCCCAAGCAACCTCGCCAAGAGCGTCGTCGATGACCTAATCGCCAAGGGACGCGTGACACGGGGATGGCTCGGAATCGAAATGCAGAGCTGGACGCCCCAGCTCAGGGATTACCTCGGCGTCAAAGAGGGAGGCGTCCTCGTCGGCAAAGTCCTGCCGGGCCACCCCGCCGAGAAGGCCGGCCTCAAGCCCCTCGACGTCCTCCTGGAATACAACGGAGTCAAGATCGACGACCGCGGACAACTCCAGCGCCTCGTAGCCGACACCGCCCCCGACTCGACCGTCAAGATCCTCCTCCAGCGCGACGGAAAACAGATCCCCGTCGGCGTCGCGGTCGGCGAGCAAAAGGATGAAGAGATCGCCTCGGCCGAGCAAGCTCCGGAGGAAGGCTTCGGCGAGCTCGGCATCCGCGTCGAGGACCTGACCCCCGACGAGGCCCGTTCCCTCGGCCTCCAAGAGAAGGGAGGCGTCGTCATCCGCGACGTCGATCCCGAAGGCGTCGCCGCCGAGGTCGGCCTCGAACCGGGAATGGTCATCCTCGAAGTCAATCAGGAAACCGTCGCCAGCGCCGCCGAGATGAACGCCGCCCTCAAGAAGACCCCGAAGGACAAGGGCGTCCTCCTCAAGGTCAAGTCCAGCGCCGGTGAGTTCTACACCGTGCTCCAGCGCGCAAAGAAGGAATAGAAGGGAGCCCCCCGCATGCCGTTCTTCTTCTTCGACCCGACCATGATCCTGCTCCTCCCCGCGATGCTCATCGCGATCTGGGCGCAGGTCAGGATGCAGTCCACCTTCGCCCGATACGCCCGCGTGGCCTCCGCATCCGGATACACCGGCGCCCGCGCCGCCCGCAGGATCCTCGACGCCGCCGGCGCCACCGACGTGGACATCCAGCCCGTCCCCGGCACCCTCACCGACCATTACGACCCCCGCTCGCGCGTCCTCGCCCTCTCGCAGGACGTCTACGCGGGCCGCTCCCTCTCCTCCCTGGGCGTCGCCGCCCACGAGGCCGGTCACGCCCTCCAGCACTCCTTCGGCTACCTCCCCCTGGGGATCCGCTCCGGACTCGTCCCCGTCGCGAAGCTCGGTTACGGCCTCGCCTTCGTCCTCTTCTTCATCGGCTTCTTCTTCCGCTCCATGGCCCTGATGAACGTCGGGATCTACCTCTTCGTCGGATACGTCGCCTTCACCCTCGTCACCCTCCCCGTCGAGTTCAACGCCTCCAAGCGCGCCATCGCCTTGCTCACCGACCAGGGAATCGTCTCCCAGGCCGAAGCCGTACACGCCAGAAAGGTCCTCCGGGCCGCGGCCCTCACGTACGTGGCGGCCGCCCTCACCGCGATCATGCTGCTCCTGCGGTTCCTGGTCCTGCGCGGCTCCAGGCAGTAACCCCCGCCCGGTCCGCCCCCCGAGCCTCCTATCTCCCTCTCTCCAGCGCCGCCTCCACCTCCGGCAAAGACGGCAGCGTCTGCGACATCGTCACGAACGCTACGAAGAACATCGACACCGCCGTCAGAAACACCGCGCACCGGAAAAGCGGATCCTCCGCGAAAGGCGTGAGCAACCGCACCGCAAGCCCCGGCTCCGGCACCTTCACGTCCGCTAAGGGCGCCCGCGGCGCCTCCGTCGAAAGCACCATCTCCTTCTCCCCCGGCCGACGAAGTCCCAGCTCGATCCGGGCGGTCTTCTCCACGAAATACGGGTCGTGACGCATCGCGCTCACGTCCGCCCGCGCGGAACACACGTGACCGAACAGCGCCCGCGCCTCCCTCCGGGTCGTCTCAAGCTGCCGCGACAGCCCCGCCAGCGCCACGCACCGAGGCGCCAGCATCAGAAGAAACACCAGGACCAGCGATCCCGCCGCCAGCCCCCAGAAGACCGTCCGCTCAAGCCAGGGAAATGTCTTCATCCCTTCTCCCAGAGGAAACTCCCGTACCGCGCCTGTGCCCCCAGCTCCTCCTCGATGCGCAGGAGCTGGTTGTACTTCGCGATGCGGTCCGTCCGGCAGACCGAGCCCGTCTTGATCTGCCCCGCGTTCGTCGCCACCGCGATGTCCGCGATCGTCGTGTCCTCCGTCTCCCCCGACCGGTGCGACACGACCGCCGTCCATCCGTGCGACTGCGCTAGGCGGATCGCCTCCAGCGTCTCCGTCAGCGTCCCGATCTGGTTCACCTTGATCAGGATCGAGTTCGACGCCCCGAGCTCGATGCCCCTGGCCAGTCGCACTGTGTTCGTCACGTACAGGTCGTCGCCCACAAGCTGAACCTTCTCCCCGACCCTCGCGTTGAGCTCCACCCATCCGTCCCAATCGTCCTCCGCAAGCCCGTCCTCGATGGAACGGATGGGATACTTCTTCACCCAGTCCGCGTAAAACTGGACCATCTCGGACGCCGAGCGGTTCTTCCTCTTCTCGGCCTTGAGCGTGTAGACCTTCCTCTTCCCGTCGTAGAACTCCGTCGAGGCCGGATCCAGCGCCAGGAACACCTCCTCCCCCGGCTTGAACCCCGCCCTCTCGATCGCCTCCAGGATCACCGCCACCGCCTCCTCGTTGCTCGAGAGGTTCGGCGCGAAGCCCCCCTCGTCCCCCACGGACGTGGACAGCTCCCTCTCCCCGAGCACCTTCGCCAGCGCGTGGAACACCTCCGCCCCCATCCGCAACGCCTCGCGAAAGGATCCCGCCCCGAAGGGCATGATCATGAACTCCTGCAAGTCCACGTTGTTGTCCGCGTGCTTCCCCCCGTTGAGGATGTTCATCATCGGCACCGGCAACACGTTCGCGTTCACGCCCCCGATGTGCCGGTAGAGCGGCAGGTCCAGCGCGTTCGCCGCCGCCTTCGCCACCGCAAGCGACACCCCCAGGATCGCGTTGGCCCCCAGCTTCCCCTTGTTGGGCGTGCCGTCCAGCGCGATGAGCGTCTTGTCGATCTCCGTCTGGCTCGTCGCGTCCATCCCCGCGATCTTCGGCCCGATCGTCGCCTGAACGTTCCGGACCGCGACAAGCACCCCCTTCCCTCCGTAGCGCGCCTTGTCCCCGTCCCGCAGCTCCACCGCCTCGTGCGCCCCCGTCGATGCCCCCGACGGAACCGCCGCCCGCCCCATCACCCCCGACGCGAGCGTCACCTCAACCTCGACGGTCGGATTCCCCCGACTGTCCAGAATCTCCCTCGCCCGCGTTTCCACGATCTCCGTGCTTACGCCGTTCATGAAGCCTCCTTGCCCGCTTCCCACCGGATGCGGTCACTCTCTCTCTATCGACAAACGCCTCGCCCTTCCTTGAGATAGCGTGCGCAACGCGCGCCCACGCTCACAAGCTTCGCAAAGATAGTGCCCGCGCCCGGACCGGTCAAGCCCCTTCCCGTGCCGCGCCTTCGTGCCCGGCTGTCCTGGTGGCGATCCCCTCCGCAAGCAAATTGCCCCCCGGCCCGCTCGAATACGGTATAATGCTCCAGGGAAAGGGAGAGGCTGCGATGACGCGTCTGACGGAATGGCCGGTGCACGCTAGTCCCGTTCTCCGCACAGCCCGGGATGCCTGGGGCAAGCTCCGTCGATACCTCGACTGCGCCTTGCGGCCCGGCAAGGTCCGCGCCGCCCTCGAGCGCCGCCGCGGCCAATGCCGCCGCTGCGCCCGCTGCTGCAGCATCCTCTTCCGCTGCCCCTTCCTCGCGGGCAATACCTGCCTCATCTACGAGAAACGCTTCGAGCAGTGCCGGATGTACCCCATCGACCCGCGCGACCTCGCCAGCGTCGACGAAGAGTGCGGCTTCTACTTCGAGAGGTGACCCCTTGAAGCTCCCCATCACCCGCTACGGACTTCGCGAGATCGCCCTCTTCGGCGGCGCCTTCGCCGTCGTCGCCCTTGTGACGGCATTCCTCTTCCCGCCCCTCTCGATCGCCTTCCTCCTCCTGGCGGCGGCCGTCCTCTGCTTCTTCCGCGACCCCCGCCGCGACGCCCCCCCGGATCCCGGCTCCCTCGTCGCCCCCGCCGACGGTCGGGTCGTCGATATCGCCGACGTCACCGACCCCGGAATGCGCTGCCCCTGCCGCAAAATCGCCATCTTCCTCTCCCTCCTCGACGTCCACCTGAACCGCTGCCCCGTCGACGGCCAAGTCTCCTCCGTCCAATACCGCGCGGGACGATTCCTCAACGCACTGCGCCCCGCCGCCTCCCGCGAGAATGAATCCAACCTCGTCGTCCTCTCCCTCAAGGACCGTCCGGACCTCCGCGTGGGAGTCCGGCAGATCGCCGGCGCCATCGCCCGGCGCATCATCTGTGAAGCCAAAGTAGGGGACACCCTATGCCGCGGCCAGACCTTCGGAATGATCAAGTTTGGTTCGAGAACGGAATTGCTCATCCCCCTGGCGACGCCCTGCGAGATCTTGGTGAAGCCGGGCCAGAAAGTGAAAGCCGGCCGATCCCTCGTCGCAAAGTTCCGCTGAAGGGACTGGCGGTCCTCCCGACCCTGATGACAGTGGGGAACCTCCTCTGCGGCGTCGGCGTCATCCTCATCTGCATCGGACGCGGACGACCCTCCTCCCCGGGGCAACTCTCCGCCGTCCTCGGAAGCTGCGCCTGGCTCATCCTCATCGCCATGCTCTTCGACGCCCTCGACGGCCGAATCGCCCGCTTCACCAAGGCCGCCACCCAGTTCGGAGGAGAGCTCGACAGCCTCGCCGACGTCATCACCTTCGGCGCCGCCCCCGCCGTCCTCGCCTTCGTCTTCCTCGTCAACTCCATCCGGGAACCCTTCAACAACAGCCCCGTCCTCTACTTCCTCGTGGCCGTCTTCCCCATGTGCGCCGCCCTGCGCCTCGCCCGCTTCAACGTCGAAAACGATCCCGACGAGGCCAGCCACAGCTTCTTCAAAGGCCTCCCCGCCCCCGCCGCCGCCGGCACCGTCGCCTCCCTCGTCCTCCTCCACCTCTGGCTCCTGCGAACCTTCTCCTTCTACGAATCCCACCAGGCCTGGCTCCCCACCTATGTCCTCCCCCTCATGGTCGTCGCGCTCTCCCTCCTCATGGTCAGCACATGGAAATACAGCCACATCGCCAACAAGGTCTTCGGCCAGCAGAGGAGCTTCTTCTTCGTCGTCCTCTTCATCTTCCTCTGCATCCTGGCGGCCCACCTGCCCGAGGTCATGCTCGCCCTCGGCTTCCTCGTCTACGCCACGAGCGGAGTCGTCGGCTTCGCCTTGGACAGACTCGTGGACCTGCTCGAGCGCGACAACGACGAAATGGAATGACAACCCCCAGGACGCCCGCGCCGCGGACTACTCCTCCGCCCCCTTGTGTGAAGCCCCCTTCGGGGTGAACCGCTCCAAGTCCTTCTGAAGCTCGGCGAACAGGTTGTCCGCCTCCTTGCTCACCCGATCCTGCCCGCTCTCCGCCGACGCCGCCACATCGACCGCTTCCTTCCCCTCCTCCGGCTCCGCTACGACCGCCTCCTGTCCCGCCCGCTTCGCCGCCTCCGCCCCCTCAGCCTCCGCCCCGGCCGACGCCTCCGCCAGGCCCGAGAGCGCGTTGCGGACCGCCGTCACCGTCGTGATGAGCACCTGCGGCTCGCAGTTAGTCCGCTTCTTGATCTCCCCCAAGACCTCCTGCGACGGCGTCCGGCACGTCGCCACCACGATCGTCCCCGAAAACTTGTCCAGCACCACCACGTCATACTTCTGCTGCAGATCCGCCGGGAAAAGCCGCTTCACGTCCGACGGGATGTAACACTGCGCTAGATCAATGTACGGAAGCGCAAAATGCGCGCAGATCGCCTCCGCGATCGGCTTCTCCCCCACGACCCCCTTATCCGCTAGGACTCTTGAGACGTCCACCCCCTGCCGCTTGGCCAGCTCCACCGTGCCGCTCGCCTCCGCCCGCGGCAACAGCCCCGCCTGCACCAGGAGCTCCTCCAGAGGCTTCTCTTTCAACCGGACTGCGCTCGCCATCCCGACAGACCTTCCACCGGGGGTCTCTCCCGACGCGCGCTCGACGAACTCGCCTCCCGCCCGGGAGATTCCTCCCCCATAGATTCTCGGCCCGTTCCCGCCCGCACTTTACTTGACTTTAACGAAACCCCGCCCCGCTATCCGTCCTTCCGCCGTCTCGCCACGATCTCCTCCGCAATGGAGAAGGGCACCGCCTCGTAGTGCTCGAACCGCATGTGGAACGTCGCCCGTCCCTGCGTCACGGTCCGCAGCTCCGTCGCATACCCGAACATCTCCGCTAGGGGCACCAGCGCCGCGATCTCGTGCGCGTTCGCCGACGGATCCATCCGCACGATCCGACCCCGCCGCGTGCACAGGCTCGCCGTCACCCCCCCCGTATACTCCGCCGGCGTCGCCGCCTCGATCCCCATGATCGGCTCCAAGAGCACCGGACCGCCTCTCGAGAACCCCTCCCGGAGCGCCGCCGTCGCACACGTTCGGAACGCCCGGTCGGATGAATCTACCTCATGAAAGGAACCGTCCTCGAGCGTCACCCGCACGTCCACCACCGGATACCCCGCGTAGGGCCCCTTCTGCAACGCGTCCACGATGCCCCGCTCCACCGACGGTATATACTCCTTCGGCACCGCTCCCCCGATGATCGCGCCCACGAACTCGAACCCCTGCCCCGCCCTCAACGGCTCGATCCGCAGCACCACGTGCGCGTACTGCCCCCGGCCCCCAGTCTGCTTCACGAGCTTGTGCTCGATCCGGACCGCGTCCGTCAGCGTCTCGCGGTACGCCACCTCGGGCGCTCCTACGTCCGCCCCCACGTTGAACTCCCGCCGCAGCCGGTCCACGATGATGTCCAAGTGCAGCTCCCCCATCCCCGACACCACCGTCTCCGACGTCTCCGCGTTCCACGTCACCACGAACGTCGGGTCCTCCTGCGCCAAGATCGAGAGCGCGTTCGCAAGCTTCTCGTCGTCCGTCCGGCTCGCCGGCCGCACGCTTACCGACATCACCGGCGACGGGAACTCGATCGGCTCCAGCACGATCACATGCGCCTCGTCGCAGATCGTGTCCCCCGTCACCGTTTCCGATAGCCCGATCGCCGCCGCGATGTCCCCGCAGTAGATCGCCTCGCGCTCCTCCCGGTGATTCGCGTGCATCTCCAAGAGCCGCCCCACCCTCTGCCGCTTCCCCTTGGTCGCGTTGTAGACGTAGCTCCCGGCGAAAAGCGTCCCCGAGTACACCCGCAGATACACCAGCTTCCCGCTGTGCCGGTCCGCCGCCACCTTGAACGCTAGCGCCGCCAACCTCCCGTCGTCCTTCGGATACCGGTCGATCTCCGTCCCGTCCAACTGCTTCCCGATCACCGGAGGCAGGTCCACAGGCGACGGCAGGTAATGCACAACCGCGTCCAGCAGCCTCTGGATCCCCTTGTTCCGGAACGCCGCCCCGCACAGCACCGGCACCGCCCGCAGCTCCAAGGTCGCCCTCCGCAGCGCCCGACGGATCTCCTCCCCCGTCACCCCCTCCCCCTGGCAGAACTTCGCGAAGAGCCCCTCGTCCAGCTCCGACACCTTCTCGATGAGCCGCCCCCTCCACTCCGCCGCTTGCCCCGCAAGCTCCCTCGGGACCTCGTCCTCCCGGAACCGCACCCCCGACTTCTCCTCCAGGTAGTAGACCGCTTTCTCCTCTATGAGATCCACGATCCCCGCGAAATGCTCCTCCGCCCCGATCGGGATCACCACCGGCAGCGGGTTCGCCGCCAGCTCCCGCTTGATCTCCTTCACCACCCCGAAGAAATCCGCCCCCGGACGATCCATCTTGTTCACGAACGCGATCCGCGGCACCTCGTACCGCTCCGCCTGCCTCCACACCGCCTGCGACTGCGGCTCCACCCCGCCCACCGCGCAGAAGAGCGCGATCGCCCCGTCCAGCACCCGAAGCGATCGCTCCACCTCCGCCGTGAAGTCCACGTGCCCGGGCGTGTCGATGATGTTGATCCTGTGTTCCATCCACTGCGTCGTCGTCGCCGCCGCCGTGATCGTGATCCCCCGCTCCCGCTCCTGCACCATCCAGTCCATCGCCGCCTCCCCGTCGTGCACCTCCCCCAGGCGATGCGTCTTCCCCGTGTAGTACAGGATCCGCTCCGTCACCGTCGTCTTGCCGGCGTCGATGTGCGCCATGATCCCTACGTTGCGCACCTTCTCCAGGGGCGTCGTCCGTGCCATCGCTCCAGACTCCCTTCCCGGGCGCTTGCCGAAACCCCTATTATACCCGCATGTGCCCCCCCGTCATGCCCCCCCCCCGCCAATCTTCCCTTGACACCGCGTCGCCGGAAGCGCTAATGTTCATGCGCCTTTGGGATGGAACGGAGGGGAATCTTTGCGAAGGGCGGCATTCACCATCGCCCGCGTCGCGGTCAGCGTCGCTCTCCTCGCCTTCATCGTGAGCCGTCTCCGCGCCGACCTCCACGACCGCACGATCACCGGCGAACTCGCCGAATCCCCGCTCGCCACGATCGTGGACGACTCGCTCGCCCGCCATGAGGTCCTGCGCTCCAACCTCGAAACCCTCTCCGGCGACGAAGGGCGCGTCATCGGACGGATCCCCGGCCTCTTCTGGGGCCTCTTCCCCGACAAGGTCGTCGCCGGCCGACTCGCCCCCTCCGACACCGTCCTCCTGCGCGACCGGTCCGACGGCCAGACCTACGCCTTCGACCGAGACGCCCTCACCCGGGCCGGCGACCTCTGGCAGGGCGTCTATCCCGGAACCCTCACCTGCCTCAGGCGCTCAAGCCTCGGCATCCTCGCCGTCAGCTTCGCGCTCGTCATCGTCATCAACGTCGCCCTCGGGATGCGCTGGTGGGTCCTCCTGCGCATCCAGGGGGTGGATCTCTCCCCCTGGGACACCATCCGCTACTCCTACATCGGCCTCTTCTTCAACTCCATCCTCCCGGGCCTCACAGGCGGCGACCTCGTCAAAGCCTACTACGTCGTCAAACGCACCCACCGCAAGACCCACGCCTTCGCCACCGTCGTCCTCGACCGCCTAAGCGGCCTCTTCGCCATGGGGATCCTCACCGTCATCGCCATGTCGTTATCCCTCGACCAGGCCGTCCTGCGCCAGTATCCCATCCCCGAAGCCGTATACCTCTTCATGGCGCTCGCCCTCGTGGGAGGCTCGGTCTTTTACTCGCGACGCCTCCGCTCGGTCTTCCGCGTGGAGGCGATCATCGCAAGACTCCCCCTCTCGCGCGTCCTCCGCGAGTTCGACGAGGCCCTGTTCCTCTACCGGTACCACCACAAGGCCGCCCTCGCCGTGCTTGTCGCCAGTCTCCTCATCCAGCTCCTGAGCTTCTTCATCCAGTTCCTCTACGGACGCTCCCTCGGGATCACCCAGCTAGGATACGAACACTACCTCCTGTTCCTGCCGATCATCTACTTCGTCAGCTCCCTCCCCATCAGCCTGAGCGGCCTGGGGGTCCGGGAAGCGTCCTTCGCGTTCCTCTTCGGGCTCATCGGCGTCCCCGCGTCCCTGGCCGTCATGCTGTCCCTCATCTTCTTCTTCCTCCAGACCCTCTCGAGCCTCCCGGGGGGCGTCTTCTACGCCCTCATGCGTCAGAAAATCACCCGCGACGAAATAGCCCAAACCCTCCAACCGGACGAATCCCCCGCCCCCCCCGGAGCCTCCCCGTGCCCCTAGTGACTTACAAGGGCGCCCTCCACATCCACACCCGCTACTCCGACGGCTCAGGCCGCCTCCCCGAGATCATCGCCGCCGCCCGCCAAGCCCAGCTCGACTTCATCGTCCTGAGCGACCACAACCGCCTCGACGCCAAACGCGACGGCTGGGAAGGCTGGCACGACGGCGTCCTCGTCATCGTCGGCGCCGAGATCTCCCCCCGTCGCGCCGGCCACGTCGTCGCCCTCGGCGTCGAAGACGTCAAAGGCTACGAACACCTCTCCGAGGGCGAATACCTCCGCGCCGTCGCCCGCCAGGGCGGCGTCTCCTTCATCGCCCACCCCGAAGGCAAACGCAAAGTCCAGTTCAACGTCAACCTCGAACGCTGGCGCCACTGGGACACCAACCTCTTCGCAGGCATGGAGATCTGGTCCTTCATGCACGATTGGATCAAGGACCTCCATGTCCTCAAGCTCCGCCGCTTCCACCGCGACCCCCTCGGCCAGATCGCAGGCCCCGACCCCTGGGTGCTGGCCGCCTGGGACGCCCTCGCCTCCCGCCGACCCGTGAGCGGCGTCGCCGGCCTCGACGTCCACGCCCGCCGCCTGCTCCTGCGCGCTTGGACCTTCTTCCCCTATGAGTTCATGTTCCGCACCACCCTCACCTACGTCCGCGCCCCCGCCTTCACCGGCCGACCCGACGACGACATCCCCACCGTCATCCGCGCCCTCGTGCGAGGCTCCGCCTTCGTCGCCTACGAGATCCTTGGCGACGCGTCCGCCTTCGACTTCCACGCCCGCTCCGCCGATTCCCTCATCCCCATGGGCACAGCGACGACCATTGCCCCCCAAGCGCTCGAGCTCCGCGTCCTCGCCCCCGCCCCAAGCGAGATCCGTCTCCTCTGCGCCGGTAGACCCGTCACGCAAACTCAAGGCACGGACCTCGTCCACCGCCCGACCGCCCCCGGCCCCTACCGCGTCGAAATCTACCGCGACGAGCGCCCCTGGATCTTCAGCAACCCCATCTACCTTCGCGAACCCGCGCCGTAGCGTTCCCGGAAAAGACTCGCCACCAAGGCACAAAGGCTCTACGGTTCACGAAGAAAGAGCGTGCGGAATCCCGCCCCGCAAGTGCGGGACGGGATTCCGCGCCTTCGTGTCACCTTGGTGTCTTGATGCCTTCGTGGCTATGTCTTCTCTGCCTCTTGGTGGTGAATATGTCTGAGTTCTTCACAATCGTTCGCGCCCCCTTCGGAAACATCCTAGCCGTCGTCTCCGCCGGCCGACTCGCCCGCGTCTTCCTCGGCCCCCACGCGCTTCGATCCGCCCGCGCCCCCTTCCCCAACCTCTCCCGCAATGACCGCGCCTGCTCCCGCGCCCGCAAAGCCCTCAACCTCGCCCTCCTCCCCCCCTCTGCGCGCGCGTCGGGAACGCGTCCCGCGTTCCTGACGCCCCTGGATGGGGGGCCCGGGGGGCCTGTCAGGTCCCCCGGATTCTTGTCTGCTTCGGCGCGAAACGCTCTTCTCCTTCTCTGTGATCGAGACATCACCCCCTTCGCACTCGCCGTCCGCCACGCCCTCCTTCGCATCCCCTTCGGGCGCGTCGCAACCTATGGCGACATAGCGGCGGCCATCGGCCGCCCCGGCGCCGCCCGCGCCGTCGGAAACGCCCTTCACAGAAACCCCTTCCCTATCCTCGTCCCCTGTCATCGCGTCGTGCGCTCCGACCTCTCCTTGGGCGGCTTCGCCTCCGGCCCCTCCCTCAAACGCGCCATCCTCGCCTCCGAAGGCGTCACCTTCACAAACGGCAAAGTCGACCCCGCCTTCCAAGTCCCCCCTGCAAAGATAAGCGCGCCTCTGCGTTCCTCTGAAGCTTTCAGCAGTCAGTCCCGCAGTCGCGGGGCCAAGACCGCTGATGGACGCAGATAGAGATGAACGCCGCAAGATTCCGGTGGCGTTTATCGGCGTTCATCTGCGGTTGCCTCTTCTCTGGCTTAGAGCCAGCTGCAGACTGACGGCTGATGGCTGATTGCTTCTTTGCGCCTGCGTGAGGTCTTCTCCCTTTTCCCGCCGCCGCCCTTGACCCTTCTCTCCTCTCCGGGTATAGTTCGCACAGGTGCGCCCATAGCTCAACTGGATAGAGTACCGGTCTACGGAACCGGGGGTTGCAGGTTCGAGCCCTGCTGGGCGTACCAGCCTGCTTAGGGGCGAGTCCAGCGTCTCCACCTCCATCCGCAACAACCTCATATTCCACGGGATCAGGACCGAGGATCCCCACGAACTGCTGATCCGGGCGGTGATCCTCAAGATCATCGACGGAGATATGTATAGGAGGGCAGAACATGGGAAGGGCGATGCTGGCGGGTCTCATAATCGCGGTCCTTGCGGTTTTGCCCGCGATCCCCGGGGAGCCAGCGCCGTATGATATCCGGGCGCTCCTACCAGGGATCAAGCCCTACGTGGAGGGCGCCCCGATCGTCTTCGAGAGGTCAGGCATCGTAAAGGAGGTAATCTTCACAAATAGCGCCCCAGTCGTATTCGACAGGTCCGGGATCCCAAAGGGGGCAATCCCCACACTCACAAGGGATTCGCGCACGGTGACGGGCAGAATCCTCTTGCGCAATGACGGTCAGGACAGAGTGAAACCGGACGTCCGGCTGTTCATTCTGAACAAGGACGGCGTAGTATTAGATCGGTATGTAGACGAATGGCTGGTCTCGTCGCTTTCCCCCGAGGAGGAATACCGTGCCGAGTTCACGCTGCTCCTGAGGATGCCGGACGACTTCGCGTTTTCGCGGTGGGCGAGCGAGGGCTGGGATGAGCGGCCAGTCTGGGTATTCGCGGCCGGATCGACCTACACCTGGGAGAAGCTCCGGGAGAAGGCCGCCGAGGGGCGCTCCCGGTAAGCGATCCCATTGGAAACATCGTCCTCCGGTGTACCCTGAACACGTTGTCAGTGCGTTGGAACCCATTCCTCATGCCCGATAGTGAAGAACCCCTACCCGCCACCGACTCCCGCTTCATGCGTCTCGCCCTCCAGGAAGCCCGCGCCGCCCTTGACGAGGACGAAGTCCCCGTGGGCGCGGTCATCATCCACGAGGGCCGACTCATCGCCCGCGCCCACAACCAGAAGGAGACCCTCACCGATCCCACCGCCCACGCCGAGATGATCGCCATCACCCAAGCCACCGAAGCCGTGGGCGATTGGCGCCTCTCCGAGTGCACCCTCTACGTGACACTGGAGCCCTGCCTCATGTGCGCCGGCGCCATGATCCTCGCCCGCCTCGGGCGCCTCGTCTTTGGCGCCACCGACCCCAAGGCCGGCGCCGTCTCCTCCCTGTATCAGGTCCTCTCCGACGCGCGCCTGAACCACCGCGTCGAAATCACCCCGGGCGTCCTCGCCGAAGACTGTGGCGCACTCCTCTCCGCCTTCTTCGCCTCCAAACGCGACAAAGACCTCCAACCCTGACCCCGCCTCTGCGTAACCTCCTGTCTCCATCCTGTCAACCCCCCTCCCCCGGTCTTCTCTGCGCCGGAGTTTACCCGCCGTAGTCCCGCGACTGCGGGACGGAGGCGGGCGTCTCTGCACGAGCCATTCCCCCCTCTTCTTCGTGTCTCCCCTTCGTGCCTTCGTGGCTATCCCCCTCCGCGTTTCCGCGACTAACTTTCCTCTTCCGCGTTGTCCTTCCCCCACCTTTTCTGGTATCCTCGACGAGCGCCCGCGCACAATGCGCCGCGCGAGGAGGACCGATGAAACACGAAGAAGCCTTCGCCTTCGTCCAGGAACTCGATGCCCCCCTCCACGTCGAGGGGCTCCGCGACCCCGCGAAGCGGGGCGACCGCGACGACGTCGCCCTCAACGCTAGCTGGCGCATCCTCGTCCCCCAAGGCGCCGACCTCATCGTCGAAACCGCCGTCGAAGACTTCCGCGACTTCATGCGCGTCTCCATGGGCGAGGACCTGCCCGTCGAGCGCTACGACCCCGCTAGCGGCCCGGTGAACGACGCCCGCGCCATCGTCGTGCGAACCGCCGACAGGACCGAAGACGTCGATCGACAATCCTTCACCTTCCGCTCCGCGGGCGACTGGCTCGCGATCGAAGCGGGCGGGAGCGCAGGCGTCCTCTACGGCTTCCTCTTCCTCGAGGACCTCCTCTCCGAACGCCGCATCCCGTATCTCAAGCCCATGCGCGTCGAGCGCCGCCCCCTCTTCGAGACCCGCATCGTCCGCGCACCCCACGCCCCCTATTACACGAACGAGCTCGACGACGACACGACCTACTACACCGACAACTACCTCGCCCGCCTCGCCCACCACGGCGCGAATGGCGTGTGGATCCACCAGCGACTCCGCGACCTCGCCGCGACCTCCGTCTTCCCCGAATACGGCCAAGGCCGCGAAAAACGCCTCGCTAAGCTCAACTATCTCATCGACCGCGCCGGCCGCTGGGGCATCCGCGTCTACCTCTACTTGAACGAGCCCCGCGCCTTCCCCGCGGAGAGCCCCTTCTACAAGAGCCACCCCGACGCCAAGGGCCACCGCAACGACGACAACGTCATGGAGGGAGGCGGCCCCTACTTCGCCATGTGCACCTCAAGTGAGGAGGTCAAACGCTCCCTCGTCGAAAGCTCCGCCGACCTCTTCCGCGCCGCCCCCGGACTCGGAGGCGTCCTCCTCATCACCATGAGCGAACACCTCACCAGCTGCTGGTCCCACCTCGCCCCCGCGAAGGGCGAAAAACCCTCCTGCCCGCGCTGCGCCGACCGCGACCCCTCCGAGGGAGTCGCCGAGATCGTCAACCTCGTCGCCGAAGGCGTCCACTCCGCCTCTCCCGACGCGTTAGTTGTCGCCTGGACCTGGAGCTGGGACCGGGTCGAGCCCGTCCCCCACGAGAAGCTCATCGGCGCGTTGCGGGACGACGTGATCGTGATGGCCGACTTCGAGCGAGGACAGTGGCTCACCCACCGCAAGCGCCGCTGGTTCGCCGACGAATACATGCTGTCGCTGCCCGGCCCCACCGACGACTTCCGAAAGAAACGACGCCTGACGCAAAAGCTCGGACGCAAAGTCTACGCCAAGATCCAGATCGCCAACACCCACGAGCTCGCCACCGTCCCCTACATCCCCGTCCCCTGCAAACTCCACGAAAAACTCTCCAACATGCGCGCCGAAGGCGTCCGCGGCTACATGGGCTGCTGGATCTTCGGAAGCTACCCCAGCATCATGACCGAGCTCGCCGGACGCTACTCCTGGGAGCCCGCCCCCGAGAACGACGACGGGTACCTGCGCCGCCTCGCCGGGAGAATCTATGGCGACGACGCAGCCCCCGACGTCCTCCTCGCCTGGAAAAAAATGAGCCGCGCCTTCGGCAACTACCCCTTCTCCCAGCATCTCGTCTACTGGGGGCCCATGAACTACACCTGCATCTATCCCTTCCGCTTGACGAGCGCCGGCGTCGCGCCGGGCACGAGTTGGCGGGTGCACGACACGATCGGCGACGGATCGAGCTGGGCCAGGCTCGGCCTCGACACCCCCGATGAGCCCGCCTTCATCCGCGAAGAGTTCCAGATCCTCGTCGCGGGCTGGCGCGAAGGCCTCCGCGACCTCGCCAGCGCGCTTGAAAAAACCCCCGAGCGCCTCCGCGACTCCGCCGCCCGCGACTTCGGCGTCGCCGAAGCGACCATGCTCCACCTCGACTCGACCACCCACATCCTCGCGTTCCTCGAGGCCCGCGTGCGCCTCGAGCGCGGCGAAAACCCCTCCGAGGCCCTCGCCGCCATGCGCGCCGCCATGGAAGCCGAGCTCGCCAACCGCGCTCGCTTGCTCGAGCTCTCCCGCGCCGACTCCCGCCTCGGCTTCCACAGCGAGGCGGGCTACTGGTACCGCCCTGAAAAAATCGAGTCGGCCATCGCCGAGCTCGAGCGCCAGCTCCGCGAAGACCTCCCCCGCCTCGTCTGCTAAGGAGCGCACCGGACATGACCCGCGCGAAACTCCAGATCGGCCTCATCGGCGCCGGCCAGATGGGCCGCGGACACATCGCCTGCCTCAAGCGCATCGACGAGATCGATCTGCGGGCGCTGGCCGACCCGCACGAGCCTTCCATCCGCCAGACCCTCGAAGCCGTCGGCGGCGAAGTCGCCGTCTACGACGACTACCGCGACCTCCTCTCCCGCGCCGACGTCGAGGCCGTCATCGTCGCCACCCCCAACTTCACCCACGCCGACATCGTCGTCGACGCCCTCGCCGCCGGAAAGCACGTCCTCTGCGAGAAGCCGATGGCCACCACCCCCGAGGACTGCGACCGTATGATCGCCGCGCGCGACCAATCCGGCAAGATCCTCCAGATCGGGCTGGAGCTGCGCAGCGACGCCGCCATGCGAAAGGTCCACGATCTTCTGCGCGCCGGCGAGATCGGCCGCCCCTGGTCCCTCTGGATCAAGGAGTTCCGCGGCCCCTTCCTCCTCAAAGTCGACCGCTGGATCACCAAGAAGGACCGCTCCGGCGACACCCTCGTCGAAAAGGACTGCCACCACTACGACCTCTTCAACTGGTTCGCCGACTCCCCCGTCCGCTACGCCGCCGCCTTTGGCGGGTGCGACGTCGAGCTCGATCACTCCGACGTCCTCGACAACGCCTGGACCATCCAGGAACACGCAAACGGAGCCCGCAGCGCCCTCGGCCTGTGCATGTTCGCCGACCGCAGCCCCCACGGACCCGAGGTCGGCGTCATCGGGTCCGAGGGCATGATCGTCCACCAGTATGGCGGGCCTGTCCGCCTGTACCCCCGACGCGACAACGCCGAGCGCCTCCACGACGTCACCGTCCCCCCCGACATCGCCCCCCTGAGCCACAACGGCGCCGTCTACTATGAGCACCTCTCTTGGCTCTCCGCCATCCGCGAAGGCGCCCCCGTCCGCGTCACCGGCGAAATCGGCCGCGAGTCCGTCATCGTCGGCCTCGCCTGCCAGCGCGCCATCGCCGAGCGCCGCGTCGTCGACCTCGACAAGGAGTTCCGCTCTTGATCTTCCCTTGCTCTTCCTTTGCATCCTTCGCGTGATGCATCCCTCGCTCCAGTCCCCATGAGGCCCCGAACATGCCCCACGACGGCCCCGTCCACCGCATCGAATACGACCTCCTTGTGAACTGGACAAAGCGGCTCGCCCGCGAGGGGCCCTTCTTCCTTGATCTCTTCCGAGCGCGAGGCGTCCGCCGCGTCCTCGACCTCGCCTGCGGCACAGGCCGCCACGCAGCTCTCTTTAGCGACGCCGGCATCGAGGTCGTCGCCCTTGACGCAAGCGACGATATGATCCATCGCGCCCGCGAGAACTTCGGCGCGCTCCCCATCCGCTTCGTCACCGCCGACATGCGCCAGGTCGCCTCCCTCTTCGAAAAGGCGGGCTTCGACGCCTGCGTCTGCCTCGGCAACGCCCTCCCCTGCGTTGACAACCCGGATCAAGCCGCCCGCCTGATCGACGACGTCGCCGACCTCCTGCGCCCGGGCGGCGTCTTCGTGATCCACATGCTCAACTTCAACCGCTGGACCGCCGACCGCCGCATCGAGGGCCCCCGCCTCGCCGACCACCCGGACCGCACCGTTCTCTTCCTCAAGGTCTTCGAGCCCGCGGGCGCGCGACTCCGCGTCTCCATCCTCCAGCTCGAAAAACGCGCCGACTGGGAGCTCACCGCCGACAAGGGCGACCTCACCGTCATCCCCCCCGACGCCGTCCTCGAGGCCGTCCGCCGCGCGCGACTCCCCGTCGCGGGCGCCTACGAGGACCACACCAAGACCCCCTTCAAGGCCGTCTCCTCCGACAACCTCATCCTCGTCGCCGAAAAACCCGCCACCTAGCACACGCTGCGAAAAACCCTTCATCCTCCCTTGACAAACCACCGCCCCCCCCGATAATTGCTCTGCGTTGCGGGGTCGTCCGGATGACGACCAGGGAACTCCGGTGAAAGACCGGGGCGGAGCCGCCGCTGTAACCGGCGACGAAAGCCGCGCGAATCCACTGGTCTCGTGACTGCGGGACCGGGAAGGAGCGGCCGGTAGGACAAGCCGGAAGCCAGAAGACCTGACCGCAGCGTGAATGACTGGCGCTTACGGACCTGAGGCGCCGGCGTATCGTGTGCCTTCCGAAGCAACGTTACCCCGGCGTCCCTCAAGGGCGCCGGGGTTTCTTATTGGGTGTCGCTGACTTGGCAAAGCATCTCTTCCTTGCGAGACACGCGCGGACCCTCTCCGAAAACGAGGGACGTTACCTCGGGGCGACGGGCGACACCTTGGGCGTGACGTGCGAGATCGTCGAGGCGGCGACCGCGCTCGCTTTCGCGGCGAGGCCGATCGCCGCCCTGGTGGGTTGAGGATCGACACATGAGCGAGGGCGAGATAAAAACAGGACGCATCAGGTGGTGGCGCCTTGCTCTTCCGGCGGCGGTCCTGGCGGGGGCCATCGCGGCGGTGGTGCGGGGCGGATGGTCGCCGCCTGACAAGCATGAAGCGGGCGTCTTGCGCATCGTGTCGCTGGCCCCCAACGTGACGGAAATGCTTTTCGTCCTGGGTCTCGGGGGGACGCTCGTCGGGGCCACCGACTACTGCGACTATCCGCCCGAAGCGAAAAAGATACCGCGCGTCGGCGGGCTGGGTGCGCCCAACATCGAAAAGCTCCTGGCCCTGCGCCCGGACCTCGTGATCACGACGGACCTCGAGCGCAAGGACGCCGCGGACACAATCCGGGGCGCGGGTACCAGACTGCTTGAAATCAGGATGGAGAGTCTCGAGGAGCTGTTCGCCGGCTTCGTGGAAATCGGCGGCGCGACCGGGGCCGCCCAGCGCGCGGAAGAGGCCGTCGCGGCAATGCGCGCGAGACTCGCCAGAGCGGCGCAACGATACAAGGAGATCCCCTCGGAAAA
Source organism: Planctomycetota bacterium (assembly GCA_043803205.1). GTDB lineage: Bacteria > Planctomycetota > DG-23 > JAZDKG01 > JAZDKG01 > JAZDKG01. The sequence goes on from JAZDKG010000211.1 coordinate 50,991, forward strand.
GCGCAAGAGCGTTTTCGTGGAATTGTCCGGCGATCCCCTGACCACCGTGGGAGGGACGTCGTTCATCGACGAGGTCATCGCGCGGGCGGGCGGCGTCAACGCGGCGCACGATCTCTCCCAGCCGTACCCCCACGTCAATCCGGAAAAGGTCATCGAGTGGAATCCGGACTTCATTCTTCTCTGCTACATGGTTCCGCAGGGCGCAGGCGCTAAACGCCTGTCGCGGCGAATCGGCTGGGCCCGGATTAAGGCGATCAAGGAAGGACACGTCATCGACGACATCACGCCGGACCTCATCCTGCGCCCGGGCCCGCGCGTGGTGGACGGCGTCGAGCTGCTGGCGCAACGCTTCTACGGACCCTAAGAGGATGTGCGCCGATGCGCGGCAAAGGAAACAAGGCGATCTGCCTCGTGCTCCTGGGGGCGCTTCTCCTAGCGGCCGGGCTCTCGCTCTTTGCGGGAGCGGTACGGGTGCCGGCGAACGAGTTCTTCCGATCGCAGATCATCCAACTGCGACTGGCGCGCATCGTGCTCGCAATCGTCGCCGGAGCTGGGCTCTCGGCGGCGGGGGTGATCTTTCAGGCGCTCCTGAGGAACCCCCTAGCAGAGCCTTACGTCTTGGGCGTATCGTCGGGGGCGGGCGTGGGGGCGGCGGCGGCGATCGTGCTGAGGTCAAGCGCCCTCGCGGGGCCGTGGCTCGTCGCACTGGGACCATGGCCGCTCCCCGCCCTGGCCTTCGTTGGGGCCCTGGGAACGGTGCTCCTGGTCTACGGGCTGGCGCGCGAGGCGGATGGGTCGCTCCCGGTGCAGACCCTGTTGCTCTCGGGCGTCATCGTCAGCGCCATGCTCGGGAGCATCCTGATGTTCCTGGTGTCCGTCTCGACGGCCGAAAACCTGCACGACGTCATCTGGTGGCTCCTGGGGAACCTGCAAATATTCGACTGGAAACTGCTCTGGGCGGTGGCGACCGTGGTCGCGGCCGGGACGCTCGTGACGGTCCTCCTCGCGCGCGACCTCAACGCGATGACGCTCGGGGACGAGCCGGCCGCCCATCTCGGGCTCAACGTCAGGCGGACAAGGATGCTCTTCTTCCTCCTCGGCTCGCTCATGACGGCGGCGGCGGTGGCGGCCTGCGGGCTGATCGGGTTCGTCGGACTCATCGTCCCGCACGCCGTCCGCTTGGCCCTGGGACCGGAGCATCGGCGACTTGTGCCCGCCAGCGCGTTGGCCGGGGGGACGTTCCTGGTCATAGCGGACGCGTTCGCGCGGACGGTGATGTCGCCCGTGGAGATCCCCATCGGCGTGGTCACGGCCCTCATGGGAGGACCGTTCTTCCTCTACCTTCTTCATCGCAGAAGGCGCTCGTACTGGAGATAGGATGCTCTCGATCGAGAAACTCACCACCGGTTACGGCGGCAAGGCCGTTCTGGACGGCGTCGACCTCGCGGTGCGCGACGGGGAGTTCGTCGGTCTGATCGGGCCGAACGGCTGCGGGAAGACGACGCTCCTGCGGACGATCAGCGGGGTCCTCTCGCCCATGGAGGGACGGGTCCTCCTGAAGGGGACCGACCTGCACGAGATCGAGCGCCGAACGCTCGCCAAGACCATCGCCTGCCTCTCGCAGGACCTCAAGCCCGAGTTGCCCTTCACCGTCCGCGAAGTCGCGCTTCTGGGACGGACGCCCCACCTCCCGCGGATCGGCGGCGAAACGCAGAAAGACCTCGAGATCGTCCAACGGGCGATGCAGGCCACGGAGACGCTGCATTTGGCCGAGCGACCCATCACGGAACTCAGCGGCGGCGAACGGCAGCGCGTGTTCATCGCCATGTGCCTGGCGCAGGAACCCGAGGTGCTTCTGCTGGATGAGCCCACCAGCCACCTGGACATCGGCCACCAACTGTCGGTGCTCGAACTGATCCGCGGGCTCAATCGCCGGACGCGCGTCACGGTGGTGGCCGTCTTCCATGACCTCAACCTCGCCGCCGAGTTCTGCGAAACGCTCGTGATGATCAACGCCGGAAAAGTCCGGGCGGTCGGCCGACCCGAAGAGGTCCTGACCTCGGACATGATCCGGGAGGTCTACGCAGTGAACGTTCTGATGGAGCGCAACCCGGTCTCGAACAAGCCGCACATCGTCGTGACGGCAGGGGAGGCCGCCTCGAATGCGTGACGCTCCGCACTTCCGCCCCGACGCCCCGTGCGCACAAGAAAGGGAGAAAGACATGAAAAAGGGATTCACGTTGATCGAACTCCTGGTCGTGATGGTGATCATCGCCATGCTTGTCGGTCTGTTGCTGCCGGCGCTGGGCGCCGCCCGCGACATGGCCCGCACCACCGCCTGCAAGAGCAACCTCCGCCAGATCGGAATGGCCTTCTTCCTCTACACCTACGAGAACCGCGGCTACTTCCCCCCCGCACAGGAAGACGGATACTGGGGCGGCGACAACTGCAAACGCTGGACAGGCGTGCGCAAAATCATCAACGCGAGCGCCTGGCCTATCGAATACAGCGACTACGACTGCTCCAAAGGCCTCCTCGACGCCCACCTCATGCGTAAGTCGAAGGAGCTCCTAACCTGCCCCTCCTTCCGCAACTACCTCACGCCCGATACCGACGACGCCTACATCGACTCCTGGGGCTACGGCGGCGCCTTCGAGAGCGGCGCAGGCGGCTACGGCTACAACTTCGCCCACGTCGGCAGCCGCATCGCTGAATACGGCTACACCGAAATGGGCTACAAACACACCCGCCGCGAAACCGACTTCCCCATCCCCGCCGACGTCATCCTCGTCACCGACGCCGCCATGGCTCAGGTCCCCGCCGTCGGCGGCGCACGCTACGCCCCCGATGAAGTCGGCCTCCAAAAACTCGCCTACGCCGAATACCCCTTCTGCGAGCCCCCCTTCTACCTGGAGTCCGACGATTGGATGCCGCCCCTCTCCCCCAACCCGAATTCCACGTGGGGAATGGCCAATCCCTCGATCCACTTCCGCCACAACGGCGGAGGCGCCACCAACGTCCTCTGGATGGACGGACACGTCACCACCGAGCCCTGGGGCTTCACCAAGGACGGCCCCAACATCTTCGGAGCCTACAACCGCTACGCCCGCCTCGGCTGGTTCGGCGAACGCTCCCACCGGCCGTTCGGATACTGAGGAACGACAACCATGACCAGGGATATCCTCTGGAAAGGCGTCCTCGCGATCGTCGTCCTCGCCGCGGTCGCCTTCGCCGCGCGACAGCTCATCACGCTCTCCCGCCGCGCAAGGCCCGTCCAGCCCGTCCCGAAAGTAGACCTCATCTGCACCGAGTGCGGCAAAGAAACGACAGCCGCCGTCCGCGACATGCCCATGAAGTGCCCGGCCTGCGGCAAGCGTTCCCTCGTCCTCTCCGCATACTGCCGCCAGTGCGGCACCACCCTCCCCCTCCTCGACAGCGCCGCCTATCTCGCTAGCCCGCAGCAGGCCATGACCCACGCCGCGCAGGTGCTCCCCAAGTGCCCCAAGTGCGGACGGCTCATGCCCCCCAAGTTCGTCGTCTCTCCGGGCGCCCCCGGCGAGCCTTGAGGCGATACCCTCACGCGGATAGAATCGCTCCCCGGCCCCGCGCTTCCCCCGTCGGAGACCCCCTCCCATGACTCAAGAGCCCCCTCCCACAACGATCCGGGGTCGGGTCATCAAGGGCGACCAGCGCGGTCGCGCCCTGGGCTTCCCCACGATGAACCTCCAGACCCTCGAGCGCGTCCCCCCGGGCGTCTACGCCGGCCGGGTCATGATCGACGGACGCGCCCACCCCGCCGCCATCCACGCCGGCCAGTCCCCCACCTTCGCCCCGGCTCCCCCCGTAGCTGGGCGGCGCCGCTTCCTCATCGAGGCCTACCTCCTCGACTACGCCGGCGAGGCCTACGGCAAGGAAGTCCTCTGCGAGTTCACGATCTTCCTGCGCCCCACCCGCGCCTTCGACGACGCCGACGCCCTCGCCCGCCAGATCGCCCTCGACGTCCAGGCCGCCAAGACCGCCCTCGAGGGAGACCCCGCCTGATGCGCGCGCTCGTCGTCATCCCCGTCTACAACGAGGAAAAGACGATCGCCTCCATCCTCGCCCGTACCAGACCCTACGCACCCGAAATCCTCATCGTCGACGACGGCTCCACCGACGACACCTGGGAGGCCCTCACCCGCCTCCCCAACGTCGCCATCCTCCGTCATCGCGTGAACCTCGGCTACGGCCAGAGCCTCATCGACGCCTTCCAGTTCGCCGTCGAGGAGCGCTACGACTGCGTCGTCACCCTCGACGCCGACGCCCAGCACGAGCCCGAATACATCCCCGCCTTCCTCGCCGAGCTCGCCGCCTGCGACGTCGCCAGCGGCACCCGCTACCCCGAGGGCTTCGACCGCGTCCGTGACGTGCCTGCCGATCGCCTCGCCATCAACCGCCGCATCACCGACCTCATCAACGAGCGCACCCGCTACCGCCTCACCGACTCCTTCTGCGGCTTCAAGGCCTACCGCGCCGACGCCCTCGCACGCCTCACGCTTCGCGAACCCGGCTACGGCATGTGCCTCGAGTTCTGGATCAAGGCCGCCGCCGTCGGCCTCGCCGTCAAAGAGGTCCCCGTCCGCCGAATCTACCTCGATCCCAACCGCACCTTCGGCGCCCGCCTCGACGATCCCTCCAACCGCCTGCGATACTACCTCCAGACCATCGAACGCGCCGCCGCCGACGTCGCCGCCCGGCGAAGCTGCCCCCTCCGCGTCTGCGGAACATCCTGCTCCCGAAGCTAGCGCTGGCTCCCTTGACTTGCGTGCCGCCGAGAATACTATCCCCCCGAAGTCTTCAGCATCATACCGTCCCGAAGAGAGGAACCCCGCATGCCCTACAGGATCACGGATGATTGCGTATCGTGCGGCACCTGCCAGCCGGAGTGCCCCGTCGATGCCATCAGCGAAGGCGCCGACGGTTACGTGATAGACCCCGCCAAATGCACCGCCTGCGGCACCTGCGCCGAGGTCTGTCCCTCCGACGCCATCATCGAAGCGGACTAGCCCTCACCCGCCCGCCCCCCTGCCCCAAGCTTGACACCGCAAACCCGCCCCCCGAGAATGGGCGTCCGAGGACCGCCATGGCGCGACGGCGCATCCATTACGAGCAGGCTTTCGAAGACTTCCTCCGCTCCCACTACATCCCCTACATCGCCGTCGACGAGGCCAAGCGCGCCCTCCTGCCCACCCTCGACGTCAAGAACGCCGACTTCATCGTCCACGCCCCCTCCGGCTCCAACTTCATCGTCGACGTCAAAGGCAAACGCTTCCCCTACGAGCACCGCGGCCGACGCACCTACTGGGAAAGCTGGATCCACGCCGAAGACCTCCAGGGACTCGCCGTCTGGCGGAGCCTTATGGGCGAGCGCTTCGACTCCCTCCTCGTCTTCGCCTACTGGATCCGGAACCTCGCCGATCGGCGCGTCGACGGCCTCCTCTTCAGCACCCTCCACCGATTCCACGACCGCGACTACGCCTTCGTCGCCGTCCGCCTCGATGACTTCGCCCGACTCTTCCGCGAACGCTCCAAAAGCTGGAACGCCGTCGACATGGCTAGACGCAGCTTCGAGAGCGTCCTCGTCCCCTTCGGCGCCCTCGTCGGACGCCCCGAGGAGCTCCAACTCGCGGGGAAGGTTCTAACGTGACCTCACGTACACCCGACCTCCGTGACCTCTCCCGCTTGATGCTCGACGACCTCGCCCAGGTCCTCTCCCGCGTCGATCCGGCCCAGGTTTCTCCTCTGATCGACCACATCGCCTCCGCCCGCCGCGTCTTCGTCTGCGGCGCCGGTCGCTCAGGCCTCGTCGTCCGCGCCTTCGCCCAGCGCCTCATGCAGCTCGGCATCAGCGTCTGCGTCGTCGGCGAAACCACCACCCCCCGCGCCCGGCCCGGCGACCTGCTTCTGGCCGCTAGCTGCACCGGCGAGCGCCCCACTACCCTCGCCATCGCCCGCCAGGCGAAAAAGGCCCGCGTCCGGGTCTGCGCCCTCATCGGAAAACCCGCAAGCACCCTCGCCCGCATCGCCGACCTCCGCGTCATCCTCCACGCGCCGGCGGTCCCGCGACCTCGGGACCCCTTCCTCGGCGCAACTCTCTTCGAGGACTCCCTCCTCATCCTCCTCGACGCCGTCGCCTGGCTCCTCTCACGCCGCAAAGGCCTCTCGCGACGCATCGGGCCGCGCCACGCCAATCTGGAATAGCCACGTGGATCCCCTCTCCAACATCCTCCTCCGCAGATTCGTCCCCGAGCCCGCCCGCCCCTCCGATCCCGCCGTCCGCCTCCGCTGCGGACGCCTCGAGGGCTACGCCAGCATCCTCGTCAACGCCGCCCTCTTCGCCGTCAAGATCGCCCTCGGGCTATCCACCCGCTCCATCGCCCTCATCGCCGACGCCTTCCACACCCTCGGCGACATCGCGACCTCCGTCATCGTCATCCTCGGCTTCGAGATCGGCGCCAAGCCGGGCGACGAAGAACACCCCTTCGGCCATGGCCGCATGGAAGCCGTCAGCGCCCTCGTCCTCTCCCTCCTCCTCGCCGTCACCGCCTTCGAGTTCGCCAAAGAGTCCGTCCAGCGCATCCTCCACCCGCAGGAGATGCGCATCGGCTACGCCGCCGTCGCCATCCTCGCCGGCACCATCGTCGTCAAGGAATGGCTCTCCCGCTTCGCCCTCGTCCTGGCGCGCAAGATCAACTCGAAAGCCCTCGAGGGAGACTTCTGGCACCACCGCAGCGACTCCATCGCTACCGCCCTCGTCGTCGCCGGCTTCCTCCTCGCCCCCCTAGGCCTCCCCTACGTCGACGGCGTCGCCGGACTCCTCGTCTGCCTCATCATCGGCTGGGCCGCCTTCTCCATCGCCCACCGCGCCATCGACCCCCTCATCGGCGAAGCTCCCCCGCCCGAAACCGTCGCCTCCATCGAGGAGATCGCCCTCTCCGTCCCCCTCGTCGTCGCCACCCATGAGGTCACCGTCCAGCGCTACGGCGACCTCCACTTCATCAGCCTCCACGTCGAGGTCCCCGCCCACGAGCCCATCTCCCGCCTCCATGGCGTCTCCGAAGAGGTCGAACGCAGAATCTCCGAGCGCTTCCCCGGAACGGCGATCGTCCACATCGACCCCGTGGATCGCAACCACCCCGAATACGCCCGCGTCGAGAACCTCGTCCGCGCCGCCGTCGGCGCCCACCCCGACGTACTCTCCTTCCACGACCTGCGCCTCGTCGGCGGACCCGACCTCTTCAAGGTGGTCCTGAACGTCACCGTCGAATGCGCCGACGACCCCGCCCGCGTCTCCCGCCTCCGCCGCGCCCTCGCCGACGCCGTCCGCACGCTCTATCCCCGCTCCCGCGTCGTCGTCAAGGTCGAACCCCGCTTCCCCCGACAGGAACCCCCTCCCCCCTCGTCCGGCGCCTGACCCCCCGCTCACCCCAGACAGTCCGCTAGGTCCATCACGATCGGCACCGTCCCCTCCCACCGCAGCCCCGCCAAGTACAGCCCCCGGAACGGCCCCGTGAGGTCCGCCTTCCCCAAGGTCTTGAGGCTCGACGTGATGAACGCGCGCCCCTCGGCGAAGAACACTTCGCTCGCGTAATACGGACCCAGATAACTGAAATCCTCGAAAAAGAGCGGATCGTCGCTCGCCGCCCAGAACACCCCGCGCTCATACGTCACGAAGAGCTGGTAGAGCTCCCCCACCTTCACCACGCAGGGCGCCGACACGAACGCCTGCCCATACTCCGTGGACCCCGCCGCCATCGCCACCACGGGCCCGTGGTCCTTCCACGAGATAAGGTCCCTCGAGCTCGCTGACGCGATCACCCCCGTCTCCTCCCGCCCCGCCTTCGCCGCATAGTAGATCCGATACAGCCCTCCCTCCTCGACCACGCACGCCCCCCGGCAGGGATGATACCCCTGCCCCCGCCAGCTCGACCACGACGCGCCAGGCGTGATCGCCGGCGTCGTCCCCAGCCGCTTCCACGTCTCGAGGTCCTGCGAGATCGCGATCCCGATCTGCTGCGCCCCCTCCGCGCTCGTCCCCGTGTAGAACATGTGGAACGCCCCCTCCCGCTCGATCACGAACGGGCTGTCGAGCGCTATCGCGTCCCATGCCCCCTCCTCCCCCGCCCCAAGCGCCGCCCGCCTCTCCTCCCACTCCACCAGGTTCCTGCTCGTCGCGTGTGCGATCTTCCGGGCGACGGGCGTCTCGTCCACCACCACCGCCGGCTGCGCGCAGAAAAGATGATACTCCTCCCCCTTCCGCACGACGCAGTGCTCCCCCACCGCGTGCCCCGGAGGCGCATACACGTACTTGAATGCGTGCGGCTGCTCCAGGATTTCCCGCCGACGGAAGGTCATCCGTGCACCCCTAGAGCCTATCCGAATACCAGGGTCGCGCGCGATCGCGTCGCACGCCCGCGTCGCTCCTCGTCGTCCTGTCCATCTCCTGGCACGCCTGCCTCCCGAAAGCAAACCTCTTCGTAACCGCCGCAGCTCTCCATCATAGCCAGTATCCCTCAGTTGCTAAACGTCATATTCCAGTGTTTCCCTTCCGTCAGGAACTCGGCTCTAATTGTCGCTATACTGCCGTCGGCCTGATATTTCGCGCCGGCTACTCCCTCGATGTTCCAGCCATCAGGAACGAACACGGTAATTGTGCCTGACTCCGGCTGAGGTCTCCGGGCAATTCCGCTCAACCTGTTTTGGGCTGCGTGCCAGTAGAGTTCGGGCAATTCCTTTAGGCCCACGGTTACGTGTCGATCCGTACCCACTACCTGCGGTCTGCCGGCGATTGGTGTCAATCTGAACACGCGACAACTTCTTGCAGGTATGGTGTATGTCAATTGACGGGACATCTGCCCAATATAGTCTTGTCCCCAAAACTCAAAACCATGATACCCGCCGACAAGACCTATATCGTCCAAATCGACCGTTCTTTTCTGCGACTCATCATCCCAGTTGAAGATAGTGAGAATTTCCCAGTTGCCGGAGGGGTGGTTTACATGCAAGTGATAGACGGTGGCGACTTCCCTGTCCATTACATCTATGGTCCTGGCCGCCTGACCGTATACCGGCAGGGCCTTCTTGAGCAGTTCCAGCCGGCCTGGAGCCATATGGCTTATTGCCTCGCCTACCGTGGGGAAACCACCGGAATTTGCAGCAATCATCACACGGACACGGGCTTCTTCCAGCGTCTCCGGACGGTCAGTCAATCCAACCATGATCGGATCAGGATCGTTAATCCAGAACCTATTGTTATAGAAATAAGCCGCCCCCATGTTCCGGGCGCATGCCTGCACATGCTTCCAGCGATTGTCAATGGCTTCCTGAGTTGAAATACTGTCAGTTCCGTCCTCCATCGAATCCGGCAAACGCTCGAGCGCTCCACAATCCGAAGCCATTCGCACCGCGTCGACCAGTCCAACGAGTCGGTTGGTCGGACTGGTATAGGTCCCAATGCGTACGCCTTCGCCGAGACTTTCACGGATCATCCGGACTAATTGTCGTTCCATTTCTGCTGGTAGGCAGACCGTTTCATCACCCGCGACAGCGCCTTCCTTTCTCCCGGAGATACCGAAAAAATCCAGCCAGTAATACTTACAACCCCAAGTGACAACTGGGTCGGCGGAATGTCTCTTGAGCCACGAGAATGCTTCCGGGACACTCAGATCCAAAGCATATTTCGGCGAGGGACACCGGCACCATGACTCTTGGGCTATCTGTCGGGGGTTTCCATCCTTATCCTTAATCATCCATTCGGGGTGTTCCTTGAATACGGTTGAGCATCCGCTGACGCTTCCCCAAAAGCCGCCATGCTCGAATTGAATCCCACCTTCAGCCAGTTTTTCCGCCAACTCGGTCATCGTATGCCCCTGCATGATCCATGGCCAAGGCTCGGTTTCGCCCAATGCGGCGCGATTATGCCAGACACCCAAGGATGTGGCAGAAATCCCATAATGGCTCAAGCCGCTATCTTCCAACTCTTTCGCGGCATCAAGCATCAACTTTGCCGTCCCGTGATCACTGGTCGGTGTCCAGTAGGCGTACCATGTATTATAAAGGCCTCGCAGGGAACGATTGAATTGCGGTTGGATAACCGTCGTTGCCGACTCCACCCAGCTCTCCAGGCAATAAGCTCCGCCCCTGCTGTCTGTGTTGATCATCAGTGTCTCAAGTCGCAACTTCTGTCGGGGGTTAAGCCTGACGAGGTCATAAGCGACAATCGGTCGAACATGCAGGCCACCTTCTTCCAATTCCCGCTCAAGCAAGATCTCGGTTCGCCGCATCGAGATCGAGCCGATGCCAAGACAATCGGAAGCACTTGTGCCCTGAAAGGCACAGAGAGAGGAACACGGCGCTTCATGAACACGATCATCCGCCAGCGACAGACTGCCACTAAAACCTTGACTGCCGGAGTTGATGAAAAGCCGGGCGTTGTCAATATCATCTCTGCTGATTAGAATGTCGCAAAGGCAGAGATCATCTACATACACTGGTTTGTCAGTAGTGTTTTCCAGCTCACCTCCGATGAGAATGAAATCCTGCAGCTCGTGAGCCGAGAGCCATATCTCGCCTGTCAGGCCCTCCTGCAATTCGGCTTGCCAGCACAAACGCTCCCCCTGGCCGAAAAAGCCGTTTAACTCCGGTGACTTATCCCGCTTCAACGCAGACGCCTTCCCAGCAGGGGCGATCGCCACCACCGCCATAATCTGTCCAGCTCTATTACTTACAACGCACGTTGAATCTTCGCATTCAACATCGAGTCTCTGATTACTTACTTTCGCTCTCATAATGATCTTTCCATTTCAACCGGGATTTCCCGGATCAACCCTTGCGCGCGACTTCAGCGAATATTGTGCGAGAGCGACCGCGATTCCAAGCTGTTTCCCACGGCCCCAGCTCCTTTTCGAGCTGTGACCTGTCCCCAGGAAACGAGGCCAATGGATACGATAGGATGAAGGGTCTCGTTTCCCGCGGGCAGGACGCTAGACGAAGACGACAACGGAGATCAGTTGGTTCGAAGAGGGTTACAACCGTGGCTGGCTCCTCGCTCCTTGTCCCGCCACTGCGGGATCGCAACCGCCTCGCGGCGCACACGGCCCTGGCATTCGGATAGAATCCTAGCGGAATTCCCTTGGATTCCCGCAAGCCGGCCCCAATCATATCACCCCTGCGCGCAAGACTCCAGCATCCCCTGCCTCCCGTAAGGCCCCGCCCATGACCGCATCCGACCCCGTCTGCCCCCGCGCGCACGATCCCGTCAGCCGCAACTCCCTCGCCGCCGGCAGCATCGCCTCCATGCTCACGATGGCCGCCTGCGTCGGCATCCCCTCCGTCATGCTCGTCGAGATCGCAAATACCTTCCACCTCGACAACACCCGCAGGGGCCTCATCGCCTCCGTCCGCTCCGCGACCATCCTCCTCACCGTGCTCCTCTCCGGACCCCTCGCGGACCGCCTCGGCAAGCGCCTCCCCCTCGCCCTCGGCGCCGCCGCCGTCGCCGCCGGACTCCTCCTCACCGGCTTCGCCTCCTCCTACGAAACGCTCCTCCTCGCCAGCGCCGTCGCCGGCCTCGGCTGTGGCGTCGCCGAAGCCCTCGTCAGCCCCCTCGTCGTCGAACTCTACCCCCGAAGCTCCTCCTCAAAACTCAACCTCTTCCACTCCGTCTTCAACCTCGGCATCGTCCTCGCCTGCGCTTCCTACCTCCTCGTCCGCGCCGGCATCCACTGGACGTGGGCCTTCCGGATCGCCGGCCTCCTCTCAATCGCCCCCGTCATTCTCTTCGCCGTTGCACACTTTCCCCCCGCCGCCCCCTGGCATGAAGCCCGCAATGCCCTCGGCGCAAGCCTGCGAAGACCCCTCTTCTGGATCCTGATGCTCGCGATGTTCCTGACCGCCGGCGTCGAGATCGGCGCCACCACGTGGATCGCAAACTTCCTCGAGGTCGAGCTCGGCGCCCCAGGCGCCGCTGGCGCCTGGGGCCTCACCCTCTTCGCCGTCGCCATGATGGTCGGCCGCCTGTCCGTCTCCCGCCTCCTCCTCCGCGTGCCCCCCGTCCCCCTGCTCCTGGCCTCCTCCCTCCTCGGCGCACTCGTCATCGCCCTCGCCGCGATCTCTCGTAATGTCCTCCCCGGCATAGTCCTCTTCGTCCTCGCCGGCGTCTCCATCGCCGCCTTCTGGCCGACCATCCTCGCCTATGCCTCGGACCGACTCTCCTGCCGCTCCTCCACCCTCTTCGCCTTGCTCGCCGCCGGAGGCATCTCCGGCGCTATTCTGAGCCCCGCCCTCGTCGGCCTCGTCGGCGACCGGCTCAGCCTGCGCGCCGGCATCGCCTCCCTCTCCGGCCTCCTCCTCCTCGCCGCACTCCTCTTCGCAGGCCTCCTCCTCTCCGAGCGCGCTTCCCTTCGCCGGGACTAATGCCCCTCGAGCACCCGCCTGAGAAGCCGGATCGACGCGTGAACCCCCTCCACCTCGTCCCCCTTCCCCTCATACTCCACCAAGAGGTTCCCGTCGAACCCCGCCTCCCGCAGGATCCCCACCGCCCGCCTCACGTCGATCGTCTTCTCCTCCCCCTTCTCGTCGAACTCCTTCATCTTCGCATGCGCCACCACCGCGTAGGGCGCCACCTCCCGCAGCGCCTCGTAGCGCCCCTCGGGCGGAAAGTTCCCGAAGTCCGGACACGTCCCCAGGAATGGACTCCCCACCTCTTTGATGAAGCGCACGATCGAGTCCGCCTTCCGCGAGATCCCGCCGTGATTCTCGATCGTGACCTTCACCCCGCGCCGTTCCCCCTCCGCCACGAGCTCCTTGAAGCTCTCGAGCGCCGCCGCAATCTCCTCCTTCGTCGCCGGATCGCTTCCCCCCGTGTTCACGCGGAACGCGGGCGTCCCCAGCGTCTTCGCCACGCCGAACCATCGCCGCAGCCGCTCCACGCTCCGCTTGCGCCGCCCCTCGTCCGTCGCCGCCAAGTCCGCCTCCCCGTCGTCCACCGCGATGTGCGCGATCTCCACCCCCGCGTCCTGCGCCGCGCCCCTCACCGACCGGAGGTATTTCTCTTCCAGGCTCTCGAAAAAGGGCGCATTGAGCTCGATCGTCGCTACGCCGAACTCCCGCACCGCAAACCCCGGAAACTCGAGGATCGTGAGGCGCTTCTCCCCGAACGCCCGGTGCAGGCTCCATCCGCCGATGCCGATGCGCATTCCGCCTCTCCTTTCGCCAAAAAAGGCCCCCGAAAGCGCGGACTCTACGCCCCCGCCCCCGTTCCGGTCAAGCCCGCGCTGGCCCCACTTTCTCACCTCGGACCTTGACATCCCCTCCCCATCCAATATAGTAACCCCTTCCGTCATCCTTGAAGCAACCCGGGCCCTGAGAACCTTTTTCGCCTCTGGAGGTACGTGAGATGGAAGTCGTCGTCAAGAAGACCTATGAGGAAGTCTCCAAGCTCGGCGCCCGCATCATCGCCGAGGTCATCCAGCGCAAGCCCCGCGCCGTCCTCGGGCTCGCCACCGGCAGCACCCCCGTCGGAACCTACAAGGAGCTCATCCGCATGAATAAGGCGGGCGAGCTCGACTTCTCCCAGGTCGTCACCTTCAACCTCGACGAATACGTCGGCATCCCCCCCGATCACCCCGAGAGCTATCGCCGCTTCATGAACGAACAGCTCTTCGATCACATCAACATCCGCAAGGACAATACCTACGTCCCGGACGGCCTTGCAAGAGACATCGACGCCTCCTGCGAACTCTACGAACAAAGGATCGCCGAGCACGGCGGCGTCGACCTCCAGCTCCTCGGCATCGGCCACAACGGACACATCGGCTTCGACGAGCCGGGGAGCTCCTTCGGCTCCCGCACCCGCGTCAAGACCCTCACCCAGCGCACCCGCGAGGCGAACGCCCGCTTCTTCGACGGCGACCTCGCCAAGGTCCCCAAATACGCCATCACCATGGGCATCGGCACCATCCTCGACGCCCGACAGGTCCTCCTCATCGCCAACGGCGAGGGAAAGGCCCGCGCCATCGCCGCCACCGTCGAAGGTCCGCTCACCGGCTTCGTCCCCGCCACCGTCGTCCAGCTCCACCGCCGCGCTACCATCGTCATCGACCGAGAGGCCGCCTCCAAGCTCACCGAGGAATACCCGGCCGACCGTCGGACGCTTAAACTCTAGCCGGCGGACCACCGTCCCCATGGATCCCATCCGCCAGCTCATCGAAGAAGCGAAAAAACACCCGGCCCGCATCGTCTTCCCGGAGGGCGCCGACGAGATCATGGTCCGAGGCGCCACCCAGGCCGCCCGCCTCGGCATCTGCAAACCCGTCTTCGTCGGCTCGAGCGCCGGCCTCGCCCCCTCCTTCCAACGCGCCGACGCCTCCCTCGACGAGGTCGACCTCCTCGACATCGCCTCCTTCCCCTCCTTCAAAACCTACGTCTCCGCCTGCGCCGAAATGCGCCAGGTGAAAGAAGCCATCGCTAGACGACTCATGCTCCGCCCCCTCTACTTCGGCAGCATGATGGTCCGCCTCGGCGACGCCGACGGCCTCGTCGCGGGCGTCGCTACCATCACCTCCGCCGTCGCCAAGGCCGCCAAGCTCGTCATCGGCGTCCGCGAAGGCCTCTCCGTCCCCTCCAGCTTCTTCATCATGGTCTTCGAAAACTCCCCCTACGGCGAACACGGCTCCTTCCTCTTCGCCGACGCCGGCTTCAACCCCAACCCCAACAAGGAAGAGCTCGCCCAGATCGCCGTCACCACCGCACGATCCGCCCAGGACCTCCTCGGCTGGACCCCGCGCGTCGCCATGCTCTCCTTCAGCACCAAAGAGTCCGCCGTCCACGAGATGACCCTCCGAGTCATGGAAGCCACCGCCATCGCCCACGAGCTCGCCCCCGAGATCGCCATCGACGGCGAGCTCCAGGTCGACGCGGCAATCGACCCCCGCGTCGCCAAGCGCAAACTCTCCGAATCCCCCGTCGCCGGCCGCGCCAACGTCCTCATCTTCCCCGACCTCAACGCCGGTAACATCGCCTACAAGATCGCCCAATACCTCGGCGGCGCCAAAGCCTACGGCCCCATCTTCCAGGGCTTCAATCGCCCTATCAACGACCTCTCCCGAGGCGCCGGCGTCGATGACGTCGTCGGCGTCACCGCCGTTACCGTCGTCCAGGCCCGGAAAGGAAAATCGGATTGAACGTCCTCGTCATCAACTGCGGCTCCTCCAGCATCAAATACTGCTGCTACGACGCCCGCGTCGAAAAACGACTCGCCCAGGGCCTCCTCGAGCGCATCGGCGAAAAAGGCTCCCGACTCACCCACCGCACCCAGACCGCATCCCATGAGATCGCCCGCGATATTCAAGACCACGAACAAGGCCTCTCCCTCATCGCCGAAACCCTCGCCGATCCGCGCGTGGGCGTCCTGCGCCGCCTCGAAGACGTCGCCGCCGTCGGCCACCGCGTCGTCCATGGCGCCGAAGACTTCGTCGAAAGCACCCTCATCGACGACGACGTCCTCGCGGCAATCGAGCGCTGCCAGGAGCTCGCACCCCTCCATAACCCCCCAAACCTCGCCGGCATCCGCGCCGCCCGCCGGCGCTTCCCCAACGCCGCCCAGGTCGCCGTCTTCGATACCGCCTTCCACGAGACCATGCCGAAACACGCCTACATCTACGCCATCCCCTATCCGCTCTACGAGGACTTCCGCGTCCGCCGCTATGGCTTCCACGGCACCTCCCACCGCTACGTCGCCCGCGAGGCCGCCCGCCTCCTGGGGAAACCCCTCGACCAGTCCAACCTAATCACCTGCCACCTCGGCAACGGCTGCTCCGTCGCCGCCATCCGCAACGGCAAATCCGTCGATACCTCCATGGGCCTCACACCCCTCGAAGGCCTCGTCATGGGCACCCGCAGCGGCGACATCGACCCCGCCATCATCTTCTTCCTCGCCGGCTCCCACGACATGACCTACGAGAACGTCAATAGGCTCCTCAACCGCGAGAGCGGCCTCCTGGGCGTCAGTGGCGTCTCCAACGACCTCCGCAACGTCCGCGAAGCCGCCCTCAAGGGAAATGAGCGCGCCGCGCTCGCCATAGACATCTTCGCCTACCGCCTCAAGAAATATATCGGCGCCTACCTAGCCGTCCTCGGACGCACCGACTGCGTCGTCTTCACGGGCGGCATCGGCGAAAACGCCGCCTTCATGCGCGCCCTCGCCGTGAGCGATATGGAACCCCTCGGCCTGCGCCTCGACCCCGCTATGAACGACTCCCACAAGGGCGACGGCTTCATAAGCTCCCCCGACTCCCCCGTCCGCCTCGCCGTCGTCCGCACCGACGAGGAAAAAATGATCGCCCTCGATACCCTTGAAGTCGCCCGCTCCCATAAGCGCCTCGATTGATGTCCGTGCAAACAATGACCGTTTTCTCCTCTTCTTCGCCTTGCTCCCCCCTTTTCTTCTCTGTGCCCTCTGTGTCTCTGTGGTAAAGTCTCTTTCTTCGCTCCTGGGAGGTTGACATGAGAATCTGCATCTACGAGGACCTCGCCGACCGCTTCTACCCCGTCGCCCTCACCCGCCCCGTCTTCGAGCTCGTCTGCGGACACGAAAGCCTCCGCGCCAAGCTCGAGCGCCGACTGGTGGGCAACTCCTTCTGCTACTCCGTCCGCGACTCCCTCGCCGCCCTCTACCGCGAACAAAACCCGGGCGCCGCCGTGAACGACTCCCTCGCCTCCCCCAAAGAAGACATCCTCTTCCTCAACGGCCGCCTCCTCGCCTCGAGCTTCATCCCCCCCGCCGACGGCCCCGAAGAAGTGGGCAAGTCCGGCTCCGACATCGTCTACGTCCGCGCCAAACCCGCCTCCATCGCCGCCGCCCCGGGCGCGACCGCCACTGAAAAGGTCGCGTCGCTGGCCGCTAAGCTCCCCTCCAAAGAAATCAAAGCCACCGTCATCGGCTGGATCTGGGAGCTCATTCACCACAACCCCGCCGAAATCACCCGCGACTTCGAGATCAAAGGCCATTCGGGCGTCGAAGGCAAACTCGAAGAGTTCGTCGCGATCCTCGGCGACCGCAAAAATGTCTTCATCGCCCCGGGCGCCCGCGTCCACCCCATGGTCGTCATCGACGCCCAGAACGGACCCGTCTACGTCGCCGAAAATGTCGAGATCCTCCCCCATACCCGCGTCGAGGGGCCCTGCTACCTCGGCCCCAAGACCATCCTCTATGGCGGCAAGATCCGCGAAGGCTCCTCCCTCGGCCCCGTCTGCCGCGTCGGAGGCGAAGTCGAGGAATCCATCATCCACGGCTGCTCCAACAAATACCACGACGGCTTCCTCGGACATAGCTACGTCGGCATGTGGGTCAACCTCGGGGCCCTCACCACCAATAGCGACCTCAAAAACGACTACGGCACCGTCGATGTCCATATGACCGGCAAACTCGTCGACACCGGCGATACCAAAATCGGCAGCTTCATCGGCGACCATACCAAGACCTCCATCGGCACCCTCCTCAATACCGGCACCTACCTCGGCATGATGTGCAACATCCTCGCCTCGGGCGAGCCCGCCCCCAAGTTCATCCCCGACTTCGTCTGGCACGTCCGCGGCAAGTTCATGCGCGCCCGCATGAAAGACGCCCTCGCCACCGCCCGCACCGCCATGGGCCGAAGAAAAAAAGAACTCTCCCCCGCCGAGGAGGCCGTCCTCCAGCACGCCTTCCAGCTTACGGAGGAAGAGCGCAACGAAGAAATCAAGAAAAGCCGCGCGAAAGTCTAGAGGAACTCCCACCCCCCGGGATCTGAGCCCGCCGGGGTCTGTCCCCTTTTTGCCCCGCCACGGCGGGGAAAAACAGGGGACTGACCCCCTTCTTGGCGGGCGTTCTTTCCCTTCCCCCTCACGCCTCACGCCTCAGGCCTCACGCCTCTACCCCTCCCGCCCCGTCGTCATCTCAGGCGGCGCGGTCTACACCACCCGCATCGTCCTCCCCACCGGCTACGTCCTCGTCCGTGACGGCCGCATCGAAGACGTCTGCCCGGGCGACCCTCCACCGGCGCTCAAGAAAACCGCCCAAGTCATCGACGCTCGAGGCCTCCTCGTCACACCGGGACTCATCGACCTCCACATCCACGGCTCAGGAGGCGGCGACGTCGCCGACGCCGACCCCGAATCCATCCTGCGCATCTCCAAGATCCTCCCCCGCTTCGGCGTCACCGGCTTCCTCGCCTCCGTCTACCCCGCCCCTAAACGCAAAATGCTCGCCCAGATCCGCGCCGTCCGCGATGCCGCCGCCTCCGCCCCGGCGGGCGCCCGCATCCTAGGCGTCCACCTCGAAGGCCCCTACCTCAACCCCGTCCAGAAAGGGGCGCTGAACCCCCGATCCTTCCGCGCCCCCGACCTCGACGAGATGGCCGCCTTCATCGCTGAAGCCCCCGGCCTCATCCGCCTCATGACCATCGCCCCCGAGCTCCCGGGCGCCATAGAGATGATCAAGTTCTGCCGCGAGCAGAACATCCGCACCGCCGTCGGACATTCCGACGCCTCACACGAGGAAATGCTCGCCGCGATCGCCGCCGGCCTGAGCCACGTCACCCACGCCTTCAATGCCCTGCGCCGCTCCCACCACCGCGATCCGGGCGTCATGGGCACCGTCCTCACCGTCGACGAGGTCTCCCTCGAGCTCATCGCCGACTTCGTCCACCTCCACCCCAAGATCGTCGAGCTCCTCCTCATCACCAAGCCCCTCGATCGACTCGTCCTCGTGAGCGACGCCGTCCGCATCGCAGGCCTCCCCGGCCGACGCTTCCTTTGGGACGGCACCCCCATCCGCGTAATCAAAGGCGTCCCCCGCCGACCCGACGGCGCCATCGCCGGCAGCATCCTCACCTTGAACCGCGCCGTCGCCAACGTCACCTCCACCTCCCGCGCCACCCTCGAGGAGGCGATCAAGATGGCCTCCCTCATCCCCGCCCGCTGCATCCACCTCGAAGCCGATTTAGGCTGCCTCGTCCACGACAAGGACGCCGACATCGCCCTCTTCGACCCTCAAATGAACTGCCGTCTAACCATGGTCTCCCGCCGCATCGTCCACGACTCCCGCCGACTCGGCCCCTGACCCCCGTCGCATTCTCCTGCGCTGCATTGCTCAGCGCCAACCAAGAAGCGTCATCCCAAGAAAATCATCCTGACGTCTTGGCTTCTCCGCGCGACGAGAGCGCCTTCAAACAAGGCAATACCTCTCTCCCTCGCACCCGCAAAGACCGCCCCTTCTGCGTCCGCACTTTGATTCTCACATGCGATGCGGAAATGCTTCCTATTTCTTTCAACATATCTTTCAGGTCATCTGAAAACAGAGTGAATTGCTTCCCCTGGCCCGGCAACAGCAGCATTTCGTTTTCGCCTTGACCCAGTTTGAAAACGAATTTCTGCTCGTTCCGGTCAGTCCTACTACCCCTATACCAGGCGAGAGTGACATCCCTCACGAAAATCGCTGATCGCCTCTTGTTCCAAACATAAGCGAAAAGAAAGGGTATCGGCTGTCCCCGAATATTGTCCGCACTAAGCTCACAACCCAACCTCTCTCTCCCGGAAAGAAGCCAGGACAGTACGTGCCAACACAGCGCTGCAACTGCGATAACCAACGTAACCCACTTCAGTATCAAGTCTCCTGCACCGGGCGCCCCCGTTACACAAGAGCGGTGCGTGCCGGGGTCGCTCCAGGCAAAAAGGTACGAAGTGGCAAGCAAGACGACCGCTACCGCAGTAATTCGTACCACCATCTTCCTTCCTTCCAAAGCTCCACCATGCCACCACCCTCTCGCGAAAAACAAACGGAAGATGACATCGCGCCTCCGTCACGTCCTGTTACTTCATCTCACCTCATCTCCCCCGCCTTCCTCGCCGCCACGTAGCACCCGCTCGGCCCCACGAAAGGCCCGCCCTCCCGCGCGATTCTCACAAACGCGCGGATGTTCGCTAGCTTCATGTTCCGCCCGCACAGCTCCGTGAGGATCGCAGGCGCCGCCGCCGGCTCGTGATCCCCTCTCTCCGCGATCAACTCCGGACTCGCAAGGATGCGCCACGGCATGACCTTCCTCTTCACCGCCCTCACCTTTCTCCCCCTGCACGTATGATCCTGTTATCCTGTCAACTCTTCTCCCCCCCTGCGTTCATCTGCGGTTCTTCTCTGTGGCCTCTGCGTCTCCGTGGTGCGTGCCCCCTTGCGCCCTTGGCGCCTCAGCGCGAGGTCGCCCCTTCTCTTCCCCTTCGTGTCCCCTTAGCGTCTTCGTGCCTTCGTGGCTATCCCTCTTCCCCTTGCGCTCAGAATAGAATGATCACCAGCCCCGCGTGACACAGCGCCACCACCAGCGTCGCGATCCCCAGCCTCTTGTGCCACCTGAGGATCACCCTCGGCTTCCTGCGCACAAGAAGCCCCAGCGTCACCGTCGTGATGAGGAGCGCTAACGTCGCAATCCCCAGCGGCACCACGAGCTTCACCCAGAAGAACCCCCCCTGCCCCCCGCCGTCCTCTGCCGTCGCCGCCAACCCGAACCACGCTAGCGCCGATAGCGCGCACCCCAGGAACAACACGCAAGCCGGCTTCATCTCCTCCCTCCTCCGATGCGACCGTTGGTCTTAGTGCAGAAACAGAGACTCCTCACGCAAAGCCGCAGAGTTCGCAAAGGGCGCCACGCGCTGATTTTCCCGGGCCAAGTCTCGACTGCCTTTGCGTGCTTGGCGTCTTTGCGTGATGCATCTTTCTACCAAGCACAACAAGTATAATGGCCGCCCCCCCAAGAGACGCGCGCAACGCCGGTAACCCTGACCTACCTCGCCTCCACCGCGGCCTTCCGCTCGCGCCTCTCCGCGTGCGCCCTCCCGTACCTCTTCTCGATCCTCTCCCGGTAGCACGGGCCCGAGTTGTAGCTGCAGAAGGGATACATCCTCCCGTTGGGCGCCACGTACTGGATCACGCACCGCCGCACTCGGTCGAGCTCGTACGTGTAGCTGTCCTGGAAGTGCATCCCCGCGAGAAACAGCGCCCGCCACGACCTCGCCTCCACGTCCGTCCGCCTTGCGCGGTTGTCGTGATACTTCAACCGGAAGTCCACGAACCCGTTCATGAACGCTAGGAACTCCTGGAAATTCCACCCCGCAGGCGCCTCCGCCCGCCGGTAGCACCCCTCCAGCGACTGGAACGCCCGCACAAGCGCGATCCTCCCCATCACCCCCTTCCTCGCCAAGGCCTTCGCCATCTTGTCCATCGCCCCCATCCCCTTCTCGCAGTCGAAGAACGCCGGGAGCGGTATCGCTTCCTTGCTCGCGTCGTTCACCACGAGGAACGTCCCCGCCCCGCAGTGCCCGTGGCACGTGATCGCTAACATCGCCTCCCCCGTCGACGCCTCCACTAAACGACTGAAAGGCGTCACGAACGACAGCGGATACCAGTCGCGATGCATCTTCAAGATCCCCGTCTGCCTCTCGAGCTCCCGCGCTAGGTCCGCCAGCGTGAACCGCCGCGCCGCCCGCTCGCTCACGTCGATCCGCCCTGTGAACGTCACGGGCTGCCAGGAGATCGCCGTGATCTCCTTCACGTGCTCGATCGCGTACTTTAGCGTCGCCCCGACCTCGTGATCGCTGATCCCCCGCACGACCGTGGGCACCAGGCACGTCCGCATCCCCGCCGCGTAGATGTTCTCCACCGCGCGGAGCTTGAGGTCCGCTAAGGCCTTCCCCCGCGTCTTGAGATACACCTCGTCGCTCAGCCCGTCGAACTGCAGGTACACGATGTTGAGGCCCGCGTCCGCGCACTGTCTCGTGAAGTCGGGCTCCTTCGCGAACCGGATCCCGTTCGACGCCACTTGCACCTGAGCGAACCTTCGCGCCTTCGCCTCCGCCAAAATCCGCACGAACTCCGGGTGCAGCGTCGGCTCCCCCCCCGAGAACTGCACGCACGCCGCCGGCACCGGCTCAAGCTTCGCTAGGATATCCAGCATCCCGCACACCTGCTCCACCGTCACCTCATACACGTACCCCGCGACGTTCGCGTTCGCAAAACAGATCGGACAGTTTAGGTTGCACCGGTTCGTGAGGTCCACGATCCCCATCGCGGGCGTGCTAAGGTGCCGGTCGCACAGCCCGCAGTCCTTCGGACACCCCGCCAATGACTCCGTCTGCGGATTGGATACCCCCTCCCCGTCCTCGAACACCAGCTTATGGAGGCGCAGGAAGAACTCGACGTCGGTGCTCAGCACCTCCTCGAACCTTCCATGCTCCGCGCACTCCTTCTCGAGGACCACCGACCCGTCCCGCTCCACGATCTTGCCGTCCAGCGTCCCCAGGCACTCCGGACAGATGCTCTGCGTCTGGATCGGGAAATCCCCCGCTACGACCCTCGACGCCTCCCTCCCTGCTCGCAGTCTCAGCATGATCGTCTCCTTTCTCTGTCGGGTCGCACCCACATCTCCGTCAGAAACGGAGAAAACAAAGCGGATTCGATCAACCCCTCCCCTCATGCCCCAACGCGATTCCCGATGAACGCCTCAGAACAACTTCAGAATACCACACATGCGATCTGAGTCAAGCGCCCCCCCGGCTCCCCCAAACGAAGAAGGCAGAGACACTCCAAGAATGCCCCTGCCTTCCGGGTAACTCGACACGCCCCCGAAGCCACCGCCTCAGGCGCTTCCCCGTCCGCTACGCTGCCGCTACTGCGCTAGCACTTCCCGCACAGGATCGCGTCTTTCGCCGCTTTGGCGACACGGAACTTCACGACCTTCTTCGCCGGGATCGCTATCGTCTCCCCCGTCGCCGGGTTGCGCCCCATGCGCGCCTTCCGGTTCACCAGCACCAGCTTCCCGAGCCCCGGGATCGTGAACCCGTTCTTCGCCTGCTTGTACGCTAGGCCCGCGAGCTCCTCTAGGAGCGCCGCCGCCGCCTTCTTCGTGATGCACCCCTTCTCAGCGAGATGACTTGTGATCTGCGACTTGCTCATTGCTTTCGCCTTTGCCATGCCTGCTCCTTTCAACATGGACGTCCCTTGTGTGCGCGCGAATCCCCGCGCGTCACCGATATCCTAATTCCCCCACCCGCCCCGTGCAAGCATTTTGTTCCAAATCTACGAGAATCTGCGCCCCCGCGCCTCTGCGTTGAATTCCTTTCTCTTTCCTCCTTGCGTCCTTTGCGCCGGAGTTTATCCGCCGTAGCTGCCCCAGCGAAGGCGGGCGCCTTTGTCCCACACCAGCGGAACCCTCAGCATGTCGAAGGGCGTGAGATCCCTTCTTGCCTTCCCCCCGCGCTTGACTCCCGCCCCCGCCCCCGCTAAAAATGCTCCCATCCGCTTGCCGCCGGGAGACCCCCATGCCCCGTCAACCTTTCTTGCGCGCTTCAGCATTGCTCCTATGGGCAAGACTCGCCACAAAGTCACTAGGACGCGAAGGTTCACAAAGGGAAAACGATGCCCCCTTCGTGCTCCCTTCGTGCCTTCGTGCCTTCGTGGCTATCCCCCTCTTAGCTTGCGCGTCCGCATGTGCACAAGCCCCCGACTCCTCCTTCGGCGAGCTCCATGGCCCGCGCCTCCGCGTCTACGCCCCCGCCTGGGTCTGGCAGGGCATACCCGCAAGCGTCATCGTCATCCTCGAACACTCAGAACCCCAGACCCAGACCTACGTGGTCTCGCTACAGCCCGACCGCGGCTCCTCCCTCTTCGACCTCCCGGACCCCGCCACGCTCACCGTGACCGCCGAACTCCCCCCCCACGGCGAAGCCCGCGTCATCTTCTCCGACCTCGTCGCTCGCAGAGGAGAAAACCTCGGCTCCGCCTCCTTCTTCCTCTCCATCGACGGCGAGGAAGCCAAGAACATCCTCATCAAGACCGTCCGCGGCCCCGCCTTCATCGCCAAGCGCCCTTCCCTCGCCGCCCTCCTCGCGGTCTCGCTGGCGTGGTGCGTCGTCTGCGCCATCGTCCTCTTCCGCATCTCCCCACCCGGCGCCTGGAGGGAAACCCAAACCTTCTCCGCACCCGGCAACCTCCCCCCCTGGGCGAAAGACGACCAGCCGTGAACGACCCCCTCCCCCCCGGCTCTGCTGCTCCCTCTCCCGCAAGCGGGCCCCCTCGCGCTCCCGACGACGGCACTCCCCCCTGGAGCCTCAAACCCCGCAAGCTCGGCCTGCGACGTATCTTCTCCCTCGGCGCCGGCGCCATCCTCGCCGCCTTCTTCATCGGCACCGGCGACATCGTCATCGCCACCCAGATGGGCGCCCAATTCGGCTACGCCCTCTGGTGGTCCTACTTCATCCTCGCGCTTGCCGGTTGGGCCCTGATCGACATGTCCGTCCGCTACTACCTGCGCTTCGGTAAAACCCCCATGTCCCTCTTCAAGGACATCCACCCCGGCTTCGCCATCCTCCTCTTCGTCATCGTCGTCGTCTGCGCCATTATGGGAAGCGCCAGCCAGTGGAACGCCTGCGCCATGGTCCTCACCAGCTTCTACCCGGAGGTCCCCCTCGAAGCGAGCGGCGCCGTCGCCGCCCTCCTTGCGGCCGTCCTCATCTTCCAGGGACTCTTCGACCGCCTCGAAAAACTCTTCGCCGCCGCCCTCGTCGCCCTCATCGCCTGCTTCTTCGCCTCCGCGCTCCTCGCGCGCGCCGACTGGCACCAGGCCCTCGCCGGCCTCGTCCCCAACATCCCCCGCAACATGACCCCAGCCGCCCGCTCCGCCTGGACCAACCTCATCGTCGCCAACGCCGGCAGCATGATCAACGCCTGGCTCATCCTCCTCTACCCCTACACCATGATGGAAAAAGGCTGGTTCTCCAACCGCCTCCAGGAGAAAGCCAACCTCCTCCACCGCGTCCGCGTCGATTACGCCTGGGCCATGCTCGCCGCCGCCCTCGTCGCCTTGCCCATCATGGCCGCCAGCGCCTCCGTCGCCCGCCGCCTCGGCGTCATCCCCCAGAACTACAACGAGTTCGCCGTCCTCCTCGACCCCCTCGCCCGACAGGTCGCCGGCAAAAACGTCGGCAAGTTCGCCGCCAAGCTCTTCCTCGGCGGCCTCTTCATCGCCGCTTGGACCTCGGGCGTCGCCTGGTGGATGGGAGGCGCCTACGCCCTCCTCGATATCTTCCGCCTCCCCATCCGCATGAACTCCCGCCCCATGCGCATCCTCGTCATCCTCTTCCTCATCCCCTCCGTCGCCATCCTCTTCCTCCGCATCAACCCCGCCGTCCAGATCGTCATCTTCGCCGTCTTCCTCGCCGTCGTCTTCCCCGTCGTCGGCCTCGCCGTCGTCTGGCGTATCAGCCGCCGCGATATGGGCTACTTCCGCTGGGCAAAGTGCGCCGCCCTCCTCATCGCCATCGATATCTTCGCCCTCGCCGTCTCAATCCTCGCCGGCTGGGGCGAACTGTCCCGCCTCCTCCCCTGAGCAAGACTCGCCACCAAGACTCCAAGGTTCACAAAGAACTTGGTGCCCCCTTCGTGTCTTCGCGCCTTCGTGGCAATCCCTTCTTCGCCTCCCTTTTCTCACCCCCCGCCGCCCGCACCACCAGCGGCTCAAGCTTCCGCTTGAAAATATTCCGCCACGTGTACCTCCGCAGCACCCGCTTGCGCAACCGCGTCGGCTTGTCCCCCGCTAGGTGCTCGAGGATCTCCCGTCCCGCGACTGCGGGATCCGCTCGCGTCCCTAAGTAGATCGTGTCCTCCCGCGCTAGCTCCCGAAACGCCGGGATGTCGCTCACCACCACGAGCCTCCCCGAAAGCCCCGCCTCCAGCACCGGGATCCCGAACCCCTCCTCCCGGCTCGTGAGTAACACCAGATCGCACAGCCAATACAGACTCCGCAGCGTTGAAAGCCCCAGACGTTCCCCTCCGGCCCCCAGGAATCGAACCTCCCGCTCCAGTCCCCGCTCCTCCACCATCCTGCGCAGCTCCTCGAAGTACCGCGCCGTCGCCGCCACGTGCCGATCCGCCACCCCGGTCACCAGCCACCTCACCGACCGCCCCGCCTTCTTTAGCTCCCCGACAAGCTCCACCCCCGCCTCCAGGTTCTTGCGCCGCACGATCCGCGTCGGCGTCAACGCCACGACGTCGCAGTCGTCCAGCCCCTCCTCCCGCACGATCCGGTCCGCCTGAGGCGTAATCCCCAGGAACCGCGTGAGACTCACCCCGTCAGGCACCACCGCGATCTCCCGCTCCGCGATCCCGAAAAGCCCCGCTATCCCCTTCCGCCGCGCCCGCGAGATCGCCACGTACTTCACGTTCGGGATCGCTTCCCTGAGATAATCCCACACCCTCCCCTTGAACGACAGCCTCGCGTAGTCCCCCGCGAGGCGCGTCGCGTCGTGCACCCACGCGATCACCTTCGCCTCCCCCGAGCGCGCGAGCTTCGCGATCGCGTTCGCCGCCGCCGGGTTGAAGTGCATCGTCAGCACGTTGTGACAGATGCACACGTCGCAGTCCGCTAACGCCTCCCTGAGCTTCCCCTCCGCCGCCCGCGCTAGTCTCCCTATCCCCCCCGTCCGCACAAGACGCATCACCGTCGCCCTGCGAAGGCTTCCAAGCTCCCGCACCTTCCGCAGCTGCACCCGCTCGTCGAATGCCTCCCCCTCCCCCGCGATCACCACCACCTCGTGCCCCGCGTCCGCAAAGAGCCTCGCGTGCGCCCCTACGATGAACTCCACACCCCCGATCACCGGAGGCGCACTGTAGTGCACGATCCCGATCCGCATCCGCCGCCTTTCCAAATCCCTCCCCTCCGGCACCCCTCAGGACGAAGCTTACAGGACTTCGCCCAGCCGCTTGATCAGCTCCCCCCTCTTCGCCCGGAACCTCTTCGCCCCCTCCAGCACCACCCCCTCCGCCTCCTCCGTGCTCATCTCCCACGTCTCCCCCATGAACGAATACACCCTCCCGAAATAGAGACACCGCAGCGCCTCCACCACCGCCGGCCGATCCTCCGCCTGCGCGAACGCCGCCAAGAGATCCCACACCAAGTCCACCCACAGCTCGATGTCGATCTCCGGCTCCCCCGCCGCAAACATCTTCTCCACCCTCTTCATCCGCCCCGCATCGAGGAACTTCGCCAGGTCCCCTCCCCGCTCGCGGAACCCCTCCACCGCGCTCCCCCGGATCTTCTCCCGGTCCACCACAAGCTCCTGCGGCTCCCCCAGGTGCCTCAGCCCGAACAGAGGCGGCGTATACAGCACCGTGTTCCGCGACCAGTCCTGAAAGTGTCGCGTCACTAAGAGAAACAGCGTCTCCACCACCTGCGCGAACATCGGCCCCAGCTTCGGCGCACTCGCCTTGTGCTCCTTCCTCCCCAGTCCCACCTCCGCCACCCGGAACCCCCCCAGAATCGAGCTCGTGCTCAGGAAAATGTCCACCCCATACTCCTCCGCCGCCCGGTGCCACGTCCGCGTCACGAGATACGACAGGAGCTTCCGCGACAGCGCAAAATCCCCCCCGATCGGCTGCCTCACGTTGTGACCAAGGATCCCGTACACCGTCGGGTAACAGATGCTCTTCGTGATCGTCCCGTCATACTTGTGCCGCGAGTAGATCGGCGTCGCCAAATCATACCCCCCGTCGATCGCGCTCCCGAAATGCCGAATCCACTCCGGCGTAATGCTCCGAATGTCCCCGTCGATGCACAACAGCATCCGCGCGTTCAGCTCCAGCGCCTTCCGGAACATGTTCTCGAAATTATACCCCTTCCCCGCTACCCCCTTGGGCGTGCTCACGTAGATCTTCGGATTGCGAGTCGGTAGCGACAGGAACGCCCCCTCCGTGTCGTCGGGCGACGCGTTGTCGCACACGAGAAGCGCCCCCTTCTCCTTCCCGAAATACTTCACCAAACCCTCGTCCGACGCCCGCGCCGGCACCGCGATAGCGTCCGCCTCCTTGTACGTCGCAAACCCCACCACCACGTCCGCCTGCGTCGCGCCCTCCGGGTTCACCTCTCGCTCGAACATCTCTTCTTTCTCCTTCGTCTAAACCGTTCGCGCACCCTCCCCCCCAGACCCTCTCCCAAAGGAACCTTCTCACGCCGAAGTCCTGGGCCCGCCGTGCTGCCTTCGCTCTTGCCCGTCTTGATGGCGCCCACATGACGCCGCCCCCTAAGGGGCTCTAACAGAACCAGGTGCGAGTCGCGTTGCGAGCGCGACGGCGTCGGATGCAAGGCGCGACGAGGAGCAACGCAGTAGCCGACGCCGTCCCGCTGCAACCCGGAGGGACGCCTCCGGTTCCACGTCCTGTTATGCTTCCTTCTTCTCAAAGCGTCGCGGCCGTGCCTGGCTCTGTTAGTGCCCCTAATAAACGCCTTCCGCCCCCCGATGTCAAGCGGGAACGCTGGAAAACCGCTTCGCTGCGCCGTATACTCCCCCCTCATGGGAAAACCTCGCCGCACCAAGTCCGATCACCTTCTTGCCTGCTTCCCCCCTGAAGCCGAGGTCGTCGTCCTCACCCACCACAACCCCGACCCCGACGGCCTCGCCAGCCAGCTCGCCCTCGCAAAACTCCTCTCCGCCAAACGCAACGTCCGCCCCACCCTCGGCGTCAGCGGCATCGTCCGCCGCGCCGAAAACGTCCGCATGATCGACCTCTGCGAGATCTCCCTCGTCCCCGCCTCCGACATCCCCTGGCATGACCGCACCCTCTCCATCCTCGTCGATACCAAACCCGGCGCCGGGAACAACGCCCTCCCCCCCGAACGACAGGCCACCGCCGTCATCGACCACCATGCTAGCCCCGCCCGCACCGGCCGCGTCACCTTCCGCGACATCCGCAAAGACGTCGGCGCCACCGCCACCGTCCTCGGCCAATACCTCGAAGAACAGGAGATCCCTCCCGACGCGCTGCTCGCCACCGCCCTCGTCTACGCCATCGAAACCGAAACCTGGCGCCCGGGCGTCGTCAGTTCCGCCGCCGACACCCGCCAGTTCACACGCCTCTACCCCCTCGCCGACGTCGCCAAGCTCGCCGAGATCCGCAACGCCCACCTCCCCCAGGCCTACTTCGAATCCTTCCTCCTGGCGCTGCGCGACTCCTTCATCTACGACGACGTCATCTTCTCCCTCCTCCCCTCCGTCGAACAACCCGACATCGTCGCCGAGATCGCCGACTTCCTCATGCGCTTCCAGCGCGTCGCCTGGGTCTTCGTCTTCGCCCTCCACGACCGTACCCTCACCCTCTCCGGACGCACCACGGGCCCCGGAAACGTCGGAAAACTCCTGCGAAAAGCCGTCGGCACACTGGGCTCCGCCGGAGGCCATGAAACCTTCGCGGGCGCCCATATCCCCCTCGCTACCGGCTCACAAAAAGAACTCGAAACCGTCACCAACCGCCTGCGCTCCCGCATCCTCCGCGCCCTCCACATCCGCAAAGAACGAGGCGAACGACTCGTCGCCCGCAAAGATATCATCGCCAAAATCTAGGAGCCCCCGTGCCCCACCCATCCCTTTCTTCTTCGTGCCTCCGCTTCGTGCCTTCGCGCCCTCGTGGCGAATCTTCTCCGCTTTGCTCTTCTCTGTGTCTCCGCGCCTCCGTGGTTGAGACTTTCCCCTGTGCTAAGTACACGGACTGAACCATGCGCTCCGCTGACCCGCCCCCCGCCGCCTCTCGACGCAGCTCACCTGCTCACCTGTTCACCTGCTCATCTTCCCCCTTCCCCGCCGCCCTCCTCGCTTGGCTCTTCCCGGGCGCAGGCCACTATCTGCTGGGCCAGCGCCCCAAGGCCATCCTCTGCTCCGTCCTCATCCTCGCCGCCTTCATCGCCGGCCTCGCCTTCGGCACAGGTCAGAATGTCTTCATCGGCCCCGAACGCTATGCGGCGATCGCCCAGGCCCCCGCCGGAATCCCGGCGCTGGCCTCCTTCGCCTACGCCCGCTTCGCCGGAATCTCCTCCATCCCCACCGACCTCCCCCGCAACTTCTACGACCTCGGCACCCTCTACACCAGCGTAGCCGGACTCCTCAACGCCCTCCTCGTCTTCGACGTTGTCATCCGCTGCTACGAGCGCAGGATCGGGAAAAGGATCGAACGATGACCCACCCCCTCCTCTTCCTCCCCATCGCGCTTGTCGCCTGCATCGTCTGCGTCGCCGTCAAACGCGACTCCATCCGCGACATCCTCCTCGATGGCCTGCGCTTCTTCCTCCTCTTCACCGTCGGCTGCGCTAGCCTCGGCACCCTCCTCTTCTTCCTCGCGAATTACCTCGTCCGAATCCCCCCCGCCTCCCCCTGACCTGCATCCCCCCTTTCCCTCCCCTCCCCTCCCTGCCCTTGTGCCGAACCCTCCTCGCGCACTCACCACGCGTACTGCCACACACCCCCCCCTACGTACACGCTCCGGCGGGAACGCGCTTCGCGTTCCCGCCGCACATAGAAGGGGGGTCCGGGGGTCCCGCGACTGCGGGATCAGGTCCCCCGGATTCTTTTCTCCGCCTCTGCGCAACTCCCGGAAATACACGCCACCAAAACACAAAGGCGCGAAGGCGCGCGAAAAGAGCCGCAGCGGGAAGCCGCCCTACGGCGCGCTTCCCGCTGCTTTGTGCTTCCTTCGTGTCTTCGAGCCTTTGTGGCTATCCCCCTTCTCGCGAGTCTTCCTTCCCCCTCATCCTCTCCACGTCCCTCTCGATCTCCCTCACCTCAGCGTCTTCCGCCTTCTCCTCCCGCTCAAGCGGAATCGGAGGCGTCTCCGTAAACACCTTGTCCTCGTACGTCTCCGGGTAGCTCTCGCGCCTCCTCGTCGGCGCCTCGACGCTCAACAGCTCGTCCGCCCGGAACCGTTCCCCCAAGTACACCCGCCGGACTTCCTCGTCCGTGATCAGCTCCTCGCTCGTCCCGCTCCGGAACACCTTCCCCTCGTTGAGGATATATGACCGGTCCGTGATAGCCAAGGTATCCCGCACGTTGTGGTCCGTGAGCAGGATCCCGATCCCCCGCTCCCGCAAACCCTCGACGATCCCCTGGATCTCCGCCACCGCCTTCGGGTCGATCCCGCTGAAAGGCTCGTCCAAGAGCAAGAGCGACGGA
>JAZDKG010000212.1:0-24501 GCA_043803205.1 Planctomycetota bacterium
TGAGGAGTTGGATGCGCTCGCGGGCGTCGGCGTCGTCTGGGTTGCGGCGCAGGACCTCCTCGTAGGCCGCGATCGCCCCCGCCGCATCCCCCAGCAGGGCCCGGACGTTGCCGAGATTGAACCAGGCGTTCACGTTCTCGGGATCGAGTTCCACCGATCGGGCATAGGCGCGCTCTGCGGCCGCCGGGTCGCTCGCTGCGACTGCGTTCGCGAGATTGTAGTAGGCGTTGGCGTAATCGGGCTTGAGGGCGACGGCCTTGCGGTAGGAGCGCAACGCCCCGTCGAGGTCGCCTTTTAGGCGGAGGGCGTTGCCGAGATTGTTATAGACGCCGGGGATATTCGATTTGAGGGCGATCGCCCGTTTGTATTGAGCAATCGCGGCATCGAGGTCGCCCGCTTTTTCGTAGATGTTTCCGAGGTTGATGTGAGCGAGGGTGGAGTAAGGATCGAGCCGCGCGGTGTAGGACCACAGGGAGAGGGAGGACTGCCAGACGCGACAGTAGACGTAGGTAAGAGGGAAAAGGAGAGCGAGGATTGCGATCGCTGCTGCGAACACGAAGCGGCGGAGAGAGGGGGAGGGATGAGAGAATAGGCGAAGGAGGGCGGCGCCGGCGAGCAGTGCGAAGGGGGCGGTTGCAAGGTACGAGTAGCGGTCGGCGACGAGCTGGGGTCCGCTTTGGAGAATGCCCGAGACAGGAGCGAGGAAGAGAAGGTAGATGAGCCAAGAGACGATCGCCCATGGGGCCTTGCGCCGGAGGAGAAAAAGGAGGATCGTGAGGGCGAGCGCGAACACGCCAGAGGGGACGGCAGGAGGGAGCAAGGAGGGGAGGTCCGGGGGGAGTTGGTAGAGAGGGAGGAGGCGGATGGGGAGGACCGTCTTCAGGGGGTAGAAGGACAGGGAGTAGGAGACGATGGCCAAGCGTCCGGGGAGGGTGGAATGCTCGACGGGGTGCAGGTATGGCCTTTTGGCAAGGACGGCAAGGCCCAGAAAGAGAAAGGTCAGGAGCAGGAAAGGGATCTTCTCTATCAGAACCTTGCGATGGGAGGGGGATAGCCAGTCCTTAGGGGTGAGGGGGAGACGTCGCAGGGGATAGAGGTCGAGGAGGACCAGGATGAAGGGGAAGGCGAGGGAAGCCGCCTTCGAGAGGAGGGACAGCGCGAAGAGGAGAAGGGCGGCTAGGGGGAAACGGGAGCGGTCCGCGCCGATATAGGCAAAGATGGAGGCGAAGAGGAAGACCGCGCACAGGAGGTCTGACCGCACGGTGAGCCAGGCGACGGGCTCTACCCGCAGAGGATGGATCGAGAAGAGGAGTGCGCTGAGGGAGGCCGCTAGGGAAAGAGCTCCCCGGGAGGAGGAGGGGAACGTGAGGGCAAGGAGCCTGCGGGCAAGGAGAAAGAGGAGGAGGGCGCAGGTGCAGTGGATGAGGAGGCTCGTCAGGTGATAGGGACGGGGATCGAGTTTCCAGAAGGGGTATTCGAGGGCGAAGGAGAGCCAGTGCACGGGATGGTAGTGGCCCAACAAGGGGGCGGTGAGCATCCAGCGGAGGTTATCGGGGGTTGGTCCGCGCCAGTGGGGGTTTTGAAGATAGGTGACGTTGTCATCCCAGTCGAGCCAGCCAGCCGAGAGCAACGGCAGGAAAGCCAGGAACGTGAGCGTCGGCACGAGGACCCACGGGACGAGGCTCAAGAACCGCTGACCGGGTGCTCGTTCCTGACGCGCGCTCATGCGCGGAAGTGTACCGGATCCCGGCTGAATTGCCACGGGGGACGCTGGAAACGCGCGGTTTGTGTGACGGCTTGGCGCCTTCGGACGAGCGAAATTGTGCGATTAATCCTTGACTGGACGGAATTGAGAGTCTTCAATTCAAGCGGGGAAGGATGATGCGGATCGAGGGGGGTTTGAGCCGCTGCGGGCGGCGGACAGGTCGGGCGGAACTTTGAGCCCCACATCGGACTCGGGGAGGCACTTTCTCTCGAACCGAGCGATTCGGAGGAAAGGCAGGATGGCTGGATCACGAGTGCGCTTACGGGCAGGGCTTGCGGTTCTTGTAATGCTCACCCTTGCATGGGCTGGGAGGGCCTCGGCCGTCGAGATCCCGGACGATCTCCTCTGTGCGATCGCGCGGGTCGAGACCCGCAACGGCGCCGACGGGCGGGACGGTGACCGGGGGGCGAGCATCGGGCACTTCCAGATCCAACGGTCCTACTGGAGCGAGGCGATGGAGTGGCTCGGGCGCGCTTGGCCGTACAAAGAGGCGCGCGATCCAGAAAAGGCGAAGGACGCCGTGCGGGCGTACCTCGAGCGCTGGGGGACGTACTACGAGGAGACCAGCGGACAGATGGCCACTCCGGAGGTGCTTGCCCGGATTCACAACGGCGGGCCCAGGGGATGGCAGAAGAGGCGGACGCTGCGCTACTGGAGACGCGTGATAGCGGCGCTGGAGAGGCTGGGGAGCGAAGAGGGGGAGGGATGAGGGGAGCCCCACCGTCCGTTCAGTCGGCGGTCTCCCCATCCACCTTTTCGATGATAATGTCCTGAGAGAGGAACCGATCGAGTTCCTCGGAGCTGTGCTCGTGCGCCCGGAGGTCGCTAGCGGGGTCGACCTCGTCGTCGCAGCCCGGGGGGTGGATCTCGCGGGCGAGGAGCTCCGCTCCCTCGCAGCAGGTCCCGTGCAGGGAAAGCTCGAGCGCTTGTCCGAGGGTGTGGGGATCGATCCCCGTGAGAAAGCTGTACCGCAGGTAGACGCGCTTGACCTTCGAGAGGCGGTGCTCGTCGGCGAGGGCAAGCAGGGTGCGGGCGATCCTGTCGGCGAGGTAATATTCGTGCAAGGGTTACGGGTCCTTTTCGAGGAGACGGGCGATCTCGTCGGCCGCCCGGTCGGCGGCGGCTTCGACCTCGGGCGAGAGGCCCATGCCCGCGGATACAGTCCCCGGCTCGATCCCCACGATCACAATCCCGGGGAGCGGCTGGGAGAGGCGCTCGGCGAGGTCGAGGACCTCGATGACCGCGAGATCATGGAGGCTGGCTTGCGCATGGGGGCGGAGGTCCCGGACCTGGTCGCGGGAGAAGATGCGGACCGAGCCGGGCGGCTCCCCCATGCGGGCGCAGTCGATGAGGACGGCCCGCTCGCAGCCGTCGAGCAGGTGCAGGAGCGAAAGCCCCGGGGTCCCTGCGTCGATCAGCTCGACTCCTGGAGGGAGGTTGCGCACGCGCAGGCGTTCGAGGACGGCCTGCGAGGCCCCTTCGTCCGAGAGGAGGACGTTCCCGAGAGCGATGATCCGCACGCGCTTCATCGCCGGTATTCTATGGCGCGCGACGCCTTTTTGGGAGGTGCGAATTTGACAACGGGCCTGCAGAGGTCATACTTTTCGTAGGGAAGGGGCATGCGGCGCCCCTCCCAGAAGCGGTCTTCCCGGAGCCGCCCCCTCCGATAGAGTTCGGTTCGCGAGAGTAGTGCGCGTCCGCCGGCAGGCGGGGGTTCGCGGTCGGGCGTAATGCGCAGGAAAGGGCGAAGGGGATGGCCGGAAACGACGTCGACACGGCAAGAAGGTCAGGGCGGGCCC
Organism: Planctomycetota bacterium; assembly: GCA_043803205.1. Lineage (GTDB taxonomy): Bacteria > Planctomycetota > DG-23 > JAZDKG01 > JAZDKG01 > JAZDKG01. Next base: position 3,565 of record JAZDKG010000212.1, read on the forward strand.
GGGAGCGGGAGTTTGCCGACCGGCGGCGCGCAGGAGGTTTGTGGAAGCATCGCGTCCGCAAACATGCAAAGAGGGCAGTGCAATCGTCCAAGAAGCACACCCGACTGCCGCTCGGAGGGCCCGCCCGTAGGATCGTGGTTTTTCCGCCGGAGGGGGCGCAGCGCGGGAGGATGAGGCGCAGGTGGGGACCGGCCTTTGGAGGGCTGTCGAAACCCGGGTGTTTCGCGCGCCGGGGGTCGAGGCATTAGGAAAGACGGGCTGCCGCCGGGGGCCAGGCGCGCCGATCAGCCGCCGATTCCCCCTTTGAAGTCGGGCATGTGACAGGTGAGTCCGCCCGCTGCGGGAAGATAGCACGCTAGGGTGTAGTCGCGCACCATGCGGTCGGCGGAGAAACGCCAGGCGAGGGTCTGGATGGCGCGCTTCTGCATGGCGACCCACCGGAGGGGGATCCCTCCGCCATTGCGCTCGTAGTACATGGGTACGATGGTGCGCTCCAGGAGGTCGTAGACGGCCTGCGTATCGAGCTCGTCCTGGTGCTCGGGGTCGGAATGCTCGTAGCCGACCCCGATGGCGAAGCCGTTGGTCCCGTCGTAGGCCTCAGCCCACCAGCCGTCGAGGATGGACATGTTGAGCCCGCCGTTCACGACGACCTTCTGCCCCGAGGTGCCGCACGCTTCCATGGGACGGCGGGGGGTGTTGAGCCACAGGTCCACGCCTTGGACGAGGTGCCGCCCGACGCTGATGCTGTGGTCCTCGATGAAGATGATCTTGCCCGCGAAGCGCCCGTCGCGGGTGACGCGGAAGACCTCCTGGATGAGACGCTTCCCGGGATCGTCGGCGGGGTGGGCCTTTCCGGAAAAGATGATCTGGAGGGGCGTCTTGGGGTTGTTGACGAGGCGGTCGAGGCGGTCGAGATCGCGCAGGATGAGACAGGCGCGTTTGTAGGTGGCCGCGCGCCGGGCGAACCCGATTGTGAGGACGCCGGGGTCGAGGCGCGGGGAAACGTAAGGGCAGTTCTCATCGGTCTCGCCCCGACGGGCGCATTGCCTGCGGACCGAGCGCGTGACCCAATCCACTAGACGGACCTTCGAGATCTCGTGCGTCTCCCAGAACTCGATGTCGTCGATCCCCCCGACAGGCTCCCAGGTCTCCCGGAAGGAGCCTCGGCTCTGCCAGCCCGGTTTGAGATATGAGTTGTAGAGCCGCTCCATGTCCGGGGACAGCCACGAGGCGACGTGGACGCCGTTCGTGATGTGACCGATGGGGACTTGGTGTTCGGGGAGGGAGGGCCAGAGATGTCTCCACATGGTGCGGGAGACGCGGGCATGGATGGCGCTGACGGCGTTGACCCAGCGGGACATCTTGAGACACAGGGCCGTCATGCAGAAGGGCTCCCTGTCGTCGTTGTCCTTGACGCGCCCGAGGGCAAGGAACTCCTTGGGGGACAGCCTGAGGGACTCGCGCAGGGGACGCAGGGTCTCCTCGACGAGGTCGGGAGCGAAGCGGTCGTGGCCGGCCTCGACCGGGGTGTGGGTGGTGAAAACGTTGCGGGAGGCGGCCTTCTCCTGGATCTCATGGAAGGGGCGGTTCTCGCGGGCCATGAGCTTGGCCGCGCGTTCGAGGACGGCGAAGCCGCTGTGGCCCTCGTTAAGGTGGATGACGCCCGGGCGGATGCCCAGGGCCGTGAGCGCCCGCACGCCCCCGACGCCGATGATGAGCTCCTGTCGAATGCGGGTGCGTCGATCGCCGCCGTACAGGGTGTGCGTGAGGGTGCGGTCCTCGCGGGAGTTCTCATCGACCTCGCTGTCAAGGAGGATCAGGCGGTTTCGGCCGACGCGGACGGTCCAGACGCCCAGGGTGATGACGCTGGAGGAAGTCTCTACGGTAACGCGTAGGGGTTTCCCGTCGGATCCGATGGCGCGTTCGAGGGGGAGCTTGTCCACGTCGGAGGCGAAGTACTCCTCGCGCTGCCAGCCGTCGCGGTCGAGGAGCTGGTTGAAGTAGCCGTGGGCGTAGAAGAGCCCGACCCCGACGAGGGGGACCCCGAGGTCGGAGGCTGCCTTGAGGTGGTCTCCCGAGAGGACGCCGAGCCCGCCCGAGTAGAGGGGGAGGGATTCATGCAAGCCGAACTCGGCGGAGAAGTAGGCCACGGGGTGGGCATTGAGGCGTCCGGCGTTCAGCGCCCCCCAAGTGCGCGTTTCGCCGAGGTAGCCACGCAGGTGGTGAAAGGCGCGGTTGATGCGGACCTCGATCGCCTGCTCGGCGGCGGTCTTCTGTAGTTCTTGTTCGGAGAGGTGGGAGAGGAATTCGACGGGGTTGTGGTTCACCTCACGCCAAAGGGACGGGTTGATACTCCGGAAGAGGCCGATGACGTCCGGTTGCCAGGTCCAGTAGAGGTTGCGGGCGAGTTCACGGAGTTCGGCGGCGATCTTCACGGGGGACCTCCGGCAAGGGGATCGTGACGGACGCGATCCCAGACATCGGCGGGACAGACCCGGACGGACAGAATACGGGCCGGGGCGGCCGGCCCGGACTTCTCGCGGCGGAGCCGCTTCTTTCTTCCAATCGTCAGGATGATCGCCTCGACATGATAGAAAAAAGGGCGGGAGGCGGCCGAACGAGCCGGCGGAGCACCTGCGGACCGGAAAGGTGTCAGGTTGCGCGGCGGGGCGAACGACATATCATGAGAGTTTCTCGGCCGGTTCGATCGGGGGTTCGAGGGAGAAGCCCGCGATGAGAAGAGGCATATTCCTTTCGATTGCGGTCGTTGTCCTTCTCGCCCTCGTGCTGTACGCGCTTGGGCCGGCGGACCTCCTGGCGGTGACGGGACGGGCGCAAGAGAAGCCGACGGCGACAAGGCCGAGCACCTGGGCGACAGCGCTGGAGCGGCCGGGGCTCACGAACTTTCATCAGGTGACCGCGGATCTCTACCGCGGGGCGCAGCCGACGGCGGAGGGGATGCGCCAGCTCGAAAAGCTCGGGGTGAAGACGGTGGTGAACCTCCGGACGGGACATTCGGACCGAGAGGACCTCGTCGGGAGCATGCTCGACTACGAGGAGATCCCGATCGAGCCGTGGAAGATCGAGGAGGAAGAAGTGGCTCGGTTCCTGCGGGTCGTTTCCGATCCGGCGCGGATGCCCGTCTTTGTCCACTGTCGGCGCGGGGCGGACCGGACGGGGCTCGCCTGCGCGGTCTACAGGATCGCGGTGTGCGGCTGGAGCAAGGAAGAGGCGATCCGCGAGATGACTCGGGGCGGGTTCGCCTTTGCGAGCACATGGGGTAACATGGTGCGGTACCTTGAGAAGCTGGATGTGGAGAGACTCAGGCACCTGGCGAAGGATGCGGGAAACGCCCGCGAGAAGCCGTCGGAAGGGGGAGGGGAAGGGACGGTGCGTTGATGCGAAAGGGACGACGACCGGGCGGCGAGCGTCCCCGGCCTTTCTTCTTAGAATAAGGAGTTAGAGGGATGGGTCTGCGCAGTCTGCTTGAGGAGTTGCGGGAGTACGATACGGCGCTTGTGGCAAACACGCTGGGGCACGTGGATCCGACGCCGGCGCACGAGTTCTACATGAGCGGGGAGATCCGCTGCCTCACGCCCGGGCTCGGACCGACGGTAGGCGTCGCGGTGACGTGCAAGATCGACTCGAGCAGCCCCGGAGTGAAGAGTGATTGGGACGGCTTCTTCCGTCAACTCGACGCCATCGCGGCGATGGAGGCCCCGTCGGTCTGGGTGGCGCAAGCCGCTGGGTCGAGGCTCGAGCACGAATGCATCCTGGGGGACGGGATGTCCAAGTGTTTCCTTGCCGCCGGGTGCGTTGGGGCCGTGACGAATGGAGGGGCGCGCGACATCGCGGGGATGCTTACGACGCCCTTCGCGGTCTACGCGCGCGGACGGGTGATCCATCACGTGCCCATCCGGATGCTGGCGATGGACGTTCCTGTGTCGGTTGGGGGGATCACGGTCGCGCCCGGGGAGATCATCCACGCCGGCGCCGACGGGGTGATCAAGGTCCCGATGCGCGCGCTGGAGAAGCTTCTCGAGCGGCTGCCCGCGATGCGCGCGTGTGAGCACGAGGTGCACGCGGTGTGGCGGCGGACCGACCTCTCCGGCATGGAGAAGCACCGAAGGGACCTGGAGATCATGGCGAAGCACGGCTTTCGGTGAGGGCGACGGACGTGGGGCCCGAAGACACCGACGATCGGGCGCACCGGGCGTACTGGGGGCGGACGATGAGGGCGGCGCTCCGCTTCATGCGGGCCGTCCGCGCTCACCCCGTGGAAGAGTGCGGGGAACGGCTTGTGTCGTTGCCGGAGGCGGTCCCGCGCATGCGGGACGCGGGGGTGATCTTCTCGACTACGCTTCTGGCGGGGACCCACGAACGGCTCTTCTATCTTCGGGAGGGGCTGATCGCGGACTTCCTAGCCGTCGCGAGGGAGATGAACGCTAGGGGGTGGGTCCTCCGAGTCGAGGACGGCTATCGCACGCGCGAGATGCAGCGCGCGCTCGGACGGGGAGAGGCGTTCGACGCGGTCCTTCGAAAGGTACTGTGGGAACGGGGGGGCGATCCTCCAACGCCCGAGGGGATGCGCGAACGGCTGTCGGCGCTCATCGCGACGTGCCCGAAGATCGGGACGCATATGTCGGGGAGCGCCGTCGATATCTCCGTGCTTCGCCGGGAGGACGGCGCCAAGGTGGACCGCGGAGCGCCCTACCTCGAGATGTCGGAGCGCACGCCGATGCGTTCCCCATTCGTTGCCGAGACGGCGCGGAAGAAGCGCCGGGAGATCACGGCGATCTTCCGGCGGCAGGGTTTCGCCGCCTATCCCTACGAGTTCTGGCACTACTCGAAAGGGGATGCGTTCGAGGCGCGCATCCGCCGCTCGTCGGCGCCGGCGCGCTACGGCGCTGTCGAGTGGGACCCGGCCACGGGGGAAACAACCGCGATGGAGGCGCCGCAGGAGCCCTTGCATAGCGACGAGGAGATCCGCCGGCGGATCGAGAGAGCCCTCGTACTGTTGCGCGAGCGCCCGCAGGGGTGAGGGGAGGCATCTCCGCGAGAAACGCTGAAGTCCTCCGACGGCATCGGTCGATGTTAGGGGGTGCCGGAGGATTACAACCAGGGAAAGGATTCTCCTTTGGCACATCTCAAGGTGCTGGTCACAGAAGACAGCCAGAGTCAGCTTGCGATTATCCAGCGCTATCTTCAGAGTTCCGGGATGGAAGTGGTGCAGGCGTCGCGTGGGGAAGAGGTGCTGGACATCGTCCAGCGGGAGAAGCCCGACGCGGTGGTGCTCGATGTGATGCTGCCGGGGATCAGCGGCTTCGAGGTCTGTCGCAGACTCAAGGGCGATGCCAAGACGCGCAACCTGCCCGTGGTCTTCCTGAGTGCGCTTGATAAGAGCCGGGCGGCGGACAAGGCCCGGGCGGCGGGGGCCGACGAGTACCTGTGGAAGGAAGATTTCGACCTCACCGAGCTGGGGGAGATCATCCAGAAGCTGGTCAGCCGCAAGGATTCCCAGCCCAAGAAGGGGGAGTAGGGGACAACACCGCGGGGTTCCGCGGGGGAGGGGTTTTCCTTTTCCTGCACAACGCGCGCGCGGTCCGGCGCCTTCGGGCGACAGGACTTGGAACGCCGTGTCCCGCGCAGGCCGTGCGGCGCTTCGCGCGGGTCGATTTCGCTTGAAAGAGCGCGGCGAGGAGCCTAAAGTAAACCTGACGCCGGGGGGGCGTCCGGGGAGGAGCGGAGTTGTCGGAAGCGATCCTGAGCACGAATTTGCGGTGCGCGCCCAAGCGCAGCGGCAAGGTCCGGGACATCTACGACCTCGGGGAGAACCTGCTCATCGTGGCGACGGACCGGATCAGCGCGTTCGACCGTGTGATGCCCAACGGGATCCCGGACAAGGGGAAGATCCTCACGCAGATGAGTGTATTCTGGTTCGATCTCCTGGGGAGGCTGACTCCTCATCACATGCTGAGTGCGGACGTGGTGGACTTCGGCCTGAGACTCTCGCGGGAGGAGCGGGAGCTCTTGCGGGGGCGGTCGATGCTCGTGCGGAAGGCGGAGGTCGTGCCGGTCGAGTGTGTGGCGCGGGGGTATCTCGCTGGAAGCGGCTGGAAAGAATATTGCGAGCGCCGGAAGGTGTGCGGCGTGGATCTGCCCGCGGGGCTCGTCGAGAGCGCCAGGCTCCCCGAGACAATCTTCACCCCCGCCACCAAGGCGCAGACCGGCCATGATGAGAACATCCCGTTCCAGGAGGTCGAGCGCCTCGTGGGAAAGGCATTGGGCCGGGAACTCCGGGACAAGACGGTGGGACTCTACGAGAGCGCGCGGGGGTTCGCCGAGGAGCGCGGGATCCTGATCGCGGACACGAAATTCGAGTGGGGGCGTTTCGGCGGGGAGCTCATGCTCATCGACGAGGTCCTCACGCCCGACTCGTCGCGTTTCTGGCCGACGGATGGGTACCGCCCGGGTGGCCCGCAGCCCTCGTTTGACAAGCAGTTCGTGCGGGATTACCTTCTCGCGAGCGGGTGGGACCGCGAGTCGGCCCCCCCGGAGCTTCCCCCGGAGGTGGTCGCGAAAACGCGCGCGAAGTACGTCGAGGCGTACGAGAGGGTGACGGGACGGAGGTTCGAGCCCCGCAGTCGCGGGGGCGTCGAGGAAGGCGCTGGATGAAAAAGAGGACGCGCAGGATCTTGGCGATCATGTTCTTCGCGGCGGCTGCGACTCTCCCCGTGGGGCTGGCGGCGCTGTCGGCGTACGTCAGCGGCGCCACGAAGCTTTCGCAGAGCACGGCGGAGAGGCTGGGCGATCTTCTGGACATGCGCGTGAAGATCGGCCGGACGAGGCAGCTCTCGCCGACGGCGATGACGATCACGGACATCTCGGTGTCCCCGTTGGGCGACGGGGAGGAGATCGCGTCGTTCCGCGAGGTGAGGAGCCGCCTGGAGGGGGAGGGGAACTCCCGCGCGGCCATCGAGGTGAAGCGGGGGACCTTCTCGCTGGGGGATGAGGACGCGCGCCGGAAAATGGCGGACTCGGTGGGGCGGCTCATGCGGAAGTCGGGCGTCGCGACCGCCCAATGCAAGGTCTCGGAGGTTGCCGTCCAGGTGCCGGGCCTCGCGGAACCTCTTGAGGTCGACGAGGTGGAAGGGCTCGTCTTCGAAGCGGACGAGAGCGGGGCCCTTACGGTGCGAATCGGGAAAGCGAAGGGATATCTGGGGGACCGGCTCCTCTCCTTCGAGGGAGAGCTGCGCGAGGACGCGCGCGGAGCGTTCTCGTTCGCGATTCTAGCCAGCCGGGACGCCGGCGGCCTCGTCAAGCCCGGCCTCGGGAAGCTCCTGGGCGGACTCCGGGGGCAGTGCATCAAGGATTTCCGTGGACTGGAGGTGCTGTCGATCACGCAGGCCGGCATCTCGCGCTCGATCCAGAACGCGGAGCTTTCCCTGACGCTGCACCCCCTCTACGAGGAGCTGGGTCTAACGGACACATACAATGCCATCCGGACCTCCGTGGGGAAGCTGGAGATCGCCGACGGGGAACTTACGGCGCTGGAGCTCACCATCGCGCACGACGTGCAGCAGTTCGGGCGTTCCGCGACGAGCACCGTCTCGTCCCGGTTCCTGCGGACGGTAACGCATCTAGCGACGGGCGAGTCCGTGGATCTTCCCTCCGGGAGGGACTCCTTCGCGTTCAGCGACCTCGAGTTCTCGGTGACGCTCAAAGGGGATACGATCACGTTTGACGGAAGGCTGTCGCGGCAGGGACAGTGGATTGAGTTGGCGGACGAGGCGCTGAAGGGGGCGGCGGTGACGCGGCTGGGGGTGCCCGTCATGAGCGTGGAGGAGTTCGCCCGACGCTGGCAGGAGACCTGCCGGCGCAATCGGGAGGGGTGGCCCGAGGAGACGACCGGGGTCCAGCCCATCGAGGTCCCGTCGCTCTGGGACCTCCTGCACCGGCTCGGGGCGGAGCGTCCTTCGCGGTGACCGCCCGGGCCTCTTCGCAATCCGTTCATGAGTAGGGAAGGAGCCGAGATGAGAAAGGCCGCCCAGGGTGCGTATCGGGGTTTCGAGATTGAGGGACGTCGCCCGCGGAAGGTCGTGACGCTCCCGAGCCGGCACGATCCGTCGGAATCGATGCGACTCACCTACTACGTGCGGTGCCGGGGGGACATCCTCGCGGTCGCCAAGAGGATCGCCCGGGATGAGACCACGGGCTCCTGGGTGGGGAAGGGTAAGCCCACGGCCATCTTCGAGCGCTCGCAGGCGGACGTGGAGAGCGTGGAGGTCTACGCCGAGAACGAGGGGATCATCACGATCCGCTCCCCTATCCTCAACATGGACATGGAGGGCGATCTCCTCTACCAGTTCCTGATGCTGGCGATCGGCGGACCGATCCTCGAATTCGTGTACTACGACCGGGTGGCGTTCCTCGATTTCGAGCTGCCGGAGAAACTCCTGCGCCGGTTCCCAGGGCCGAAGTTTGGGATTCGGGGTACGCGCAAGCTGCTTGCGCTACCCGACGGCGTGCCCGTGATCGGAACGATCATGAAGCCATGCGCCGGGCTCACCGACCGGGAGGTCGCGCGGAAGGCCTACGAGGCGGCCGCGGGGGGCGTGCGGTTTCTCAAGGACGACGAGAAGATGCTCTCGCCTCGCTACTGCCCCTTCGAGCGGAAGGTGCGACGCGTGGTCGACGCACTCAAGCGCGCGGCAGACGAGACCGGCCAGAACTGCCTCTACGCGCCGCAGTTGTGCGCGGGACCCGCGACGATACGGGAGCGCGCCCTGCGGGCGATCGAGCTGGGCGCCACCGGAATCATGTTCAACGTCCTCGTCGCGGGACTGCCGGTCCTGGCGATGCTGGCGGCGGACGGCGAGATCCGCGTCCCGATCTACGTCCACTCGGGCGGACGCACGGGGCTCTCCACGGGCCCCCGCCGCGTGGATGACGTCGTGATCGCCAAGCTCGTGCGTCTGTGCGGCGGAGACTACTTCCAGATCGGCGTGATGAACATGAAGGAGTGCCTCTACACCAGCCTCTTTCCGAGCCTGCTTCTCCGGCTCAACGCCGTCTTCACGGAGAAGCTCGGCCGCATGAGGGACACCGTGAGCGTCACCGCCGGCGGGCTGAGCGTGCACAACATGATGCACCAACTGGAGGCGTTCGGGGCCGACTTCATGGCGCTGGCCGGAAGCGCCATCCTCAACCACCCCGACGGCCCGCGGGCAGGAGTGGACGCGATGCTGGCGGTCGTTGAGGCGTGGCGGAAGAAGGTGCCTCTTGGGGAATACGCCAAGGGGCATCCGGCACTCGGCAAAGCGCTCGGCGCCGAGAGCTTCTACGCGAAATAGTCCCCGACGCAGCCCCCTATGTTGCGAGCTTCCGCAGCACGTCGCGGTTGACGACGGCGCAGTCGCCATAGCGCTTCGCGAGTGCAGCGCGCACGTTCGCGAGCGACTGCTCCGCCATGCGGACGCAGGCCTCCTCCGACGCGCTTGCCATGTGGCAGGTCAGGAGGACGTTCTCGAGGGTCCGCAGGTCCTTGTCCGGACGGACGGGGACGTAGGGCTCGTTCTCGAAAACGTCGAGCGCCGCACCGGCCAGCGCCCCCGAGGAGAGGGCGTCGTAGAGGGCGGCCTCGTCGATGATGGGGCCCCGGGCGGTGTTGACGAGAAAGGCGTTGCGGGGAACGGCCGCGAGGGTCCGACTGTTGAGGAAGTGGCGGGTCTCGGGAAGGCTCGGGATGTGGAGGCTCACGAAACGGGCGCCTGAGAGCGCCTCGAACAGATCTTTCGTGAACGAGGTTACGCCCCATTGCCGCAGGACAGCGGCCGGGATGTCCGCCACATCGTAGCCTACGACGTTCATCCGCAGGCCCCCGGAGGCGATGCGCGCCACGCGTCGGCCGATCTCGCCGCAGCCGAGGAGCGCCAGCTTCTTTCCCTGAAGCTCCACGCCGACGCGCGCTCGCCAGCCTTTTCCGCGCATGTCCTCATGCGCCTTGGCGACGTGACGGGCGAGCGCCCCCATGAGCCAGACGGCGTATTCCGCGACGGTGTCGCTCAAGACACCGGGCGTATTGGCTACGAGGATTCCTCGTTCCGTCGCGCGTTTCCGGTCCACGCTGTCGACCCCCACTCCGAACCGGGCGATGATCCCTCCTTTCGGAAGCGCCTCGTAGAGAGCGTCGCGATAGGGATCCACGCCGACGATGACGGCGCGCGCCTTGTGCTTGGTGACTGCGGCGGCGAGAGACGGCTCGTCCGGAGGAACGCAGAGGCAGTCGAAGCCCTCCCTGGCGGCGGCCTCAAAGACGCTTCTACCTTTCTCGTATTCGACTCGGGTGACGGGGATGGTCTGGCGGACGACGGCCATTCTGGGATCCTCCTTTCCCTGCGATTCCTTCCTAGCGGACCGCCGCATGATACCCGAGGACCTTGGACGGAGGAAGCGGCGCGGGATCAGAACTTGTCGTAGAAGATGTCCTCGGGTGCCAGGCCCTTTTCCCGGAGCACGGCCGTTACGGCCTCGATCATGGGGGGCGGACCGCAGAGGAAAGCCTGCCTCTTCTTGCCGGGGTCGAGGTACTTCTCCACCGCAAGGTGAATGAATCCCGTCTCGCCGGTCCAGCGCTCCTCCGGGCCGAGGGGGTCGCTGAGAGCATAGACGACGTGCAGCGATGGGTGCTTCTCCGCCAGGCGGCGGAAGTCGTCGAGGTAGAAGACGTCCTTCGTTGTGCGGCAGCCGAAGAAGAGCCACGCCCTGCGCTCGGGCCAGCGTTCGTAAATCGAGTAGAGGATGGACCGCACGGGGGCCATCCCGCAGCCCCCCGCGACGCACACGACCTCGACCGCGGGGTCCTCGTTCAGGCGGAACTCCCCGAAAGGCCCGGTGAACGTCACCGGATCTCCGACGTTGAGCTGATGGAGGTACGTGGAAGCGACCCCCCCCGGAACGAGCCGCACGACGAGGTCCACGGAGTGGCACGCGCTCACGGGCGAGCTGATGGAGTAGGCGCGGAAAACGGGACCCTCGCTCGAGGGGGCCTGCACCTGGACATAGTTCCCCGGGCGGTGACGGATCTCGCCGGGCTCAAGGAGCGAGAAGCGCAGTTCCCGGATGTCATGGGTGAGCGCACCGGCGCGCTCGACGACGGCGGAGAAAAGGCGCACGTTGAGGAATTCCTCCGGGATGCGCAGCGCCATGTCCGAGCGCACCTTCACCTGGCACGCCAGGCGCACCCCGGCGCGGATCTCCTTGCGCGTGAGGTACGGGGTCTCGGTGGGAAGGACGGGCCCGATGTCGGAGAGCACCGTCACCTTGCAGTACCCGCACGTCCCCTTTCCGCCGCACGCCGAGGGGATGAAGAGCTTATGGTCGTAGAGGGAGGCCAGCAGCGGCCTCCCGCCTTCGACCTCGAGGACCCGTTCCCCCGCGTTCACGTCGATCTGGCAGACGCCATAGGCGACAAGGTGCCGCTCCGCCACCAGGAGGAGCGCCGTCAGCCCCACCAGGAGCCCTGCGAAGACCACGATGGACAACACATAAACCATGCGGCTCGTCCTACTGGATCGAGAGCATTCCCGCGAAGCCCATGAACGCCATGGCCATCACGCCGGTTACGATCAACGTGACAGCGACGCCCTGGAACGCCGCCGGGATCGAGCTGTAGCCCATCTTCCGGCGCAATCCCGCCAGTAGGAGGATGGCCAGCGCCCACCCGACCCCGGCCCCGAAGCCGTACCCGACGGACTGGGCGAAGGAATATTCCCGGATTATCATGAAGAGGGATGCGCCGAGGATCGCACAGTTCACGGTGATGAGGGGAAGAAAGATCCCGAGGGTGTGGTAGAGCGCGGGGCTCGTGCGCTCGACGAACATCTCCACAAACTGGACAAAGGCGGCGATCACCGCGATGAAGACGATGAACTGGAGGTGGGAGAGGTCCCAGCCCGCGGCGCGTTCGCCGGCCAGCCACGCCAGCGCCCCCGGGGCGAGGACCCAGCGGTTGATGAGATAGTTGAGCATGGTCGTCGCGGTCATGACAAAGGTGACCGCCCCGCCGAGACCGAGCGCGGTGGGGATCTCCCGCGAGCACGCGAGGAACGAGCACATCCCGAGGAAGTTCGAGAGGAGGATGTTGTTCGTGAAGACGGCGGCGAACAGGATGACGAGGGCGCTCGTGTCGTTCATGGCTTCTTCCCCCCGTTCCCGGGCCGGAAGGCGTTCGCGACCGCGATGAGAAGCCCCATTGCGAAGAACGCGCCCGGCGCGAGGACCAGAAGCTGGTTCGGGAAGTACCAGGACGCCGGGAGGACGGTCTCCCCGAAGACCCGGCCTGTCCCGATGAGCTCCCTCGCGAAGCCGATGAAGGCGAGGACAACGGCGTACCCGAGCCCGTTGGCGGCGCCGTCCAAGGCCGCCAGCAGCGGCCGGTTCGCCAGTGCGAAAGCCTCCATGCGCCCCATGACGATGCAGTTCGTGATGATGAGTCCCACGTAAGGTCCGAGCTCGCGCGACATGTCCCAGTAGAAGGCCTTGAGGAACCGATCGAAGAGAATCACGAAGGTTGCGATGATGGCGACCTCGGCGATGAGGCGAATGCGTCGGGGGGTGCTGGCGCGCAGCATCGACATGAGGAGCGAGCTCATGGTGCACACGAAGATGAGCGCCCCTCCCATGACGAGCGAGTTCGCCAATTTTCCCGTGACGGCGAGCGCCGAGCAGATTCCGAGGATCTGGAAGGAGATGGGATTCTCACGCCAAAGCCCCGCCTTGAGCACCTCCTTGCCCTTTCCTCCGAAAGGGCCTTGCTCCGGGGCGGTTGCACAGGTCGCGTTCGCATTATCGGGCATCTTGGATCGACTCCGTTGGGGCATCGGCGATCGCGGTGTTCAGCAGGCGCTCGACCTTCTCCGACGTCATGGTGGCGCCGGTGATGGCGTCGACGGCGTTCGGCCCCTTCGCCCCGCGCTTGACGATGATCCCCGGCTTCCCTTCCGCGTCGCGGATGGACTTTCCGACGAACTGCTTCTGGAACCATTCGGACGCGATCTCGCCCCCCAGTCCGGGGGTTTCCGACTGCTCGTAGAAGATGATCCCCCGGATTGTCTTCCCGTCTGCGTCGAGAGCGAGGAACCCCCGGATCGGGCCCCAAACGCCCGGCCCTTCGAAGGGAAACGCAATGGCTGCCGGAGAGGCCCCTTCCCCGTACAGGTAAACGGTGCGGCCGGCGCGGGTCTCCTCACGCGCCTTGTCCCGGTAGACAGCGAGAAGCTCCTGCGCGTCCCCCCGGGGGTCGAACGGCACACGCAGGACCGTGAGGATGCTGCGGACTTGCTGCGCCTGGGCGTTGGCCCGCACGTAGGGCGCGGTGAGGTGGCCCGCGCCCGTGAGCAGCGTGGCACAGACGATGCCCAGGATCGCGGCGTAGAGGTAGGGATGGGAGCTATCCTTCATGGTGAAGCCGCCTCAAGCGAATCGCGTAGACGCATTCGTCCAGAAGGGGGGCCGCGATGTTCCCCAGCAGGATCGCGAACATCACTCCCTCGACAAAGCCGCTGAAGCTGCGTATGAGGACGGTCGTCGCTCCAATGAGCGCGCCGTAGATCCATTTCGCGCCGCTCGCCGTCGGGCTCGTTACGGGATCGGTCGCCATGAAGAAGGCGCCGAAGAGAAGCCCGCCGGCGAACAGCTGCCAGTGGGCGGAGGGGAAACGCGTCGGGTTGGCGAGGTGAAAGAGGGCGGCAAGCACGAGGAAGGAGCCGAGCGTTCCGGCCACGACCCGCCAGTTGGCCACGCGCGTCGCGATGAGAAAGACCCCGCCTAGGACGATCGCGACGGCGCAGGTCTCGCCGGCGCTCCCGGCGGTGCATCCGAGGATGAGGTCCCCGAGCGGGGCAAGCGCCCCTCCCTTTGCGGCGATGAGCGGAGTTGCGCCGCTCAGGGCGTCGGCGGAAGACGCACCGACATACTGCGCAAGCCTTCCGAAGCGCTCGGCCCCAGGGACGATCCAGGTGGAGGACATCGGCTCGGGGTACCCGATCGCCAGGAAACACCTCCCCACGAGGGCGGGGTTGAACGGATTCCGACCGGTCCCCCCGAAGATCTCCTTCCCGAAAAACACGCCGAAGGCCACCCCGACCGCGACCATCCAGAGCGGGAGCCCCGGCGGGAGGATGAGCGGGAAGATGAGGCCCGTGACGAGGAAGCCCTCGTTGATCTCGCGGCGGCGCACGACGGCGAACGCGACCTCGACCGCTCCCCCGGCGACGTAGGAGACGAGGATCATCGCAAGCACGCGCAGCCCGAAGAAGTAGACCGCCGCCGCCACGCACGGGACGAGCGCGACGATCACCGTCGCCATGTAACGCTTGATGTCGAGGGGGTCGCGGATGTGGGGCGCTCGTTCCGTGCGCGTCGCGGGGCAGAAGAAAAAGCTCTCGGCCGCGTCATAAACGCACCTCATCGGGCGAAGGAGGGCGCCTTCGTCGAAAAGGGGCCGCAGGCGCTCGAAGAGCCGGAGCAGCGCCCTCATGCGCGGACCCCCTGTTCGGCGAGCTCTCTGCGGATCGCTTCCCGGGCGTCGTCGAACTCCCCCGCGAGGTCGATCTTGGAGGGACATACGTAGGAGCACAGGCCGCACCGCACGCAGAGGTCCACGCGGGAGCGTTCCGCCTCCTCGAGGGCGTCGCGGTAGATCTGTTTGTGGATCCGGTGCGGGACGATGCGCGCCGGACAGACCTCCTCGCAGAAGCCGCACGAGACGCATGGACGGCGTTCTCCCCGGAGCGCGGTCGTCATGCGCTCGGGCGTCCGCGGTCGGAGCGCGCTCAGGAAGCAGCGGCTGTAGGAGCGGCGGTCGAACCCGGGGCGCAGGAAGCCCAAGAACTCGCGCTCCGCCGCCTCCGGAAGCACGGTGAGCCCCTCGCACTCGGCATCAAGGCCCTTGCGTCCCTCTGGCCACGGCTCGCCGGTGAAGACGCCGCCTGCGATGACCCGGGTCGTGCTGCCTCTCGCGTCGATCCTGCCATCGAGAATCTTCTCGAGGGGATAGCCCGGGATCGCCTTGAGATGGACGGGCGTGGGCACGACCGGTCCCGCCACTGATACGATCCGTACGGTCGCCGGAAGCGAGCGGGTGAGGGCGCGATCCACGGCGAGGACCCCCGCCGCGTCCATCGCCCAAACGGGAGCCGACGGATCGCGGGGGTATCCGAGGCTGCGCGCGAGCACCGCGCTGTGATCGAGCCCGTACCTCGGCGGGATCGCGTGGAGTCTCGCGTATGCGCGACCGGTGAGGGTCTTGCGGACGCGCTTTGCCAGGTCCGGGCCGACGTCCGGGAGGACAATGTGGATGGGCTGGTACTCAAGGAGGGATTGAAGATGCTCGACGCCCCGGGTGAAGTTCGTGAGCCGTCTTCGGAGCTGAACGTCTCCGCGCGCTAGAAACGGCTCGAAGCGGACGGTGGAGACGATGACGGCCCGCGGGACTGCGAAGGGGTCGGGGAGGTCGCCCGTGTGAGCGTCGCGGAAGAACTGCCAGGCCCCCAGTTCGAGGAGTCGGTGGCGTTTGACGGTCGATAGGTCGGTGCTTCGCGGGGCGTGAGGCGGATTGGCGCGCGGGTCATACCGTTCCTCGGGCGCAGGCGAGACGTCCTCAAGGGTGATGTGCCCGGGGGGGAGATTGATGCGGACCCGCCCGGCGCGGGGCGCAAGCAAGGGGACTGAGAAGTTTCCCGGATCCCTTGCGAGGGCTTCGCCGGGCTTGGCGAGCGCGCCTTCCCGGACAGCGATCTCGGTGAAGCGGAAGCGCCGGGAGGAGAGGGGGATGTGAAGGACGGGGGGCTCGGGGAGAACCTGTACCGCGCCGGAGGGCCTCCCCTGAAGCGCGATCTGGTAGCCGCCCTTGGGTCTCATCGTCCGCCGCCCGCGAAAACGTCGACGGGCCCGACGCTGCGCTCCATGACGGGCCTCAGGTCGCAGGTCAGGAACTCCTCCAACGCCGCGGCCATGCGAGGCCAGGGGGCGAGGTCCGAGAGCGCCCTCTCGCACAGGGACGCGACGTGTTCGGCCGCGACGCGCCTTCCATCGCACGGAGCCTGAGGGAGCGTGAACTTGTTCCGCCTGCGGTCGGTCCCTAAGGTCTTGCCCGCCGCCTCCTCGTCGCCGACGAGGTCCCAAAGATCGTCGGCGAGTTGGTACGCGGTGCCGATCCGGTATCCCGCCTCTTCGAGGGCGCGGGCGAGGTCCGCCTCGTCCCCGGAGCAGACCATCGCGACCAGCGCAAAGAAGGGGCCCGTTTTGGAGCGCGCCAGACGAAGGGACGTTTGATCGTCGAGGGCCTTTCCCCGCAGGGAGAGTTCCTGACGCGCCTCGGCGGCGCAGACCTCGTGGACCTTGGAGACGAAGGGTCGCACGTAGCGCCCGCCCGCGGTCTCGGCGACGAGTTGGGACGCCTCGCACATGAGCAGGTCCCCGACAAGGACGGCCGCCGCGGGACTGGTGGCGGTCCAGAGGGCGGGAAGCGCCCGTCGGACGACGCTTCCGTCGATCACGTCGTCGTGACAAAGGCTCGCGGTATGTACGAGCTCCGTCGCGGCGCAAATGTGCACTAGGACATCCGGATCAAGCGCATGCCCGGCGCACCTCAGGCGGGCCGCAAGTCGGGTCCGAAGCATCTTCCCCGCCCCAAGTGGCCCCGTGATATCCCGCACGCCAAGGGAAACCGCCAGTGCGTCGACCCGCTCCGCAACGAGTTTTTTCACCTCGTGAACGAAGTCGGCGACAAGGATGGCGTTCTGTGTCATTGCGGCAGCACCCGAGATCTGGGGATCATTTGACAGGCGAAACCCTCCCTCCTTCGCCCGAGAATGCGGTCGCATGTTATGGAGTCCAGCGGGAGAAGTCAACGCGGAGCTTGGACCGATCCCCGGCGTATGGTGTCGGGACAGGTCGCCGCCCCGACCGAAACCCGACCGGGGATGACGGGGCCCGATCACCGCGTATACTGCGCGACGTCGAGAAGGTAGATCTGCCTCGTTCCCTCGTGGAGGGAGTCGAAGCAGACCTGCGAACCGTCGCGGCTCCAGCGCGGGTGCAGGTCGCAGCGGATCTCCTCGGGTTTGTTGGTCTCGGGGGGGGAGAGGTACTTGCCGAGGGGGATGAGGAGGTCCTTTTCGGGGTTATAGAGCATGAGTCTTCGGCAGCCATCGTCCAGCGGGTAGGTGTCGTTGAGGATCCATGTCCGGTCGGGGGACCAGGAGCAATGGCCGTCCTGGTCTTGCGCCGACCCGTCCGTGGTGAGCTTTCCTTGACCGACGGGTCTCTGCGTGTCGGTGAGGTCGGTGTAGAGGATGAAGCGGTAGCCCACGTCGCGATACTGGGCGAAAGCGAGGATCTCCTTCTCGCTCTTCCAGTCGAAATGCGAGACGACGGTGTCGCGGGCGAGACAATGGAGGCGGGCACCGGAGGGGTCTGAGGTGAAGAAGGAGGTGCTGAGACTGCTGCTGAACCGTCCTTCTTTCGGGCGAAAGCGCCCGAGAAAGCAGAACCGCGAATCGTCCGTGTTGAAGAGGAGATGGTTGAACCAGAGCTTGTCCTGGGGCGGCGCCGGGATCAGGGGGGCGAGCTGGGCCAGGGGGATGACGAGCTTGCTCGTGTTCCTCTCCAGGTCCACGAGGTAGATGCCGTCGCCAGGGGGCCGGTTCTCCCGCTGGAACGGGTCGAGGATTCCCTCGTAGCCGTACCCTGGCCTCGTGACGGCGAGGCGGGCGAAGTTGATGCTCAGGGCGTATCGGCCGCTGCGGCTTATGGCGGCGACGGCGCGGTCGATCACGCGCTCGGCGCCGCTCTCGATGTCGAGGATAACGGAGACGAACCGTCCGTCCCGCCGGTCGTTGTAAATGATGAGGCGGTCGGGGGCGGTCGGAAGCCAGTGCATCATGCACCCCTGCTGCCAGTTCCAGGCGCGCGTCTCGGCAAGACGGATGAACTTCCCCGTGTCCAGCTCCACCATTCCGACGGTCGCCTGATCATCGGCGGCGGGAGGGCGATCCATGAAGGAGGTCTCGATCGCTAGAAGATACTTCCCCGTCGCGTTCCAGGGAGTCATCCCGTAGTACCCGAAGAAGTGGAAGCGGGGCGGATGCGTGATCGGGCGAGGTGGAGTCATTGCCGGAGTCTCCTGTCCTTGAGGAATCGCTCCAACGCGTCGGCGGCCAGTTTCCGGCGGCGGTATTCGTCCACGATCCCCTTGTTGTTGAAGCTGCGCGGCCGTCGCAGCGCCAGCCACTGCTCTTGCGTCGACCGGTGGTCGCAGAACTGCCAGATCGCCAGCCCCGCGAAGTCCGTCTCGAAGAAGGCCCCCACGATCCGCTCGATGAGGTCCGCCTGAAACTCCTCGCTCCACATGGGCTTGTATGGATCGCGACATCCATAGACGGCGCCGCCTCCGATCTCGCTTATGATGATGGGCTTCTCGGCGCCGGCCCGCCTGCGGCTCACGTCCGCGATCCATCGGAAGCAGCCGGGGACGTCCGCAGGATGGGGGAGATTATCGTACCAGCCCGGATACACGTTGAAGCTGGCGATATCCACGAGGTCCAGGCATACGTCCTTGTCGTACGTGTTGCAGGCGTAGGTGACGGGGCGGGAGGGATCGAGCTCCCGGATGCGCTCGAGGAGAACGCGATAGGTCTCCCGGTTGTCTTTCCGGTCGCTGTGGCATTCATTCAGGATGCCGTAGATGATAACGGATGGGTGATTCGCGCTCGCCTCGACCATCTCGGTCGTCTGGGCCAGGCATTGCGAAATGAACAAGGGGTCCTGCGGTTCCTCTCCCCACAGGTTCCAGCCCAGGCTTTCCTCCCAAACGAGGAGCCCGAGCGCGTCGCAGGTCTCCAGGAACCGTCGGTCCTGCGGGTAGTGCGCCCCCCGCACGAAGTTGCATCCCAGCTCCCGGATGAGCTTCGCGTCGGAGAAGGAGAGCTGCTCGGGGAGGGAGTTCCCGAAGGTCGGGTGGAGGTGATGGCGGTTTACGCCCACAAGGCGCACGGGCTCATCGTTGAGGAGGATGTTTTTCCCCTCCGCGCGGACTTGCCGCACGCCCGTACGGACGGAGAGCCCGTCGTCGCCGAGTTGTACGGAGACGTCGTAGAGCTGCGGGCTCGCGTCGGACCAGGGGATGCAGCCGGGGATGACGATCTCGCGCTTCACCCGGCGGTCCGGTTCGGTGTCGAGCTCCTCGCTCAGGAGCGTCTTGTCATCCACGCGCACGGACAACGGCAGCCTTCCGGCCCTCCCCCGCGAGGTCAAGGCGATCTCGACCCGGCCCTCCCGCCAAGCGGTCGTCGTGATGCGCAGGTCGTCGATCCACGTCTCGGGGAGGCGCTCGAGGCTCACGGGTGCGGTGAGCCCCCCGTGCTGGTACCAGTCGTACTTTGGATAATGCAGGGCGTTGACGGCCGTGTCGAAAACGTTGTCGACGAGGACCACGAGGATGTGGGCGCCTGGGGAGGCGATCCGAACGTCCGCGTGAAACGTCGTGTGCCCGCCGAAATGCCGGCGCAGGAGTTCGCCGTCGAGATAGATCGCGGCGGTGTGGTTGGCCGACTCGAAGACAAGCCGATACGTGCCCCGTGCGCATACGGTGAACCCGCGCGCGTACGCGCCCGTGCCGCGCTTGCCCAGCCACGGCTCGACAACGTCGAAGCAGCAAGGGACGAGCATCTTGTCCTTGAACGCCAACCGGGCGGGATCGACGTCGAGCGTCCGTGCCCCCTCGAGAAAGGAAAAGCTCCATTCTCCGCAGAGGCTTTCAACCGACCGTCCCTGGTGCATGGAGGAGTCCTCCCGTTACCTTGGGTCCGCGAGGCGGATGATGCGCTCCGGCACGAAGGAGCCGGGCCTGGAAAGGAACTCCGCGAGCGCGTCATCGTCGATCGGCCTGCGCCAGATATACGCTAGGCGCACCCGCGCCTCGCCGGCGGGCATGGAGCGCCTGCGCCACACGGAATCGCTCGGATCGCCGACCGCGCGGGCGTAGCTGCGCAGGAGCCGCAGTTTCCGGACCGTCGAGGCCGTCCCCGTGAGCCAGTCGCCCCGGAAGAAGCCTTTCCACTTCCCGTGTTCCGTTTCGACAAGCGCGGCGTGCGCCCGCTCGAAACAGCGGATCGCCCGTGTGAACGTGAGGAAGGCGGCTAAGAGGTCGGAGTCCGCGAAGGCGCGCGCGCCGTCGCAGGTGTGGAGAAGCCCGAGGTTGCTCTCGCGGTGGAAGCGGGTCTGCATGCCCAGGTTGTCGCGGAAGAACCGCCCGCCGGCCTTCCTGGCAAGTTCGGCCTCGACCCGCTCCACGTCGCGCAGGAGCCCGTCCCATGCCCGTCGACCGGCGGCCGCCCGGCGACGAAACCACCGGAGTTGCGCCCGGAAATCGGTGCCGGCACGGGCCCAGAGGAGCTCCGGGCAGGCTTCTTCGGTTCGGCGCGCCAGGCACGCCGACGCGATGGCCCGGGAAGCGTGGTGGTAGAGCTCCTCCCCGGCTCGCGCATCGGGGTGGCGCGAGGTTCTCCAGGGGGAGCGGAAGTAGCGCCGGTACGCCTCCTCGGCCACGCGCGCCGCGCCGAAGTGCCGGCGTGCAAAGTCTCTGCACACCTTGTCCGCTAATGCCTTCTCCGCGCCCGGCTTGGGAACTCGCCTCGCAAGCTCCATGACGAGTTCGAGGGGGAGCACGTGCGGTCGGACGTTCCCGGAGTTCACGATCAGGAGATCGTCGGCTCCGCGCGAGACCGCGCGCGCAAGTTCCCTTGCGATGAGGTCGGGCGCCTGGAGCATGGCAAGCTGGTTGGAGGCCTGCAGATCGTGGAAGTTCACGTGGTAGTAGACCCCGTGACGCCGGTGTTGATCCCGAGGGTCAGGGAGGGCGCTGTGTCGGGGGTC
>JAZDKG010000213.1:0-25182 GCA_043803205.1 Planctomycetota bacterium
ACGGGTGTTATCCCTCGAGCGACGCGTCGAGGTCGGCCCAGATCATCCCGGCGCTGCGGCTTGTGAGCAGGCTCTCGCTCGTGAAGGAGATCCCGGCGGGATGGACGGTGAGCTACGGGAGGACCTTCACGGCGAAGGAGAAGATGCGGATCGGCGCGGTGGCGGCGGGGTACGCGGACGGCCTCTCGCGGAAGCTGTCGAACGTGGGGAAGATGATGGTGCGGGGGCGCGTCGTCCCCATCCTCGGGAGGGTCTGCATGGACCTCACGATGGTGGACCTTGCGGGCGTGCCGGAGGCGCGCGCGGGCGACGAGGTGATCGTGTATTCGGACCGGCGGGAAGACCCGAACAGCGTGGAGAACACGGCGAAGCTCACGGGGACGATCCCGAACGAGGTCCTCTGCGCGCTGACGGCGAGGGTCCAGAGGGTGCACGTGCCGGCGGAGGAAGGGGAGCTTTCAACGTGAAGCTCTTTGCGATCGGGGACCTCCACTTGAGCGAGGCCGAGGAGAAGCCCATGGGGGTATTCGGGGAGGAGTGGCAGGACCACGACCGCAAGATCGTTGAGAACTGGCGCCGGTTGGTGCGGGATGAGGACATCGTCTTCGTCGTGGGGGACATCTCGTGGGCGATGCGCCTGGAGGAGGCCAGGGCGGACCTTGAGATCATCTCCGCGCTCCCGGGAAAGAAGGTGGTCCTCAGGGGGAACCACGACTACTGGTGGGGCGCTATCAGCAAGGTGCGCCAGGCGCTCGGGGAGGGGATGTGGGCGATCCAGAATGATTGCGTCGCGTTCGAGGGGATAGTGCTCGCCGGAAGCCGTGGATGGATGATCCCCCACGAGGAGTCCGCCGAAGAGGACTGGACGATCTACCGGAGGGAGGTCGAGAGGCTCAAGCTGTCGCTCGAGGCGGCGAAGCGCGCGGGACTCGTCGGGCGAAGGCTCGTGGTGGGGCTGCACTATCCGCCGATGGTGAGGAGGGAGGAGCCGACGGGCTTCACGGAGCTCTTAGAGAGCTACGGGGCAGAGGTCTGCGTCTACGGGCATCTGCACGGAGAGGCGCACGGGGACGCGGTCGTGGGGGAGGTGCGGGGGGTGAGCTACCGGATGGTGAGCTGCGATGCGGTCGGTTTCACGCCCGCGCTCATCGCGGCCCCGCAGGCGCGGGACGACAGGCCGCCGGAACCCACCGACGCGGTTTTGGATTGATTCGGGCGTCGCGATATAATAGATTTTCGTCGGTCCCGCAGGGGCGGGACGGCGGGACCTCATCATCCCTAGGCAAGGCGAGGGCTCATGAGGAAAGAGCGGCGAGGACTGTGCATTGTGTGGGCGCTTGCGCTCGTGGTGTCCGGGTGCACGATTCGCGTGCGTCGGTTCGAGGGCGAGCAGCCGCCCATGGACACCGCCGCCGTCGATGCCGCGGCGGGGAGGGTGCTAGCGTCGGCGAAGGGCGAGGCGGCGGGAGGGGTGCGCGGCGTGATGGGGGGAGAGGCTCTCAGGAAGGGACGGGCCGAGGAGATTCGCAAGCTGGCCCTCGATCGGGGACCGTTCTCGAAGAAGGGGATCGGGCGGCTCTTGGACGCGGGGGTTGCGCCGCTCGCGGAGGAGGTGCTGGACGTCCTTGTCACGGAGCGGGCGAAGGGGTGCGCGCGCGAGGTGCTGGACCGCTTGGGCAAGCCCGAGCCCGCGGAGACGCCGCGATGGGTGCAGGCCGCCTACGCGCTGGACCCGGAGGCGACCCGGGGGAAGCTGGCGGAGTTCATCGTGGACGCGTCCGTGGACGGGAAGAAGAGGCTGGCCGCGGTGCGGACGGCGGCGGAGTTCAAGGCCTCGGACGCGGTTGAGGTGCTGGTGGCGGGGCTGGCGCGCGGGGAGGGGGCAGTCCAGGACGAGATATTCGCGAAGCTCGAGACCGTGACGGGGGCGGGGATCGGAAAGGACCTAGCGGGCTGGCAGCGATGGTGGCAGGCGAACCGGGAAAAGCCGCCTCAGCAGTGGTTGGCGGGAAGGGTGACGGAGTTGCGCGCTCAGCTCGATAGCGACAGGGAGCGTTCGGCGAAGGCGCTGGCGGAGCTCGTGGAGATCGCGCGGGAGGGGCTCAAGGACGCCCAGGGGGAAAGGGGCGAGAAGCTCGTGACCGCGGCGTTGCGGGCGGGGGTGCCCGAGATCCGGGCGGCTGCGGCAGTCGCCGCCGGGAGGATGCGGCTTGCGGCGCTTTCCGGGGAGCTCGAAGGGCTCATCGCCGATCCGGACGCCGAGGTGAGGCTGTCGGCGGTCCGCGCGTTAGGCGAGATCGGCGCCGGAGCGGCGCGGGGAAAGATCGGGACGGCGCTCCGCACCGACAGCGACGCGCGGGTGCGGGCGGCGGCCGCGGAGGCGCTGGGCAAGTCCGCCGACAAGCAGGCGATCGCCAGTCTCCTCCAAGCGCTTCGAGACGGCGACTCCGGGGTGCGGGACAGGGCGGTCGACGCGCTCGTCGCCCTCTCGGCCTCTGAGGCCGCGCCCGCGATGGTGGACATGCTGGGGAAAGAGGACTGCCGGGAGAACCGGGAGACCCTCGCGCGCGCATTGGGGGAGTTGGGCGATCCGTCGGCGGCCCAGGAGTTGGGAAAGCTTCTGGTGGGGGGGGAGCGGGACGAGAACGTACGGGTGCGGTGGGTGGCTGCGGACTCCCTGGGGAAGCTCAAGGACCCCGGCTCCGCCCGGGTGCTGGAAGCGGCCTTGGGGGATTCGGACGGAAGGGTCCGCGAGGCGGCGCTGATCGCCCTCGAGCGACTGGGGACACCCGAGGCTTTGGAAGCCTTGTACCGGAAGACCTCCGACACGGACCCGAAGCTGGCCGCATCGGCGTGGAAGGCGCTTCAGTCGGCGGCGCTGCCGGATGCGGCGGTGTCGGTCGCATGGGTGAAGCGTCTCATAGAAGCGGGCGAGACCCAAAAGGCGAAGGAGTTCGCGGCCTCTCTCTCGCAGACCCTCGTTGCCGCCGCGGGGGCGCCGTACGAGGTCCTGCGCGATCTGGCCGAGGCGCAGGTGAGCCTTGGGATGCACGCGGAGGCGCGCTCGGCCGGGGCGGCGGCGCTGGCGAAGCGCAAAGACGAGGCGCGGACATGGAAGGCGTATCTGGGGGCGCTCACGGCCCTCGGCGAGTTCAAGGAGGCCTGGGGGGAGTACGGCGAGTACGCCAAGGCGGTAGAGGGGGCGGACGAGGACGCCCTGGCGGGCAAGGTCGTCCTCATCGAGGTTGCGCTCCGGGCGGGAAGACGGGACGAAGCCCTTGCGTTCTGGAAGGACTTGGACGAGAAGGAGGGGACGAGGCTGAGCGCGGAGACGAGAAAGAGAGTCCTCGAGGCGATCGCGCCGCCCTCCAAGGAGAAGCTTCCCGTCGGCTCGACGCCTCAGGACGGAAGGCAGGGCGAACCCGCGACGCAACCGAAGTGAGAGGGGGGGACAAGCGTGGAGACAGAAGCGATGTACGTCGGGATCGACCTGGGGGGAACGAACATCAAGACGGCGCTCGTGACGGACGGCGCAAAGGTGCTCTCGGAAACGAGCCTCGCCACGGAGGCGGCGAAGGGCCCCGAGGCGGTCATCGGAAGAATCGTGCGCAGCGCCCACGACGTGATCGAGAAGGCGGCGGAGACGTGGAAGAGCGTGCGCGCGGTGGGGATCGGGTCCCCCGGGTTCATGGATTGGAAAGCGGGGGTCATCATCAGTCCTCCGAATCTGCCGGGATGGAGCAACGTGCCGCTGAGAGAGGTGCTCTCGAAGGCCTTTGGGAAGTCGGTGGCCCTGGAGAACGACGCGAACGCGGCGGCGTGGGGCGAATACTGGGCCGGCGCGGGAAGGGACGCGAGATCCCTCGTGATGTTCACTCTCGGTACCGGGATCGGCGGGGGCATCATCCTGGGGGACGAGATCCTGCGCGGCTGTCAGGACCTAGCCGGTGAGCTCGGGCACATCATGATCGACCCGGACGGTCCGCGGTGCTCCTGCGGGCTCAGGGGGTGTCTCGAGAGCTTCGCCAGCGCCACGGCGACGGTGCGACGGTTCCGCGAGGCGGCGCAGCGGGGGGAGGAGTCGGCCTTGGCGGACCGGGCGCGCAAGGGCGGGGACGTCACCACCCGCGATCTCTACGAGGCCGCCTTGGTGGGGGATCGCTTGGCGGCGCGGACCCTCGCGGACACGGGAAGGTACATGGGGATCGGGGTCTCGAGCCTCGTCTACACGATCAACCCCGAGGTGTTCGTGTTGTCGGGGGGGCTCGCGAAGGCGGGGGATCTCGTGATGGAGCCGCTCCGGGCGGAGCTTGACGGCAGGCTCCCCGCGCACGTGCGGGGAAAGACCGACGTGCGGTTCGCGGAGCTGGGGGGACTTGCAGGTGCCATAGGAGCGGCTGGATGCGCGCTGCACACATTCGCAACTTCTGCATAATCGCCCATATCGATCATGGGAAGAGCACGCTCGCGGACCGTTTCCTCCAGCGTGCCAAGGCGATCCCCGAGAGGGACTTTCGCGACCAGGTGCTCGATGACATGGACCTCGAGCGCGAGCGGGGGATCACGATCAAGGCGCACGCGGTGGCGATCGGGCATGAGCAGGACGGCAAGACCTACGTGCTCAACCTCATCGATACCCCCGGGCACGTGGACTTCAGCTACGAGGTCTCAAGGGCGCTCGCGGCGTGCGAGGGGGCGGTCCTCCTCGTGGACGCCGTGCAGGGGGTCGAGGCCCAGACGGTGGCGAACTTCTGGCAGGCCCTGGAGTCGGACCTCACGATCATCCCCGTCATAAACAAGATCGATCTCCCCCACGCCCGCGTTGAAGAGGTGATGGAGGAGATGGAGCACAGCCTGGGCGTGCGTCCGGAGGACGTGATTCTAACCAGCGCCAAGACAGGCGAGGGGGTGGAGAAGGTGCTGCGCGGAATCGTGGAGCGGATCGAGCCGCCCGAAGGCGACGCGACGAAGCTCCTGCGGGCCCTGGTGTTCGATTCGGTCTACGACAACTACCGCGGGGTCGTCGCCTACGTCCGGGTGATGGAGGGAAGCGTGCGGGCGGGGGAGAAGGTGGAGTTCATGCGGGCGGGGCTGTCGCGGGAGGTGTCGGAGGTCGGCGTCTTCACGCCCAGCAGGCGCCCCAGGGAGGAGCTGCGCGCGGGAGAGGTGGGCTACCTCATGGCCAACATCCGCGACCCGCAGGAGGTGAAGATCGGGGACACGGTGACGCTGGCCCGTCGGCCGGCGACGGAGCCGCTCCGGGGATATCGGGATCCGCTGCCGATGGTCTTCTGCGGGCTCTATCCCGGCGAAGGCACGGACGCGACGCAGCTGGGCTCGGCGCTCGAGAAGCTGAGCCTCAACGATTCGGCGTTCACCTACCAGGTGGAGAACAGCGAAGCCCTCGGGTTCGGCTTCCGGTGCGGCTTCCTGGGCCCGCTGCACATGGAGATCGTGCAGGAAAGGCTCGAGCGGGAGTGCGTGCTGGAGGTGGTGCAGACCGCGCCCAACGTGACCTACGAGGTCCTGCTCTCGGACGGGGAGGTCGTCCGGATCGACAATCCCGCCCGGCTTCCTGAGCCGTTCAGGATCGTCGAGCTGCGCGAGCCGGTGACCAGGGTAACCCTGATCGTGCCCACCGAGACGGTCGGGACTCTCATGAAGCTTGCCGAGGAGCGCCGCGGGAAGTTCGTCTCGCAGGAGTACCTCAGTGTGCGGAGGGTGATGCTGGTCTACGATCTCCCCCTGGCCGAGATCATCTTCGACTTCTACGATAAGCTCAAGAGCGCCACGAAGGGGTACGGGACGATGGACTACGAGATGCGCGGGTACTCGGCCGCCGACCTCGCGAGGCTCGACGTGCTGGTGGCGGGGGACCGCGTCGACGCGCTGAGCAGCATCGTCCACCGCGCGGACGCCGCCAAGCGGGGACGCGCCCTCGTGGCGAAGCTGCGCAAGACGATCGCCCGGCACCTCTTCGACATCCCGCTCCAGGCGGCGGTGGGCGGGAAGATCGTGGCGCGGGAGACGATCCGCGCGATGATGAAGAACGTGACGGCCAAGTGTTACGGGGGCGACATCACGCGCAAGAGAAAGCTCATCGAGCGACAGCGCGAAGGAAAGAAGCGCATGAAGCAGATCGGACGCGTGAGCATTCCGCAGGAAGCGTTCCTAGCGGTGCTCACCCGGGAGTAGGGACGACTCATGGCGAGAAAAAGGGAAAAGGACGCCGTCAGCGATCCGGTGAAGCTCTCCGGATGGCGCAGGATCGTGGTGGAGAACACGGAGCCGCTCCTCGTGGCGGTCGTGCTGGCGCTCCTCATCCGGGGGTTCGTGGTGGAGGCCTTCCAGATCCCGACGGGCTCCATGGCCCCGACGCTTCTGGGAAAGCATGTGACCGCGCGATGCGCCAACTGCGGCTTCGAGTTCCTCATCGGCTACAGCGACGATGGCAAGGGACTTGGCCACTGCGTCAACTGCGGCCACACGCAGCGATACCTCAAGAGGTGGGTGGGGTCGGGGGACCGCATCCTCGTTAACAAGAACGTTTACTTCTTCCGGGAGCCTACGCGCTACGGCGTGACCGTCTTCCGCGCCCCTCACAAGCCCGACAAGACCTTTATCAAGAGACTCATCGCGTTCGGGGGGGAGAGGCTCTCGATTGACCACGGGGACGTGTACATCAACGGGGGCATCGCGCCGAAGAGCGAGGACGTGCAGCGGGAGGTGTGGATCCCGGTCTATGCGATGGAGTACGGCGGTCGGCCCGTGAGCGCGCGGTACGACTGGCGGGCGCAACCCGGGGACTCGATCGGCTTCGAGAGGGACGGGTGGAAGCTCGCGGGGACCGGGAGCCTGCGCTACGGGCCCGTTGTGAGCGAGTGCGGCTACAACGCGGACATGCCGCGGAAGGATTTTCAGGCGGAGCAGAAGGTCGTGGGGGACCTGAGGCTGGCTTTCGGCTTCAAAGGGACGGGGAAGCTCGAAGCGGCGATCGAGGAGGACGGCCTTCGGCACGCGGTGCGGATCGAGGCCGACGCCGACGGCGAGGTTCGGAGCGTCGAGTGTCGCCCCGGCTGGGGGGACTGGAGACGCGTGGCGGCGTCGGGCCCGTCACCGGGCGCGCGCCGGAGGATTGAGCTCTGGAACTGGGACGACCAGCTTGCGGTGTTCCTGGACGGGAAAAAGGTGTGGATGGCGAGCGCCCCGGAAGGGATTTCGGGCACAGGAGGGGTCGCTAGCGCGCTGGAGCTCTCCTTCGAGGGGGAATTCACGATCGACGATCTCCGCGTGGATCGGGACGTCTACTACATGGCGAGGTTCTCGCCCCAGGTCGTGAGCGCCGTGGATGGGGAGGGACGGGTCACGGTCGATGTCCCGCCAAAGCATTATTTCTTCATGGGGGACAACCCTCCGATCTCCGATGACAGCCGGCGGTGGGGGTTCGTGTCCGAGGACAGCTTGGTGGGACAGGCGTTCGTTATCTGGTGGCCGCCTACGAGGTGGGGGCCGGCGCGGTGAGATGCACGAGGTTGCGGGGGGGAAGGTCGGCCTTTAGAATGGATTGATGCGGAGAGGGGTTGCGTGCGCGCGGTCCCGCGACTGCGGGAGGAGGTCTGCATGATCGAGGTTCTCTCCCTCACGAAGCGATACGGGTCCACGGTTGCGGTGGATCGGATCAGCTTCAGCGTGGGGGAGGGCAGGATCGCGGGGTTCGTCGGTCCGAACGGGGCGGGGAAGACGACCACGCTGCGGATCCTCGCCTGCTTCATGCCTCCGACGTCGGGGAGCGCCACGGTGGCGGGGCGGGACGTCGTGCGCGAGAGCCTGGAGGTGCGCCGGCGCATCGGGTACATGCCCGAGAACGTGCCGTTCTATGGCGAGATGCGGGTGGGCGAGTACCTCCATTACCGCGCCAAGCTCAAGGACGTGCCGACCAGTGAGCGACGCAGGCGGGTCGCGGAGGTGATGGAACGCTGCGCGATCCGGGAGGTGAGCGGGAGGTTGGTGGGGGAGCTCTCAAAAGGATATCGTCAGCGCTTGGGGCTGGCGGATTGCCTCGTGCACGAGCCGAAGATCTTCATTCTCGATGAGCCTACGGTGGGGCTGGACCCGAGCCAGATCCGGGAGACGAGAAAGCTCCTCAAGGAGCTGGCGGAGAGGCGGACGGTGCTCCTCTCGACACATATCCTCCCGGAGGTCGAGATGATCTGCGACGACGTGATCCTTATCCACGGGGGGCGAATCGTGGTGAGCGACAGCCTGGGGAGGCTTCTTTCGGGGGACGGGAAGGTGAGGCTCAGGCTCACGGTGAAGGGGGACGTGAACGCGGCGGAGCGGGCGGTGCGTGCCGTCGCGGGGGTGTCGGCCGTGGAGCGGACGTCGCGGGGACCGGAAGCCGCGTTCCGGGTCGAGGGGGCGGGGGAGGGGCTGCGGGAGCGCGTGTCGCGGGCGGTGACGGGATCGGCAGCGGTGATCGCGGATCTATATGAGGAACGTCGGACGCTCGAGGACGTCTTCGTGGAGACGGTCGGCGGGAAGGCGACGGGGGAAAGCGAAGCGGAGGGATAGGGGCGAGGCCGGGAGAACGAGATGGCGCGCGACCGCGCGGCAAGCGCGAGCGGAAATGAAGTGAGGCGGCCGTTAGGGGTGACGGTCTTGGGGACGGCGCTTCTCGTCGTCGGCGTCGCGGTGGTCGCGTGGGACGCCCGCTACGTGTTGGCGCCGATCGTGGAGCGGGTGTTTCGCCCCGAGGCGCAGGCGTCGGTGATCCCGACTCCCATGCACAACCTGCGGACGATGCTCGCGGGGATCCTGTCGTTGGCGGTGGGGGTGGGGTTGCTGCGCGCCGCGGTGTGGGCGCGCCGGGCGGCCGTGTTCGCCGCGTGGACGGGCGCGATCGTCCTGGGGATGGCCCTGGGGGCGGCCCCGTTCGTCCGCGCAGGGCGCTTCGTGCTTTCGCTGGGGGCGCTCCTGGCGTTTGCGAACGCGCCCTTTCTTCTTCTCTGCCAAGTGCTGGATGCGCTCGTGGCGGGGGGCAAGATCTCGCTGGGATACGTCGCTTCGATGACCGTGGGGGTCTTGGGAGCGGTGGTCGCCCCGGTCGCGGCGGCGCTGTACCTGGGGACGGGTCGCGTGCGGCGAGCCT
The DNA here is from genome assembly GCA_043803205.1 of Planctomycetota bacterium. Taxonomy (GTDB): domain Bacteria; phylum Planctomycetota; class DG-23; order JAZDKG01; family JAZDKG01; genus JAZDKG01. The sequence continues at coordinate 9,149 of JAZDKG010000213.1, forward strand.
TCGGAAACGACCGGCTGCACGTGGGCACGCTCGTCCGGCGGGAACTGGGGGCGTACTTCTATTCGCCGATCGCGTATCTCGTGGCGGCGGTGTTCCTGTTCCTCGTCGGCGTGTATTTCGTGGTCGCGGTGTTCCAGACTCTCGAGGCCAGCATGAAGCTCCCGTTCCTTTGGATGGGATGGCTCCTTGTGTTCATCTCTCCCTTTCTCACGATGCGCCTTTTGGCCGAGGAGCGCAGGAGCGGGACGCTCGAGATGGTGCTCACGGCGCCGGTGACGGACGTGGAGATGGTGACGGGGAAATTCGTGGGGGCGCTGGCCTTCTTCGCGATCATGGTCGCGCCGACGGGGGTGCTGGTGTTTCTGCTCCGGCGCTATGGACGGCCCGATCCGGGGCCGATCGCGACGGGATACATCGGTATCTTTCTTCTGGGGGCCTACCTCATCGCGCTGGGGCTGCTCGTGAGCGCGCTTTCGAGGAATCAGGTGGTGGCCGGCGCCGTTGCGCTCGTCGCGAACGTCGCTATCGCGATCGTGGCGCAGCTAGCGGACCCGCGGACTGTCTCCGGCGCGTGGGAGAAAGCGGACAGCGCTCATGCGGGGCGCCTGGCGCTGCGCTGCGTGCGCTACATGGGGATGATGGAGCACTTGGAGTCGTTCCTCAAGGGCGTGTTCGATCACAGGGACTTCTTCTTCTACACGGCGTTCACGTTCCTGTGGCTGTACTTGGCGGTGCGGGCGCTCGAGAGCCGGACGTGGAGGTACTGATGGGCGCGTCGCGCAAGGCGTCTTTCGTGATGCTCTTACTAGCGGCGGCCGGCGCGGCCGCGGTGGCGTGGTCCGTCGCCAGCGCCTGGTTCGAAGGGGATCTCACCTTCGGGACGCTCCTGGCACGGCCCCTCTTCGCGGGCGGACTTGCGGCTCTGGGGGCGGCCTACGCGGCGGCGCTTGCCGCGTCCCGTCGGGCCCGGGCGGCGACCCTGGCGGCGGTCGGGGTGGCGGCGATGGTCGTCATCACGCTGAGCGTGTCTCTCGACGCGGACAAGTATTCCCCGCAGCGGTCGGACGTCACCTTCGCGCAGGTCAACCGCCTGAGCGATCAGACCCTGCGGGTCCTGGAGGAAATCCCAAGAGGCGAGATCGTGAAGGTCACGACCTTCATGAGCCCCGAGACGGAGAAAGACCGACTATTCGAGCGCAGGGTCAAGGAGCTTCTCGAGGAATACGAGGTCGTCGGCCGGGGGGCGATCGAGGTGGGGCATGTCGACGTGCGGGCCAGCCCCGAGAGGGCGCAGCTAGCGGCCCGCGAGTTGGGGCTCGAGCGCGTGGAGCTCCAGAGCGTCGTCTTCGCCACGGGGGAGGGGGAGCGCCGCCGCCGAAAGGTCGTCAGCCGCCAGGAAATCCAAGAAGAGGAGGCCGGCCTCCGCGGACGATACGTGCATACGAGGGCGCGCTTCCAGGGGGAGGAGGCGTTCACCGCCGCAGTGCTGGCCGTCGTGCGGGGAACTCCGACGAAGGTGTATTTTCTCACGGGGCACGGGGAGCGTGACGCGCGCTCGTTCAAGGACGACGGATACGGACCGTTGGCCGAGTGGCTCCGGGGCAAGGGGTTCGAGGTGAGCGATGCGCTCAGCCTCGCGGAGACGAAAAGCGTGCCGGAGGACTGCGGGGTCCTGGTGGCGGCGGGGCCGAAGAGCCGCATTCGCGACGAGGAGCTGTCGGCGATCGGGAAGTACCTGGAGCAGGGAGGGCCGGCGCTCTTTCTCGTGGAGCCGCTCGTCGAGGACACCGGACTGCGCGCCTTCCTAGCGCGATACGGCGTTGAGGTCGGCCATGACGTCGTGATCGAGATGGGGGAATACCTCCTCACGGAGGTGAACCCGGTCGTCCGCGAGTATCCCGCCCATCCGATCACGGAACGCCTGGGCGGGAACTACACCACGCTCTACCTCGCCTGCAGCGTGGAGCCGAAGGGAGGCGCCGCCGCGCCGATCCTCCGGTCCAGCGCCCGGAGCTGGGCCGAGACGGAAGTCGAGAGCCTCTTGGCGCGAAAGACCCCCCGGTTCGACATCGGGAAGGACCGGCGGGGGCCGGTGGGGCTGGCAGCGGCGGTCGGGTCGTCCGCGGCGCCGCAGTCGCGGGAGGCCGGACCCGGCGAAAAGGTCGAGGCCCGGCTCGTCGTGATCGGGGACTCGGACCTCGGCAGCGCCCTGGGCCTGAACTTGAGCCCGACGAACCGGGGTTTTCTTCTTAACGTCATGAACTGGCTGCGGCGAGAGGAGAAACTCGTCAGCATACCGTCGAAGGACTTGGCCGCGGAGGTGCTCGAGATGACGAGCGCCGATCGAAGAAGGGTCGGGCTCATCGCGATCCTTGGGGTGCCGCTGGGCGTGGTCGCAGCCGGGGGGGTGGTCTGGCTCCTTCGCAGCGTCAGGAGCCGGTAGGTCCGAGGGAGGTGGACGCCGAATGCAGTGGAAGCAGACCGTTGTGCTCGTGGCGGTCGCCGGTGCGCTGGGCTTCTACGTGTACATGAGCGAGATGCGCCCGTCGAGCGCGATTCAGTCGCTCGAGGAAATGCGGGAACAGGCCGAGACCGTTTTCTATGGGTTCGAGAGAGGCGCCGTCGATGGCGTGGTAATTGACGGGGCGGCGGGAAAAGCGGGCGGGGAGACGGCGGAGCTCCGTCGGCGGGGAGATGTGTGGGAGCTCGTCCGGCCGATGCGCGCGCTGGCAAGGGGATCGGAGGTCCGCAGGATGGTGGCGGGACTCCTGGGGCTGCACCGTCGGCGGGCACTGCAGGCCCAGGACTTGGGTCCATTCGGGCTTGCGCCTCCTCTGGGGCGTGTGACGCTCGTCGCTGACAAGCGGGAGCGTACGGTCGCGTTCGGCGTCCTCGACGCGACGCAGAAGAGCTGCTTCGCGATGGTGGAGGGCACTGAGCAACCCGAGGTCTTCACCGTGGAGGCCCAACTCGTGGAGGAAGTCCTGCGTCCGGCGACCGGATGGCAGGAGAGGCGCCTTATTCCTTTAGCGCAAGAGTCGGTCGAAACGGTCGAGATCATGGGAAAGGATGGGCGGGGCCTCGCGGTCGAGCGGGTCGGGAGACGCTGGAGGCTTACGGCGCCCCTTCGAGCGCGCGCGGACCGGAGGGAGGTGGACAAGCTGCTGGGGAGACTGCTCGCGATCGAGGCGGACAAGAGCTTGGGCTTCGTCGGGCACGGCGAGGCGGCGATCGCTCGCTGGGGGCTTGCTCAGCCGCTCTACACGGTGCGCGTGCGCAAGACCGGCGGCGAGACGTTGAGCGTGCGTTTTGCGCGCGCGGTAGACCCGTCGGACCCGGAGGGGCCGGAGAGGCTTGTGGCGGTATCGAGCGACTACGAAGCGGTCGCGGCGGTTCCAGGGGAGGCGCAAGACGCGCTTCGCGTGACGCCGGAGGAGCTTCGCAGTCGAGAGGTCATGGGGATGGAGCCCGAGGAGGTGAAGGCGGTAACGGTCTCTTGGCGGGGGGCGCAGGTCCGCGCGCAGAAGAGGGGAGGGACGTGGCGCATCGTCGAGCCGTCGGAGAGGGAGGCGGACGGGGAAGCGGTCGCCGCCTTCCTCAAGAAGCTGAGCGCGCTGCGGATCGTCGCCTTCGCCGCGGCGGAGAAGTTGGACGCCGACGCGACGGTGGAGCTTGAGGGAGACGCGCCGTCGCAGAGGGAGGAAATCCTGCTTAGCGCGTCGGGGGGGGAGGCGGGGAAGGTGCTCGTGAAGAGCACCATCCAGGAAGGGATCGCGGCGGCGGAGGGGGTGCTGGAGGTGCTGCTGCCGAGGGGTGCGCTGGGTTGGCGGTCGCGGACGCTTGCCGAGGTGGACCGGGAGCGGATCCTGGGCTTCGAGATCGCGAAGCGCGACCGGACCTATCGCGTGGAGAGGGATGGACGGGAATGGGCGCTGGGGCTCCCGATGAAGGGACGCGCGGACCGGGCAAGCGCCGAGGGCGTCGTGGAGGAGCTCTCGCCTCTGGAAGTCAAGCGATACGTGGAGGCGGACGTGCTGGACATGGAGCGCTTCGGGCTTGCGCAGCCGAGGCTCACGGTGCGCGCGGAGCTCGCTCGGATGGGGGACAGCCCCGCCGGACGGATGGAGCTTCGCGTGGGCGGCAGAGGGCCGCAAGGGGACGAGTGGTTCGCAACAGTCGACGTCGAGAGGGGGCTTGCCCGCCCCCTTGAGGGCGGGCTCGTCTTCACGATCGCCGGCGAAACCTTCGCGAAACTCGACGCCGAGATGATCGAGCGGGGCATCCTTGCGCTGGCGCGGGCCGACCTCGTGTCGGTGACGATGGCCGGGGTCCGGATGACGCCCCGGGGCGGCGCGTGGGAGGCCCAGGGCCTTGCGCCTGGAGAGAGGGTCTTGGCGGAAAAGGTGGAGCGGGCGGCGGAGACCTTGCGCGCCTTGAAGGCGGACCGCTTCGTCACGCTGGAGAAAGTCGCAGACCTTGAGCAAGGTCGAAAGGGGGAGCCGGACCTTGAAGCGTGGGGGCTCGCCGGGGAGGGGACGCACGAAGTGCGCTTCGAGGTCGCCTCCGCCGGCAAGACGCAGGAGCGGACCCTCCGGATCGGGAGGGCCGGCGAGGGGGGCAGAAGAAGGGCGGTCCTGAGCGGCGACGGCCGCGTGTTCGAGCTGAGCGCGGAGGACGCGAGGCGCCTGGCGCTGCGCAGGGACGACTTCATCGCGGGGACGCCTGTGCCGGAGAAGGCGGAAGGGAAGTAAGGAGAGACCTGTGGGGAAAGCGGGAGCGAGGGTCCTCATCCTCTATTCGAGTTTCGGGACGGGGCATCGTAGCGCCGCCTATGCGGTGGACGACGCCCTGGGAGAGATCGCGCCGGATAGTGTCCGACTTGTGCTGGATGGGTTCGTGGTGAGCTGGCCCTTGGCGCACGGCGCGTTCGCGCGCGCATTCGAGATCATGGTGGGCCGGCACCCGGGGACATGGTCGGCGTTGTGCGACGGGAAGGGGATCTTCGGCCTCGCGTTGCCGCTCTCGCGGCTGACGGACCGCGTGAAGGCGAAGAGGCTCCTGCGACGCGTCGAGGAGTTCCAGCCCGACGTCGTCGTGGCGACGCACTTCTTCGTGAGCAACGAGCTGGCGTACCTGAGAAGAGAAGGGGCGATGCGCGTCCCGCTGATGACGATCATCACGGACTACTACGTGCACAGGATCTGGCTCGAGGAGATGAGCGATCTCTTCGTGGTCGGGAGCGAAGAGGTGCTTCGTGAGAGGCCGATGCGGGACGTCAGGGGGGCGCGGGCCGAAGCGTATGGGATCCCCGTGGACAAGAAGTTCTGGAGCCGACCGGACAGGGCGACCTGCCGGGAGAAGCTCGGGATCGGGAAAGACACGTTCGCCGTGCTCGTGATGGGGGGCGGGATGGGCTACGGGCCTTACAAGAGCGCGCTGGCGGCCTTCGACGGGCTCGGGGACGATTTCGAGGCCGTGTTCCTGACGGGCAGGAACGCCCTCCTGCGCAGGGAGCTCGAGGGGGTCCTGCGGGGGAAGCGCTACCGGACGAGCGTGCTTCCCTTCGTGGGCAACGTGCATGAGTACCTCACGGCGTGCGACGCGGTGGTGACGAAGCCCGGGGGCCTAACGGTGGCGGAGACGGGCGCGATGGGCGCGGCGATGGTGGTGATGGACCCGTTCCCGGGGCATGAGATGGAGAACGCGCTCTTCCTTGGGAAGCATTACGGGATACCGTTCTGCCGCAGCGTGGACGAGCTGCGCAAGGAGCTTCTGGACCTGAAGGAAAACCCGGGAAGGCGCGCGAAGCTTATGGCCGCCGCCGATCGTCTGGGAAGGCCCGACGCGGCGCGGCGGTGCGCGAGGGAGGCGCTTGCGCTTGCGGGAGGATGAGCGGCAAAGGGAAGGCGGGTGCCCGGCGGTGGAGCCCGAAGGCAACTACTGGTCCGAGACGCGACAGCCGATCTACGCGCTCTGGGTCGCGGTGCCGATGCTCGTAGCGTATGAGGTCGGCCTCGCGTGGGTGGGCCGGTTCACGGATTTCCCGCGGGCCCGAAACGGCTCGGACGTCCTCATCCAGACGCTGCTTGGGAAGCTCGGCATCTACGGGGCGCTGGCGAGCGCCGGCGTCGTGATCGTGACCCTGCTCGTCTGGCAGATCGCGACCCGTCGGCCGTGGTCGGTGAAGGGAGCGTATCTCGGCGGAGTGGTCCTCGAGGGGATCTCGTACGCGCTCGTGCTCGTGGGTTTGTCCTGGGGATTGCAGCAGCTTCTCATCAGCGCTCCGGAGGGCGTGCTGGGGGATTGGCGGCTGGCGCTCGTCTTCTCGTTCGGGGCCGGGGTCTACGAGGAGTACGTGTTCCGCCTCGTGCTTGTGCCGCTCGGGATCTTCGTTCTGAAGGAGGCCCTCGAGGCGTCGCCCCCGGGCGCGTATATCGGGGCGGCCCTCGTGAGCGGGATCCTCTTCGCGGCGAGCCATCACATCGGGGCGATGGGTTGGCAGTGGAGCGCGCCGGCGTTCCTGTTCCGCAGCGTTGCGGGCGTGCTCTTCGCTTTCTTCTTCCTCGCTAGAGGCTTCGCGGTGACGTCGCTCACCCACGCGATCTACGACGTGGGCGTGACGCTCCTCATCGCGAGCGGTGGCTGAGGACGCGCGCGGGAGTCCCGCCTCACTTCCCGGGGACTATCAGCGCTTTCAAGAACCCCGGGGGCCGCTTGTCGGTTAGGTTGATCCCCTCGAGCGCGCGATCGATGGGGAGGCGCGTGGTGACCATGTAGTCGACCTTTACCTTCCCGGAAGCCAGGCAATGGATCGCCCGGCGGGTCGTGTAGGGGTTCACCCACGCGCCGATGACGGTGATGTGACGGGTGAGAAGATCGAAGGGGGAGACGGAGACAGTCGCGCTCTGGGGGTGCAGCCCGAAGATGACGACGCGGCCCCAGTTTTTCACCATGCGCAGCGACGCCTCGAGGACCTTGGGGATTCCGACGACGTCGACGACGACCTCGGCCCCGAGGCCGCCGGTCTCGTCCTTGACCGCCTGGACGGCGTCGCAGGCGGTGGGGTCGATGACGACGTCCGCGCCGGCCTTCCGGGCGATGGTCGCGCGGTCGGCGTTAGGCTCGACCACGATGAGCTTGCGGATGGGGCTTGCCGCCGCGAGCTGGATGTGAAGCTGTCCCATGGGGCCCGCGCCGACGATGACCGCCGCGTCTCCGCAGCGGTACTGCGCGCAGTCCGCTCCGTGGACCGCGCACGCGACCGGCTCGACGAAGCAGGCCGTCTCCAAAGGGAGATCCTCGGGGAGGCGGTAGGCGCTCGCTTCGCGGATGCGGATATACTCCGCGAACGCGCCGTCGCAGAAGACGCCATAGCCCGCCAGCGACCCGCAGGAGACGGACTGTCCCGCGCGGCACCAGTCGCACTTGCCGCACGACTCGTTGGGATCGCTCGTCACGAGATCGCCGACCTTGAAAGAGGCCACGTCCGGTCCGACCGCGGCGACCTCGCCGGCGAACTCGTGCCCCAGGATGACGGGGTATTGGGCCTGGTAGTCCCCGTGGAAGAGCTTGACGTCGGTGCCGCAGACTCCGCAGGCGGCGACCTTGACGAGAAGCTCGTCCGCCTTCGGCTTCGGCGTCGGGACCTCCTTGACGGCGAGTTTCCCCACGGCTTCGAGAACGGCGGCTTTCATGGATGCATTTCCTCCGTGAAAGGGGGTCTTAGCGGGCGGGGAGCGCGACCGGCTTGCCCGTGCGCGCGGACTTCTCGGCGGCCAAGAGAATGCGGGTGTTGAGGAGTCCGTCGGCGCCCGAGGTCAGCGGCTTCTTCCCGTCGCGGACGCATTCGATGAACTGGTACATCGGTTCGACGCAGAAGCCCATCTGTCGTCCGTGGATCTCGGGGGTCACGAACATGTCGGGGAAGGAGGCGTCGGGGAAGCCCTTCGGGGTCTTGCCGGTGTATTTGGCGACGGCCCTGCAGTGGGTGGCGTCGAGATACACTACCCCCTTGGACCCGATGATCTCGAACTTGTGGTCGATGAGCGCGGGCGCGGACTGCGGAAGCACCCAGGCGTTTTCGACCACCGCGGTCGCGCCGCTGGGAAAATCGAGCGTGGTGAGATACATGTCGGCAGTGGGGATGCCCATCCCGGAGAGGATGCCGTCCTTGCGCCGAGAGGTCACGCGGGACGGGGCCTCGTTGAGGATCCAGCAGATCGTGTCGAAGGCATGGGAGCCGAGGAAGAAGAGGACCGAGGATTTCCCGGCCCAGGGGATCATCCGAGTGGGGACGAAGATCGTGTCGTTGAGGCGGTAGTAGATATAGGTGATCTTGCCGAGTTCCCTCGCGCGCGCGGCGCGCCAGGCGGCGTGGACGGGCGGGTTCCAGCGGTTGTGCCAGTCGACCATGAGCAGGACCTTCGCCTTTTTGGCCGCCTCGATCATCTTCCTGCATTCGGCGATGCTGGTCGCGAGAGGTTTCTCGACGAGGATGTGCACCCCCTTCGAGGCCGCCAGGACCGCGGGCCCGGCGTGGGCGGTGTCGGGGGTAGCGATGGAAATCGCGTCAAGCCCCTCCTTGAGGAGCTCTTCGACGGACGTGAAGTGCTTGGGCACGCGGAAGCGCCGCGCGAGCGCCCGGGCGCGCTTCCCGTCGAGGTCGCAGACGCCGACGAGCTCGGTGGAGGCGTGCTGCCGATAGGCGCGCACGTGCATGGCGCCCCAGATCCCCGCGCCGACGACGCCGACACGGACTTTTCGATCGCTCATGCGGATTCCTCCGCGGAGGGGTTTGAAGGGGTGCCGAATGTAGCACGCAGGTCGCCCCGGGACAAGCCGATTTCGGCGAGGTCGATGTCCTGGAAGGTGCGGGTGCGCGCGGACTCCTTGGCCTTTAGGCACATGAGGACGCTCAGCAAGCCCGCCTCGAGGGGGGCGATGGACTCGGAGACCCCCCGCATGAGGTCGATGAAGTTCTTCACGAGGACGTGGTCGCCTCCGCCGTGCGAGAGCTTGGTGGTGTCGACCTTGATCGTCTCGGTGCGGGGGGAGTGGTGGACGAAGACCTTGACCTCGTCGGTGAACCAGTCGAACTCGAGGGTGCCGAGGTAGCCGAGGAGGCGGGCGCCGCGGGCGCCGGCGGCCTTGCGGGCGAAGAAGTTCTGCGAGTAGCAGGCGTGCATGCCGGTCTCGTATTCGATGAGCGCGGAGCCGGAGTCCTCGTTACCCGTGTCGACGGCGAAGCAGCACTGCTCGCGCTGGGTGAGCTCGAGGCCGACCTCCCGGGCCTCCCCGCGCGTGTAGAAGGCGTGGAAGGGGCTTTCGAGGCACTCCTCCTGGTCGTCGCAGTCGACGCAGCGAAGCCCCGCGGGCTTGTCGCCTTTCATGATCTGCTTGGAGGTCATGGCGCAGAGGGTGCGCGGAGCGAGTTTGAGGAGATAGTTGAGGTAGTCGAAGTCGTGGGTGGCCTTCTGGAGGAAGAGCCCGCCCGTCTCGTTCTCGTCGCGGTACCAGCCCTGGAAGTAGCAGTAGCCGTAGGGGACGTTGTTCCAGGCCTGGACGTGCTCGACGGCGCCGATCTTGCCCGAGTCGAGGATTTCTTTGGCGATCTGGACGAGGGGGGTGACGCGCAGGGGGAAGGAGACGACGGTCGGCGACTTGGTCTTTCGAGCGGCGGCGGCGATGGCCTTGAGGTCCGCCATGTTGGTGGCGATGGGCTTCTCCAAGTACAAGGGGAGGTTGCGCTTAAGGACCTTGACCGCCATGCGGGAGTGCAGGGAGCAGCGGGTGCCGATGAGGACGCCTTCCAGCGTCTCCTTCTCGAGCATCTCGTCGGCGTCGTCGTAGAGACGGACGTCGGCGAAGCCCTGCTTCCGAAGCCTGTCGGCCACTTTTCCCTTCTGGGGGTCGGCGACAGCGACGAGGCGGGTGTCGGCCTTGAATTCCCCGATCATCTGAACGATGCCGCTGATTCGAGAGCCATATCCGATCACGCCCATGCGAAGCATGTTGGGTCCCCTTAGCACGTGGAAAAAGGAACATCTAAGAGAAAGCATTGACAGTTGTCAAGGGTTTGGTGAAAGTGATTTCCGGGTGTCCCAACCGTAGGCGATAAGCTGGAACAGGAGAACCGAGATGGCCAGGAAAGCTAAGGCGGGAAGGCGGACCCCGATAGAGGGGGTGCCGGGCTACGATGCGGAGCCGCAGCGGACGAAACGGGAGCTGGTGTTCAGGCACTACGAGTATGAGCTTCCGTTCAACTACCCGAACGTGGAGGTCGTGCGCGAATACCATGGCGGCGAGTCGCACGGGATGGAGCTCATCGACAACCCGAAGACCGACGCCGGCAAGGGGCCGCTGGGAGAAGCGCCCGAGCATATCGTGATCACGGAGGACGATCCGATCGTGCGCGTCGTGGTCATCGGAAGCGCCTGCACGCCTCCGGGATATGTCAAGGTGGAGTGCGAGCCGACGGAGGACTTTCATCGGCCGGACGTCGTCCCGGGGGTGCTGGCGACCCGGTTCCGGATCGATGGGCTCTGGGGGATGCACCTGCGCTACGACCAGTGGGCGGCGCGGACGACGGGGGACATCGGGTACGGCGAGCTACCGGAGGGGGTGCTGGCGCGCTGGCCGTGGATGAAGGACATCGCGCTCAAGTCGCACTACCGCGAGCATCCGCACGTCGGGATGAGCTGCGCGGTGTTCGAGATCCCGCGCAGCCGACGCGTGCGCATCAGCGGGGGGAGCGTGCTCGCCGGCTGGCATGAGGATGACGGAAAGGGAGACAACCAGTACTCGTTCCGCGTCATTCGGACCACGGTGGCGGTGCAGACGTGATCGCACGCGGCGCCGGTCTCGTGAAGAACTTCACTCACGGAAGGGGACGTCGATGCTCAGGTATTCGGTCGATTACTATCCCGAGCAGTGGGACGAATCGCGCTGGGAGACGGACGCGAAGCTGATGCGGGCGGCGGGGGTGACGAGCGCCCGGATCGCCGAGTTCTCGTGGTGCCGGATGGAGCCGGAGGAGGGGCGCTATGATTTCGGGTGGCTGGACCGCGTGATCGGGACGCTCTCGTCCCACGGCGTGTCGGTCATGATGTGCACCCCGACGGCGACGCCGCCCGCGTGGCTGTGCGCCGCCCACCCCGAAATCTATCACGTGGACAAGCACGGCGGCGTCCACGATTTCGGCACGCGCCATCAGGCGTGTCCCAATCATCCGACCTATCGCGAGTACTGCCTGAAGATCGTCACGCGGCTCGCCCGGCATTTCGCCGCCAACAAGGCCGTCTACGCCTGGCAGCTCGACAACGAGTACGGCGAGGGAAACACCTCCTACTGCTACTGCGACACGTGCCGCGCAAAGTTCCGGGAAGCCATGAAGGAAAAATACGGGACGCTTCCCGCGCTCAACCGCGCGTGGGGGACGATCGTCTGGTCGCAGGAGTACTCCGACTGGTCGCAGATCCCACCCGCGGTCCCCGCCGGGTTCGAGAGTTTCAGCCAGGACCACATCAACCCCTCCCTGCGGCAGGATTACATCCGCTTTATGTCGCAGAGCTGGGTGGAATACCAGAAGCTCCAGATCGAGGCGCTGAAGGCGGCCAATCCCGAGTGGCTCATCACGCACAACGTGATGCCCTTCGACACGTTCAGGCAGCTCGACTACTACGCCCTCAGCAGGGACCTGGACATTCTGGGATGGGATAACTACCCGCGACCCGACCAGGATCCGCTGGCGCCCGGGATGCGCCACGAGGTCTGCCGGAGTCTCAAGAGGCGATCGTTCTGGACGCTCGAGGGCCCCCCGACGATACCCAGCTCCTACTTCGACGTCTACGCGCCCCGGCCCGGGTACCTTCGCTACATCGCCTACCAGTGCTTCGCGCACGGCGCGGACTTGGTGTCCTCGTTCCGCTGGCATCAGCCGCGCGTCGGCTGCGAGCAGCTCTACGTGGGTCTTCTCCCCCACAGCGGCGAGCCGGGACGACTCTACGAAGAGCTCTGTGCGCTCGGGGGCGAGCTCGCGCGTCTTGACATCGGCGGCCAGCGCAGCTCCATCGCCGACGTCGCCATCATGATGGACTACCCCTCGCAGTGGGCGCTGGACTTCCAGGGCCGCGGCGGCGATCGATACTGGCAGGAGATCTTCCGGTTCTACCGGGCCTTCGCGTCGCGGGGGATCCCCGTTCACTTCGTCAACGCGCGTGACGCCGGCGCCTTTGCCGACTACAAAGTGCTGGTGGCGCCGATGATGTTCGTCGCGGGGGACGCCACGGGCAAAGCGCTCGGGGCCTTCGTCGACGCGGGCGGCACGTTCATCGCCACCCACCGCAGCGGCGTGCTCGGCGACGACCACGTCGCCCCCGAGATCGGCGCGCCGGGCGCCCTGCGCGCCGTCACGGGCGTGCGCGTGCTGGAGTCCGACGGCGTGAGCGACCTGGGCGACAATGCCGTCCGCGTCAAGGAATGGGACGCCTCCTACAAGGCCGGCGACTTCTGCGACGTCATCGCTCTCGACGACGACGCGCGGGCGATGGCCCTGTACAAGAAGGATTACTACGCGGGCACGCCCGCCGTCAGCGTGAGAACGACGGGCAAGGGGCGCGCTTACTACGTCGCCACGACTATCGAGGACGCCTTCTACGAAGATCTCGCCGCCTTACTATGCCGCGATCTCGCGCTGGCGCGCGTCCCCTGGGTCCCCCGACGCGTCGAGGCAGTCCTCGCCCGCGACGACAAGGGCGAGATCCTCTTCCTGCTCAACGGCTCCGACAGGAAACGCGCGTGCACCGTCCCCGAGGATTACGAGCCCGTCCTCGGCAAACTCGGCGGGAAGCGCAAGGCGAAACTGGCTCCCCTCGACGTGATGATCCTGCGGAGAAGGTGAGAGGGCTACGACGGGAGTCGCCCGAAAACGTCGAGGTGGCGGTCGCTGGACATGGTGACCGAGAGCGACGTGAGGTCCGCCTCCCGGAGCTGGAGACGGATCTCCTCGGGGGTCCAGGACGCCAGCAGCGACCGGCGGTACTCCTCCTGGAGAAGCGCCGGCTCCAGACCCGCGTAGCGTCTTACGATCTCGCACGCCTCCTCAAGCGTCCCGGGCCGCGCCAGGTCGCGCAGGAAGATGACCGCCCCGGGCTTGGCGATCCGGGCGACCTCCTTCCAGAACGTCGCCGTCTCATCGATGTGATGGAGGATGCTGTTGCTGAAGACGACGTCAAAGGAGCGTTCGGCGAAAGGGGTTCTCTTGGCGTCGACGAGAAGAAGGTGGATCCTTCCGAGGAGGATCTCCTCCTCCAACCGCTCGCTCGCGAAGGCGAGCATCGCCGGCGAGGCGTCGACGGCGACGATCCACCAGTGCGGCCGCAGGCGCGATAGACGCACCGGGATGTCGGCGGGACCGGTCCCGAGGTCGACGGCGACGGCCCGATCGACGTCGGCAAGTTCCACGAGGCGTGCGACGAAGGCGGCGTTCACGTCCGCGAAGTCGGCGTGGGCGTACGCCTCGGCCTCGTGAGCGAGGTCCATCACCTCGGTCTCGGGTTCGCGGGGGATCATGGAAAGCGTCCCCTCGATATCCTTCCTATGCAGTATACGACGGCCACGGGGATCGGCAAACCTCCCGCTTGGACACAGTTGCTTTTTCCGGGACGAAGGGAATAATGTCGGCTTCCCTGGACGGGGGGAGTCTCGAGGTATTGAAGGAGAGTGCCCATGGGGATTCGATCACGTGCGATCGCCTTTGTGGAGCGGGAGAAGGCGGAGGTGGTGGACGTCAGGCTCCCGGACGTCGGGCCTGGCGACATCCTCGTCCGCACGGACTACAGCGGGGTGAGCGCCGGGACGGACGGCTGGATCTGGCAGGGGAAATTCGAGGGGGTCCAATACCCGCTTCTTGCCGGATACCAGAAGACGGGAGTGGTGGTCGAGGCCGGGAAGAAGGTGCGCGGATTCGGGGCGGGGGATCGCGTGTACGACTGCACGACAAAGCTGGCGGCGGGGGAGAAATACAACGTCATGTGGGGAGGGCATACCGAGTACAGCGTCATAGGAGCTCCTGACGACAGGCTCTTCAAGCTGCCGAAGGAGGCGGACCTCGCGGAAAGCTCCCTGTGCGTCCTCCTCGGGACGCCTCTGCACGGGATCGACTTCATCGGGGGGATCCGGAAGGGCGAGACGGTGCTCGTGATGGGCTTGGGCCTCGTGGGACAGGGGGCGTGCCAGGGGGCGCGGCTGTGCGGCGCTCGGGTGATCGCGGCCGACCTCGCCGAGATGCGCGTCCGCAAGGCGAAGCGATACTCCGCCGACATCGCGGTGACGGCGACGCCTGAGGCGCTCGAGCGCGCCGTGCGGAAAGCGAAGAAAGAGGGGGTGGACGTCCTCATCGATACCACGGGAAGCGCCAAGGCGCTCGCCGTCGCGATCCCGCTCGTGCGGCTGCACGGACGGGTGTCTCTCCAGGGGTATTACCCCGGCTTGACGCCGATCGACCTCTTCCCGCCGCACGCAAAGGAGCTTGTCTTCTATTGTCCATGCGATTGCGATCCGCCCGGCGCCCTGCGCAGAGGCGTGAGGCTCATGGCCCAGAGGAAGCTCAACTTCCGCTCCCTCATCACGCACCGCGAGCGGCCGGAGTCGTGTCAGCAGGTCTACGAGATGCTCAAGGATCGTCCTTCGGAAGCTCTCGCAGTCGTTTTCAAGTGGAGGTAGAGTGGTGAAGCGGATGAAGGCGGCGATCGCGTACGGAGACGGAAAGCTCGCGGTCGAGGAGACGCCGGTCCCGCAGCCGGACGAATACCAGGCGCTGGCGAAGATCGAGGCGTGCTCGACGTGCAACTCGACGGACCTCAAGATCATCGACGGGAAGCTCCCGTTCGTCCGGGAGTATCCCGCGGTCCTCGGGCACGAGAGCGTCGGGACGGTGGTCGAGGTCGGCGCGAAGGTCCGCAACTTCCAAGTGGGGAAACGCTATTTCCGCCCGACGGCGGCATACCCCGGGACGAAGCTGGGAAAGATCTTTTCCGGTTGGGGCGGCTTCGCCGAGTACGGGCTTCTCACGGATTACCATGCGCTCGTCGAGGACGGCGCGGATCCGGCGAAGCTCAACCCCTACGCGAGACTCCACCAGGAGGTCCCCGAGGCGGTGTCTCCGGAGGACGCGACGATGATGATCACGCTCAAGGAGGTGCTGGACAACATCCAGCACTTCGGCGTGCGTCTGGGGAAGCCCTTCGCCGTCTTCGGGACGGGCGCCGTGGGGTGCTGCTTCCTCCTCTTCGCGAAACTCCTGGGCGCGTACCCCGTGGTGGCGATCGCTAGAAGAGAGGAGTCGCTCGCGCGCGCCAAGCGGTTCGGCGCCGACGCGGCGGTGAACACGTCGAAGGGGGACATGCGCGACGCCGTGCTCGCCGCCACGGGGGGTGGGGCGGACGCGGTCGTTGACTGCGCCGGAAGCGTCGAGTTTCTTTCGAAGGCGCCGGCGCTCTTGGCCCCCGGGGGAAGGCTGGGGGTCTATGGCGTGGATACGTCCAGTAAGGTGACGCTGGATCTCTACAGCGCCGCCGGCGGATGGAGCCTCGTGCTCACGCAGCAGGACGAGACGCGCTCGCAGGACCAGCTCGCGGGATACGTCCGCATGGGGGTGGTGCGGCTCGCCGAATTCTACTCGCACGTGATGGGCCTGGAGGAGATCGGAAAAGGAGTTGCGCTCCTTCGATCGAAGGAGGCCTTCAAGGTCGTCGTGCGGATGTAGAAAGCTCGACGACTTCTGCGCTCAGCGCTTGAGAATCGAGCGCTTGATCGCAAGCGTGACCGCGGTGGCGGCGACGGCGTCGTGGGTGGAGAGCCTCGACCGTCCGCCGTGGATCAGGCGGATGAAGTCGTCGCACATGAGGTAGTTGCAGTTCTCCGCCTCGCGGCGCAGGCGCTCCTCTCCCGCGGAAGTCGTGAGGACCAGCTCTCCGCCGTACCCGGCCGCGAAGGCGGTCCCCTTGAGGCCGTAGACGGTGACGTGGCCCTGAGCG
>JAZDKG010000214.1:0-34690 GCA_043803205.1 Planctomycetota bacterium
GACGCTCTTGAAGCTTGTCCGCGAGTTTGGCTCCCCCTCGTGGTCCGAGTCCCTCAAGAGCTTCGTGAAAAGCTCTGAAGCGCTTCGTCGCCTTCAACCGAGGGAACGCAGGATGGCGTTGATTCCCGTGAGGCTTCCTGATGGGGGAGAACTGAAGCTGACAGCCGGTGGTCAGAACGAGCTAGTCAAGAGCATTGTCGAGGAGTTCTGCCCGCGTTTTGCTCCCGGTGGCGTGCTTGTCTACGTCGGCGACACCGGCAATAAGCAGCGTCATCTGGAGGAGGGGTACCTCCGGCAGCTTGGGCTGACGTTCGACGAGCATGGAAAGATGCCTGATCTCGTCATCCATTTGGCAAAGAAGGACTGGCTCGTCCTCATCGAAGCTGTCACGAGCCATGGCCCCATCGGCCTCAAGCGGCACAACGAGCTAAAGGAGTTATTCAAGAAGACCAAGGCCGGCCTGGTCTTCGTAACGGCTTTCCTGACGCGACGAGCCATGACGAGGTACCTGGCCGAAATCGCATGGGAAACGGAGGTCTGGGTCGCTGACGCACCGAGCCACATCATCCATTTCAACGGTGAGCGCTTTCTTGGTCCTTATGAGTGACGGCATCATCGGCAGGGAGGGCAGGGGAGTCCAGGGCGGGGGTTTTTTGCTTGCAAGGGGGGTGACGGAGACTAGAATACGGTGCTTCCAAGGCAGACGCCCCGGGCGGGCGGTCAGGAATAGGGCCTTCCCGGGACGGGCTTTTTCATGGAGGAATGAGAGCATTCCATGATACGAATCCGGTCCCGTGTGAATGAGAGCGTGGAGCAACTCCTGAGGCGGTTCAAGAAACTGTGCGAGAAGGAGGGGCTCACGAAGGAGATCAAGCGGACGTCGTATTACGAGAAGCCGAGCGAGCGGCGCCGTCGGCGGATGCGGAAATCGGTCCGCCGAAGCTTGATGCGATGAGGGAGTGCCGCCGGGGGGGTGAGTGACGCCGGCAGGGCGTATTCGTTGGGACTTTGGCAGGGGAGCACGGAGGCAACGTGGAAGACAAGACGCTGACCGGGCAGAAGACGCCCCAGACCGCGGGAACGGCCGCGCGGCCCGATGTGGTCGTCAAGACCGTCAACCTGAGCAAGGTCTACACGGATTTCTGGGGGTACACGAAGGTACTCGCGCTCAACCAGCTCAACCTGGAGGTCTACAAGGGGGAGATCTTCGGGCTCCTGGGGCCGAATGGGAGCGGGAAGACGACGACGACGAAGCTTCTGCTGGGGCTCCTTTTCCCGACGGACGGGAGCGCCACGGTGATGGGGTATCCGCCCGGGACCGTTGAGGCGAACAAGAGGATCGGGTTTCTGCCCGAGGAGTCGTATCTCTACCGGTTCCTGAACGCGGAGGAGACGCTGGATTTCTATGGGCAGCTTTTCCGGTGGGAATTCCAGGGGGTCAAGATCCCCAGGCGGGAACGGGCGAAGCGCGTGGATGCGCTCATCAAGCAGGTGGGGCTGGACTTCGCCCGCAAGCGCGCCCTGCGGGAGTATTCCAAGGGCATGAGCCGGCGGATCGGGCTGGCGCAGGCGCTCATCAACGACCCGGAGTTCATCATCCTGGATGAGCCGACGACGGGCCTCGACCCGATCGGATGTCGGGAGATGAAGGACCTGATCCGGCGGCTCCGGGACGAGGGGAGGACGATCTTCCTGTGCAGCCATCTTCTCGCGGACGTCGAGGAGATCTGCGACCGGATCGCGATCCTGCACCAGGGCGAGCTGAGGGTGATGGGCAAGCTTACGGATCTCTTGCAGCGGCAGGATGAGGTGATCCTGCGGATGCGCAACGTCAGCGACCAGGCGCTTACACAGATCCGCGGACAGGTAAGCGCGTCGGGGGAACTCCTGTCCGTCGAGCATCCGACGAACACCCTGGAGGACCTCTTTTTGAACGTGGTGAGGGAGTCGAGCTAGGATGCTCGGGATTCGCGCGATCGCCCGACACACATTCCGGGACGCCATGCGCAAGCGGCTGTGGGTGATGATCCTCCTGTACGGGGGGATGATGATCCTGCCGACGTTCGTGTTTCCCGCGCCGCCCGAGGGACGGGTCAAGCTCGCGCTCGAGTGGTCGCTGTGGACGATGAGCTTTCTTGGGGCGGTGGTGGTGGTGTTTTTGGCGGCGCCGGCGCTGTGGGCGGACATCGTGGACCGGACGATCTACACGGTTATCACGAAGCCGGTGAGCCGGGTCGAGATGCTGGTGGGACGGCTTCTGGGGTACATGGCGGTCCTCTTGGTGCTGGTTCTGGGGATGGGGGTTCTGGGGTACGCCGCGGTGCGGTATGCCGCGTCGCGGGTGGTCGTGACGGACTCCGCCAGCCCTCCGGTGCTCCAGACGGACGCGCCGATCGAGGCGACGACCGGACGACGCATCCCGGAGCCGGTGATCGCGGAAGACGACTCGATGCTGGCGCGCAGGAAATACCACATCCTGTCGGGCGTGGGACCGCAGCGGGTGGAGTTCCAGTTCCGGGGGCTTAAGCCGGGTACCTTCTCGAGCGGGCACGTGCGGTTCAAGTTCCGCTTCGCGGTAAACGAGCCGACCAAGCAGGACCGTCCGGCGACGGACGTGAACTTCACGGTGACCAACGACAGTACGGGGGCGCAGATCACCGGGACGCTGCCCGTGGAGAACGGGGTGGACGTGTATTTCCCCGTGAAGGACGCGAAGAAGTTCTTCGAGGGGACGAGCTCGGTGACGGTGGAGATCCGGCGGCTCAACCCGGCCTACACCGTGGCGATCGTGAAGAAGCGGGCCGAGCTTCTAGCGCAGGCGGAGTCGTTCGGGACGAGCTTCACGAAGGCGCTCACGCTCAATTACGCGGGCCTGATGCTCCTGGCGGTGGTTGCGCTGGCCAGCTCCACGATCCTCGAGGGGCCGGTCTGCATCCTGTGGACCGCCTTCATCTACTTCGTGGGGAGCAGCATGGAGGTGATCCGGGAGACGGCGGACGTGCTCGCCCCCGGGAGGCTGACCTTCATCGGCGTGCTGTACTCGAAGCTTGACACCTCAACCCCCGTGGGCAGGACGATCGAGGGGATCACCAACGTCCTGCGGTATTTCCTGAACGGGCTGGCGAAGGTCCTGCCGGACTTCTCACGGTTCAGCACATCGAAGGTGCTGACGCAGGGCTTGAGCATCTCGAACGAGTTCTTCTTCGACGGGCTTTTCTACCTTGTGGTGTTCACCCTCATCTCGATGATCATCGGGTTCGTCGCGTTCCGCGGCAGGGAAGTGGGGTACAAGTAGCAGGGATGAAGAAGAGCAGGAACAAGGCCTTCGTGATCTTCCTCGTTGCCTACGTCGTCGTGGCCATGGTTGCGGTGAACGGTTTCACCGTGCAGCCGCAGATCGACCGCCTCCGGAGCGAGGAGGGGCACGTGGAGGGGCGGTTCGAGATCTCGCCGATGGAGGTCATCGGCTCAGGGCTCATCGGCGGGTTCCGGGCCCCGGTGGTGGACTACTACTGGATGAAGATGATCAAGCTCGAGAACGACCGGGAATACTATGACATCCCGCGGGTGGCGGACCTCATCACGAAGCTCCAGCCGAACTTCCCCGAGGTGTGGGTGTTCAACGCGTGGAACCTCGCCTACAACATCGCCGTGGAATGGAAGGCGCGCGAGGACCGGTGGTATTACATCCGCCAGGGGATCGAGACCATGAAGAGGGGGCTCCAGAAGGACCCGCAGAGCGTGGAGCTGGAGTACTACCTCGGGTGGCTCTATTTCCACAAGGTGAGTAGCGACACCGGCGACCCCGAGTACTACTGGATGATGGAACAGGTGAAGAAGGAGGAGGGGGAGGAGGCGCTGCTCCTGGCGGCGAAGTACTTCGAGCGGGCGAAGGATCTCGGAAGCCATCCGGTTTACAGCCAGCAGGTGCTGGAGATGCGGGAGCTGGCGGCGGACATGCAGGCCAGCCGCTACCTCCTGATCGACAAGCCCAGGAAGGAGCCGGGGGACGAGGAGAAGGGCTTCGCGGCGCTCGAGAAGTCCGTGAGCCTTGCGGAGAAGCTTGTTCAGGCCTACCCGGACAACGAGGGGTTCCGGAACCGGATTATGGGATACTGCATGGAGGTGCTGCCGGTCCTCATGGGGCAGTATCCGGAGGAGAAGAGCCCCGAGCGGGCGGGGGTCCTCACGGACGCGCTGGCGCGGTTCATCCTCGTCGTCCAGAGCTACAACCCGGCGTTTCAGTACATTGACGTGGAATAGAGGTTCGCGCGGAGGGGCCTGTTCCAACCGCCCTCGTTGAGCCGATGCATATCGGGGGCGGAGCTTCATAGGAGAACGAGCCTGTGAGAAAGACGGGTCTAGCGCGCGTCCTCCTGGCGGCGGTCATAGTGTTCCTTGTCCTGGGGGCGACGCTGGGGTTTGCGCGGGCGCACGGGTCGGCGCAGGGGGAGCAGACGGCGGGGCTGCGGATGGGCGTCGCCGTCTACGCGTGGGGGGTGGTGGCGCCGATCGGGGCGGTGCTGGCGCTGGTCTTCGCGTACGTCTTCTACCGCTGGGTGCGCCGGCAGGCGGAGGGGGACGAGCGCATGCGCGAGATCGCCGGCTACGTGCGCACGGGGGCGATGGCGTATCTCAGGCGGCAGTACAAGGTGGTGGCCGTTTTCTTCCTCGTGATGTTCCTGGTGTTTAGCTTCCTAGCGAGCCAGGGGGCGCAGTCGTGGCTAGTGCCCTTCGCGTTCTTCACGGGCGGGTTCTTTTCGGGGCTGGCGGGGTTCGTGGGGATGCGGACGGCGACGCTGGCGTCGAACCGGGTGACGGCGGCGGCGCGCGAAGGGCTCAACGGGGCGCTGCAGATAGCGTTCCGCGCGGGGGCGGTGATGGGGCTCACGGTGGTGGGCCTGGGGCTCCTGGATATCTGTCTGTGGTTCGTGGGACTGCGCTTCATCGCGCCGCTCTTCGGGTATGAGTTTAGCCTCCACGAGATCACGGTGACGATGCTGTGCTTCGGGATGGGGGCGAGCTCGCAGGCCTTGTTCGCCAGGGTCGGAGGCGGGATCTTCACGAAGGCGGCGGACGTGGGGGCCGACCTCGTGGGGAAGGTGGAAGCGGGCATCCCGGAGGACGACCCGAGGAACCCCGCGACGATCGCGGACAACGTCGGGGACAACGTCGGGGACGTGGCGGGGATGGGCGCGGACCTCTACGAGAGCTACTGCGGTTCCATTCTTGCGACCGCCGCGCTGGGGGTGAGCGCGGGGCTGGGGCCCGTGGGGATCATCCTCCCGCTCGTGATGGCGGGGGTGGGAATCATTTTCTCGATCGCGGGGGTCTACTGGGTGCGGACGAAGGAAGGGGCGGGGCAGAAGGAACTGATGGCGGCGCTGAACCGGGGCGTGTTCGGGAGTTCGGGAATCGTGCTCGTGGTGTCGCTGGCGGCGGCGTATTTCTTCCTGCACACGCTTGCGGGACTGTCGGTCGCGGTGTCGCTCGGGGTCGGGGGATCGATCGTGGTCGGGCTGTTGGCGGGGATCGTCATCGGGAAGTCCACGGAGTATTACACCTCCAGCGACTACGGCCCGACGCGCGGGGTCGCGGGGCAGTCGGTGACTGGCCCGGCGACGGTCATCATCGACGGGCTGGCGGTGGGGATGAAATCCACCGCGATCCCGGCGGCGACGATCGGCATCGGGATCTTGCTAGCCTACGGTCTGGCGGGCGGGTTCACGAACGCGGCGATGGGGCTTTTCGGGATCAGCATTGCGGCGGTGGGGATGCTCTCGACCCTGGGGATCACCCTAGCCACGGACGCCTATGGGCCGATCGCGGACAACGCTGGCGGGAACGCGGAGATGTCGCACCAGGCCCCCGAGGTCCGCAGGAGGACCGATTCGCTCGACTCACTGGGGAACACGACCGCCGCCGCGGGGAAAGGATTCGCGATCGGGTCCGCGGCGCTGACGGCGATGGCGCTTATCGCGGCGTACATCGAGGAGATCCGGATCTGGCTCATCCGAAACAGCCTGGCGGTGGCCCCGGACAAGGTGCCGTACCTCGACATCGTGGGCCCCAACGGGGAGATCCTGTACACCGTGCCGATCGCCAAGGCGGGCATGTCGGACTTCATGCAGTACTTCAACGTGACCCTGATGAACCCGAAGCTCTTGGCGGGGCTCTTCGCGGGGGCGAGCCTCGCGTTTCTCTTCAGCGCCCTGGCGATGCAGGCGGTAGGCCGCGCCGCCCGCAAGATGGTCGAGGAGGTGCGGCGGCAGTTCCGGGAGATCGCGGGGATCATGGAGGGACAGGCGACACCGGACTACGCCACGTGCGTGTCGATCAGCACGGCCGCGGCGCAGAAGGAGATGATCGCGCCGTCGCTCATGGCGATCGCGGCGCCGGTTGTGATCGGCGTGTTATTGGGGCCGGCGGCGGTCGTCGGGTTGTTGGCGGGAGGTCTGTCGACGGGGTTCGTGCTGGCGGTGATGATGAACAATGCCGGGGGGGCGTGGGACAATGCGAAGAAGTACATCGAGTCGGGACAGCACGGCGGGAAGGGCAGTCCCTCGCACAAGGCCGGGGTCGTGGGCGACACCGTCGGGGATCCGTTCAAGGACACGAGCGGCCCGTGCCTCAACATCCTGATCAAGCTCATGAGCATGGTGAGCATCGTCTTCGCGGGGGCGACGGTGAAGATGTATCCGGTGGTCGCGACGTGGTTCCGCGGGCTGTTCGAGATCTTCCACTAGAGCGCGGGGAGGGATGAACACGCCGACGAAGGAGAGGACGAGCGCGGGATCCGAGGGGCCCATGCGGGGGCTGGAGCTGGCGCGGCTCTGCGCGGGCGTGCTGGACGAGAAGAAGGCTTTGGAGATCTCGGTCCTTCACGTCGAGGAGCTGATCGGGATCACGGACTACTTCGTGATCGCCTCCGGGCGCAGCGGCAGGCACATCCGGGCGGCGGCCGACGAGGTCCTGCGCCGGGTGCGGGAAGCCGGGGTGAAGGCCGTGCGGCGCGAGACCCACGGGCGGGCGCGCTGGATGCTTCTGGATCTGGGGACGGTGGTGGTCCACGTGTTCGAGCCGGAGGCGCGACGCTTCTACGACCTTGAGCTTCTCTGGGGGGACGCCGAAAAGGTCGACTGGCGTTAGGACGGGCTCTGAGGGACAACCATGGCAAGGGGCGCGGCTGGAAGCGCGGCGGGGCGGTGCGCCATCGCCCTCGTGAGCGGGGGGATGGACAGCGCCGTGTCGGCCGCGATCGCGCTTGCCCAGAACGCGGAGCTGGCCTTCCTGCACGTCTCCTACGGGCAAAGAACGTGGAGGAAGGAACTCGCCTGCTTCCGGGCGCTCGCCCGTCACTACGGGGTGGGACTTGGGTTCGAGGTGAAGCTCCCGCATTTGGCGGCGGCGGGAGGATCGTGTCTGACGGATCGGGGGATCGCGGTGCCGACGGACGCGCTGGGCGCGCTGGGCGTTCCGGTCTCCTACGTGCCGTTCCGAAACGCGAATCTCCTTGCCTGCGCGACGAGCATCGCGGAGGGGATAGGCGCGCGCACGATCTACATCGGGGCGGTGGAGGCGGACAGCTCCGGGTACCCGGACTGTCGGCGGGCGTTCTTCCGGAGTTTCGAGCGCGTCATCCGGGAGGGGACTCGGCCCGGGTCCCGGATCGCGATCCGCACGCCCGTGATCGGGATGTCTAAGGGGGAGATCGTGCGGCAGGGGACGAGGCTCGGCGTGCCTTTCGATCTCACGTGGTCGTGTTACCAGGGGACAAAGGTCGCCTGCGGGCGGTGCGACAGTTGCCTCCTGCGACTGCGGGGATTTCGGGAGGCGGGCGTCCGGGACCCGATCCCGTACCGAAAGCGCCTCCCCCGATCGCCGAGGGGTTCCTGAAGGAGCCCTTGAACGGCGCTGCTCCTTGCTTATCATCGTCGGAGACGTAGGGGGCGTGTTAAGGAGAGAGCCGTTGGATGCCTGTGACGTGAAGCGGCGAATCGTCGGGTGCGGGCTCGTGGCGATGGTGCGGACGACAAGCGCGGCGGACGCGCGGACGGTCGCCGCGGCGCTGGCGGCGGGCGGCGTGGAGATCATCGAGATCACGATGACGGTGCCCGGGGCGCTTGCGGTGCTCGAGGGGCTCGCCAAGGAGTTCGGGGCCGACGTGGTGGTGGGGGCGGGGACGGTGCTGGACGCCGAGACCGCGCGGGCGGCGGTCCTGGCGGGGGCCCAGTTCGTCGTGACGCCCTCGCTCTCCGAGGAGGCGATCCGCGTGACGAAGCGGTACGGGAAGCTCGCGTGTCCCGGGGCGCTGACGCCGACGGAGATCGTGCGGGCGCTCGAGTGCGGGGCGGACCTCGTCAAGGTGTTCCCGGTGGACTGCGTGGGGGGACCGGAGTACATCCGCGCGATAAAGGCGCCGCTGCCCCAGGCCGATCTTGTGCCGACGGGCGGGGTGACGCTGGAGAACGCGGCGGACCATATCCGCGCCGGCGCGACGGCCCTGGGGGTGGGGAGCGCGCTTGTGGACAAGAAGGCGCTTGCCGAGGGGAAGCCCGAGGTGCTCACGGAAAAGGCTCGGCGATTTGTGGACGCGGTGCAAGCCGCCCGAAAGTGACGACGGCAGGAAGGAGCGAGCGATGAAAGGGAAGCTGGGAGCGGCGGTCCAGGGGGCCGGATGGGTGGCGGGGGAGCACATCCGCAGCTACCTTGAGAACCCGAACGTGGAGCTCCGGGTGGTGAACTCGCGCTACCGGCACGAGCTCGAGGCGCAGAAGGCGCGGTTCGGTCTCACGTGCGACCTAACGGTGGACGGCTTCGAGGATCTGCTTGCGCGCAAGGACGTGGACGTGGTGTCGATCTGCACGGTGAGCTCGGACCACGCGCGGGAGGCGATCCTAGCGGCGCGGGCGGGAAAGCACGTGTTCATCGAGAAGCCGGTCGCGACGACGCTCGGCGACCTCCGTGCGATGCGCAACGCGATCCGGGAGGCGGGGGTGCGGTCGATGGGCGGGTTCGTGGTGCGCTACTACCCGCTCAACCTGGCGATCAAGGCGATCCTGCGTCAGGGGCTCCTGGGCAGGGTGATCTACGGGTGCGTGGACTATTGGCACGAGATCAAGGGCGAGTGGAAGGTGAATCCCGAGACGGCGGGGAGCGCGCTCCTCATGGGCGGGTGTCACGCGGTGGATACGCTGCGGTGGTACCTGGAGGAGGAGGGGAGAATCGTGGAGGTGCACGCTTATTCGTGCCCGCCCCGCAGGCGGAGCGACTTCAAATACGATCCGACGTGCGTCGTGAACTGTCTCTTCGAGAGCGGAGCGGTGGGGCGGTGCGCGACGAGCCTCGAGTGCAACATGCCTTACGTGCTCAACGTGGAGCTGGAGGGAACGGAAGGCGCGATCCGGAACGAGCACTTCTACTCGACGAAGATCCCGGGGCTTCGAGGGTTCATGGAGATCCCGGCGATGAAGGCGGACAGCCCCGACGTGAAACACCATCCTTTCCCCGACGAGATCGCGGATTTCATCGCGTGCATCCTCGAGGGGCGCAGGCCCCAGACGGACATCGAGGAAGCGTATCTCACGCACGAGGTGTGTTTCGCCGCGGACATTTCCGCGCGCGAGAAGCGGCCGGTGAAACTGCCCCTGCCGGAGTGAGGGAGGCGAAAATGCATGAGCTTGGCGGGCATACTGCTCGGCTTCTAGCGGCGTGGGGGATCGCGTGGGTGCTCGCCGGGACGGTCGGGGGGTGTTTCCATCCGGACAAGACGGTTCATCTCAAGTATGAGCCTTTGCCGAGGAGGCCTGGGCCGTCGCGCGGGGTGCGGATCGAGGTGGGGAGTTTTGAGGATCGTCGGCCCCGGGAGGAGATCGGCGTGATCTCCTCGGAGGAGGGAGTGCTTGCGCACGCGCGCTCACGGGGGAAGAGCGTGAGCGAGTGGGTCGAGGAGGCCTTCGCGCACGAGCTCGGGATCGCCGGCTTTGACGCGGTCCGGACGGCGAAGGGCGCGGCGACAGGGGAAGAGGCGGCCCTGCGCGTCACGGGGGACGTCCTCGACGCCGAGGTGAAGCAGCAGGAGGCCGTCTCGGCGGAGGTGCGGCTCAGGGTGACCCTGTGGCGCGGGAGAGAAACGCTTTACACGCGGACCTACCGCGGGAGCGGCGGCGTCGTTCACGTGTGGGGCACGGGGAAGGAGTTCAACGCGGCGCTCTCCAAGGCGCTGGGGGGCGCGCTCGGGGAAGCGGTCACGGAGATCCGGGCGTTCGTCGCTGTGGGGCCGTCGTAGCGCCCATTAGCGCCTGTTTGGCGTGAAAAAGCGGGACTCGACCTGTTTTCAAGCCATGAACCGGCGCGCGACATTCAGGAACGATTGAAGAACCGGAATTTCCCGATAGGATAGGGGCGTGAGCAAGCACGGGGAGATTTTGGACAAAGTCCGGGCCGCGGCGCAGAAGAAAGTGCTGTTTCTGCCTCACGCATTGCGGCAGATGCTGCGACCGCACCGAATGATAAGTCGGCTGGAGGTCCGCCAGGTGATCTCACAGGGTGAGGTAATTGAGGACTACCCAGAAGATCCAAGAGGACACAGTTGTCTGATGCTTGGTCTTGGCGATGCAAGACGGGCTCTCCATGTCGTCTGTGCGCCCAAGGAAGATTATCTGGCGATCATTACGGCGTATTTGCCTGACGAGCACGAATGGTCGAGAGACTTCAGAGTGAGGAGGGTGGTGAAATGAAATGCATTCATTGTCAGGGCGAGATGAAAAGGGGCACAACGCCGTTCCATATTGACCGCAAGGGGTGTCACCTCATGCTTGACGCCGTGCCCGCCTGGGTCTGCGAACAATGTGGCGAAGGGTACTTTGAGGAAAGGGAAGTTGACGCCATCCAGGAGTTTGTGAGGTTGGTGGAAGAGAAGGCTGACGCCTTTGTCATGACCGGATGACAGAGTGCCTGTTGAGTAGCACCGTCCTTACACGAATCGGCGAAGTGCCGGTGGGGGCCGGAAGGGGAAGTGGATTTGGCTCGCGTAGCAGCCGGGTCATGGATGATGCGGATGCCCTTGACTGCGCCGCCGCCGTAAAGCCCATCAAAGGTATCGAGTTAGTTTCTGCTTGAGCGCGGCGCGGGCGCGGGCGAGCAGGGATTTCACCGCTTTCTCGCTCGTGCGCATGGCGGCGGCGATCTCGGCGTAGCTCAGTTCCTGGAAGCGGAAGAGGATGACCGCCATCCTCTGGTTGTCGGGGAGGGAATCGACGGCGCGGCGGACGGCCGTCTTGAGCTCCTCGGTTTCCAGAAACGCGTCGGGGGCTTGCGACCGCGTGTCCGGGAGGGACTGCGCAAGAGTGTCTTCCTCGGCGGGACGGGGGGTCTCGAGGGAGACGGCGGGGCGGTTTCTGCGCAGTGCCGAGTAGCAGAGGTTCACGAGGATGCGGTGAAAGAAGGTCCGGAAGGCCGCGGTGGGGCGGTAGGCCTTGCGGGCACGGTATAGGCGCAGGAACGCCTCCTGGGCGATGTCCTGGGCGCTCGCCGCGTTGGGGAGGAAGCGCCAGGCGGTTAAGAGGGCGAAGGACTGGTGCTTCCGCACGAGGGCTTCGAAGGCGTCGCGATCGTCCTCGTCGCGGACGGCGAGCATGAGTTGGACGTCTTCATCCTGCGGGTGCACGGGGTTTCTCCGCGAGACGCAAGCGCAGTTGGCCGCAAGCGGCGTCGATGTCGAGGCCGCGGCTGGCCCGGGCGGTGGAGCGCACGCCGAGGCGGTCCAGGCGCCGCTTGAAGGCGCGCACGTCGGTTCCGGTCGAGGCGAAGTCGCCGGCGCCCGGATGACACGGGATCAGGTTGACCTTGCAGTCCATGTCGCGCAGGAGGGCGGCGAGCGTCAGCGCGTGGCGGTCGGAGTCGTTTACGCCCCGGAGGACGACGTATTCGAAGGTCGGCTGACGGTGCGTGAGCTCGATGTGTCCGCGGACCGCGCGGAGGACCGCCCGGAGGGGCCACCGGCGGTTCGCGGGCACGAGGCGGGAGCGCAGGACGTCATCAGCCGCGTGGAGGGAGATCGCTAGGTTCAACTGGGGATGGTCACGCGCGAGCCGGGCGATGGCATCGGGGATTCCCACCGTGGAAACGGTGATGCGACGACGCGCGATGTTGAAAGCCCACGGGGCGTTGATGACGGCGATGGCGCGGGAGAGGTTCTCGTAATTGGAGAGGGGCTCTCCGATGCCCATGAAGACCACGTGGGTGGGTCCCGCGGTCGCCGCATCGCGGAGGTGGAAGAGCTCCTCGATAATCTCATGCGCTTCGAGATCGCGGGCGAGACCCCGGGCGCCGCTGGCGCAGAAGGCGCAGCCGAACGCGCAGCCGACCTGTGTCGAGAGACACGCGGTGAGGCGCTTTTGGGAGGGGATGGCGGCCGCCTCGAGGAGCTCCCCGTCCGCCAGTTCGACGCAAAGCTTGACGGTGCCGTCGGCGCTCTCGGCCTTCTCGCGCAGCGAGGTCTCCCGGAGCAGCAGCGTCTGCGCTAGGTGCGCGCGCAGGGCGCGGGGGAGGTTGGACATCTCGTCCCAGGAGCGCGCTCTCTCGCGATAGACCCAGGCGAGTATCTGGTCGACGCGGTAGCGCGGCTCGCTCCAGGACGCTAGCAGCGTCTCGAGGTCGCCCGGGGCGAGGCGCGCAATGGCGGTCTTGACGGGGGCGTCTTCAGGCATGTCGGTGCGCCTCCGGGTGGGCCGGCGGACCTTTGTCGGCCAGGAGCTGCCGGAACTCGTCGTTCCGGAGGAAGGTCTCCAGGTCCTCGAACGTGGGAAAGACGCGGTCTGCTAGGAAGCGCACGACCCAGTTGACGGACAGGGGGGAGACCGCGAGGACGAGCGCTCCCGCGCGGTGGGCCTGCCACATCTCGATCGCGGTGCCCATGCTCGCCTCCGGGAGGAAGGCCACAAGGACGTCCGTGTCGGCTGCCCGGGTCATGAGGTCGAAGAAAACGGACCGCGCGCGGTCGTCGGCGTAGTCCAGCGACCGCGGGTGGTTCTCGATGGGGCAGTAGATTTGCGCGTCGCCGACCGCGCCCCGGATGGCGCACTTGATTTCCTCGCGGTAGTCCTGGCTGTGGATCCGCGATTCGGGGATGGAGCCCTGGATGATACCGGCGAGGAAGAAGCGGATCATGGGGGGACCTCCGGGCCGGGGGGGGCCGAGGCGGCCTTCAGGTCCTCCTCGACGCGGCGGATCCGGGCGAGTCTCGCGGCAAGGGGGGGATGGTCGTAGAGGAAGACCTCGGTGAGTTTCCCCGGGCGCGCGTCGGCTAAGTTGGTGCGGGCGAGCTTTTCGAGGGCGGCGGCCAGCGCCGCGGCGGAGCCGCACGCGCGGACGGCGTAGGCGTCGCTTTCTGTTTCGAGTTTTCGGGAGTGGGCGTTGGTCAAGGGACGGACGACCACGGAGAAGCCCGCTAGCGCCAGGACGTAGAGGGGGAGGGTGGCGATGGAGCTTCGGTTCTCGAAGCGTAGACGAGGCACCGCCCATCCGAGCGCGAGGTTGACGAAGTAGAATCCCGCGATCGCCATGGAGCTTGCGAAGACGAACAAGCGCAGAAAATGGCTCTGGACGTGATGGCCGAGCTCGTGGGCGAAGACGGCCTCGATCTCCTCGGGGGAGAAGGCGGCGAGCAGGTTGTCGGAGAGGAGGATCTGGCGGGTTCTTCCGAGTCCGACGAGACCCGCGGCGACCTTGCGGGTCTGGCGCGAGAGGTCGAAGGAGTGGACGCCGGTGATGGCGAAGTCCGCCTTGCGCGCGAGGTCCGCGAGTCGCTCCGCCAGCGCGCCGGGGGGGAGCGCCTTGCGCTTGAAAAAGAGGGGGAAGATGAGGAAGGGGAAAAGGCGGCCGATGAGGATCGAGAAGACGATGTAGGCGCCGGCGGCATACAACCACCAGATCTCGCCCGCGACGTCAAGGAACGCGTAGAAAAGCACGACCGCCGGGATGAGAAGGAGCTGGCTCACGAGATAGGTCTTGAAGTCGCGCCAGAGCCAGCCCCTGAAGCTCTCGTTCGAGAGCATAAAATCGTGCTCGAGGCGGAACTCGGATTCGTAGTGGATCGGGAAACAGGCGAGTCGGTAGAGGAGGAAAAAGAGAAAGGCGTAGAGGGCGCCGGCGGCGACGGGGGAGCCGCCGAGGTGTCTCTCGCAGAGGCTCTGGGCGCGCGCGGCGAGGGGCACGGTGAACAGGAAGAGCATTACGAGAAGGTAGGCGGTGGCCGCCGCTAGGTGCAGGAAGGCGAGCCGGCGCTTCCGTCGGTTGTAAAGACGCGCGACGGCGGCCAGTTTCTCCTCATAGGAGGGGGGGAGAAATTCCCCCGGCCCCGCCGAGGCGTGGGAGGTGAGATGAAGCAGGAGTCTCATCGGCACTCAGCGGTGGCTTCCGCCTCCCGAGATCGTCGGAGCCGTCGCGAAGGCTTCCCTGAGGTCGATGTTGGCCAGGAGGTCCATCCGCTTGTAGGGGTCGGACCAGAGGAAGACGGCCAGCCGGTCGTCCCGGGTGTTGATGAGGTACAGGCAGTCCCGCGACGAGCTGATCATGCCCGTGACGGCGACGTATTCGCCGGCGCGGTCGGCGGTCTGTGCGCCGGCGGTGTTGTAGGTGAGGTTCCCGGCGAGGAGCGTGACGGCGAGGACGGCGTTGACGACGATGAGAGCGGTGAGGGTAATCTGCATTGCGCGCATCTCTTGAACCTCCACAGGAAAGGGTTCCATGCAGGGCTTACGCCCGCTTGTTTCCGCGGAAGACGAAGTAGACGGTTCCGAGACCGATGACGAGGAAGGTCAAGTAGCTCCAGAGGTTCTCTCCGCCTGCGACTTCGACGTGCTCGCGCTGGAGGTCGGAGGTGTCCATGCCGCGCCGGTAATCTTCCTCCTCCTGCGCCACAATGTATGGGCCCAGAAGGACGAGGAATGCCGTTAGGACCAGGATCGAGCAGCGCATGGGCTTCCTTTCCGCCGTTTCATATAGACTATCGGAACGGGCTACGTGTTCAAGAGAAATGAGCGTTCGGGGCGGCCGTAGACGAGGGATGCGAAGTCGCGGTAGTAGCGCCTCACGACGTCGGGGGGCGCGCCGGCGCCCTCGAAAACGTAGGTTTCGTCGTAGTACGTCTCGGGATACGCCGTTCCGGAGGGGGATGGGAACCGCTTTGCCAGCCGCGTGCCCGGATAGGGGGTGAAGAGGCTTACGACGGACCAGTCGGGGCGGATCTCCCGGGCGAGGGCGACCGTCTCCCGGATGTCTGCTTCCGTTTCCTCGGGGAGGCCCAGCATGAAGAAGGCGACGGCGCGCAGTCCCGCCTCTCGGATGGATCGGAAAGCGTCGGAGATGTCCCGGTTGCGGAACGGCCGGTCGAGGATCTCGCGGCGGATGCGCTCGCTTCCGCTCTCGACGCCCAGATGGACGCGGAAGCAGCCGGCCTCGCGCAGTTGGGCGAGGTGCGCATCGGTAAAGGTTCCGACACGGAGGTTGCACCAGAAGGGGAGGCCGACGTCGCGGCGGTATCGCTCGGCGAACTCCCGAAGCCAGTCCTTGTCGAGGCCGAAGATGTCGTCGTGGAAGCCGACCATGGAGACGTTGGCGTAGCGATCGAGGTTGTGGCGGATCTCGGCGGTCACGTTGGCGGGGGAGCGCAGGCGGACGCCCGCGGACGCCGTCAGACGGTTGAGCGTCTCGTTCGCGCAGTAGCCGCATCCGAAGGGGCAGCCGCGGCTGGCTGACATTTCGAGGCCGACGTTCGGGCGGTTGTAGTCCAGGATCTCTTGGTAGGGGAAGATCTCGCGCAGACCGAAGGGGAGAGAATCGAGGTCTTCGACGAGCTTGAGCGGGTAGGGGGGAGGGGCGTCCGCCGTAAGGCTGACGTTCGGAATGTCCGACAGGCTCCCGCCGTCGCCCAGGCGGTCGAGGGCGGCGGGGAGCGCCTGTTCCCCTTCGCCGTGGATCTCGGCGAGGACGTTGGGCGAGGCGAGCAGTCGCCCGGGCTCCACGGTGACTCCCACGCCTCCCACGAGGACGGGGACGGAAGCGCTCTGCGCGAGGATCGCCAGAATCCGCTCGGCGACGCGCATCTGGGGGCTTGCGACGGAGAGAGCGATGCAGTCGGGGCGCAGGCGGTCGACGTCCCGTAGGAGCCAGTCGCCGTGGAGGTCCTCGACGATGCGAAGCGACGGCTCGTGGCCGCGCTCCTTGAGGACGGCCGCGAGCGACGCGATCCCGGCGTGGTAGCCGGTGTAGATCTTGTTCGAAGGACGCGGGACGGGGTAGATGAAGAGCACTCGCATCGGGGGCCTCGTCCTCCTCGGAGGGACACGCTTCGTCGTGTCCTCTTTCCTCAGTGTAGCCGCGAGGACCCCCGATCCGGAAAAGGTGTCACGATGATTTTCTTGACACACCTTTTCCCTTCGTCCCTTCGAGAAAATCATCCTGACACCGTTTCCCTCCCCTTACCTCTTTGCACCCCTGCTACTCTGCGAAGCGGCGCTCCGCTGCGAGCCTACTCCGCCGTAGCAGACGCTACGGCTGCGAAGGCTGGAAGCACGAACTTATCTCTGCCAATTTCATTTCAAGGTGCGGCCCTTCCTCTCCCCTTGACTGAAGAGGCCCCTGAGCGGCTGGCCAAGGAGGCCAGCGGGCTATGTTTCTCACTTCTTGTGGACGTTCTTTTCCCAAAAGGTTCTGAATTCATCACGCCGTTGCAGCACCAATGGGCTTTTCTGCGCGATGAGGTCGGCGCGACTCTTGCCTTTAACGTCCAAGTGTGTCCTGTTGTGAAGGACGTTGCAGAAAACGCAAGCCGTTACTTGAAACTCGGGGTTATCTCGATCAGGGTGGCCTTTTGGCAACAGATGATCCGTAGCAAGGTAGAGCCAGTTGGGCCATATCTTTCCGTCCAAGCCACAGTATGCACAGACGAAGCGGTCTCGCGTGTGGATATCCAACGAGTAGCCCCTCAAAGATTCAATGTGTCTGCCCACGTGTCACCTTTCCTTACTCGGGGACGCTTCTTTCTTCAGGTCACTTGAAGGTGGCAGCTTGAAGCTTACTGAAGGTCTGGCTGTCGGTGGTTGCGAGGAGCCTCCTTCCGTCTTTGAACGTAGCTGCGAATGTGACAATGGTCTTCTGCCCCCCGCTAAGGGCTCCCGCAGCGACGCCGGCCAAGCCGAAGAGCGCCCCTCCCAACACACCTTTCGCTAACGACCCGCCCATTCCCTTAACCGTCTCCTCTCTCATTTCCTCCACTTTCTCAAGTTGGGAAATCGGGATGTTCTCGCCCAGCCACATGTGGTTCTTCGTCCTCAAGACGAGGACATCTCCCAAGACAAGTTGACCATCACCCGGAAGAAAATCACCCGCCAGGACTTTGACCTTTGCCATTGGGGGCCTCCATTACGACCCTTCCTCAATTGCCAGCGCTTCCCCAAGTACGCGGGCAAAAGCCTTCATGTCCCCTTGGCCGTGAACTTTGTACGTGACCCACATAACCTGTCCCATCGCCCGCTCCATTTGCTCCTGGAGCTTCTGGTTTCGCACCTCCAAGAACAACTGCCCTGTACTGTCAGAGCCCGCCACCATAACCAAGGGCGGGTCTCTCGGAACTTCCCTGGTAGGCTGGTAATCCTCTACTGCGTCCCCAAGCCCTGCCTTTGATTCTGTGGAATACTTTAGGAACTCCTTCACGACATAGTACGACCACGGGCCGCCTTCCCGTTCCCACCCGACGCCGAGAGGCGCGCCAAGGAGATCTTTTTCTGTCACGCCGAGTTTCTCCAGTGCTTGTCGGGCCTCGCCAGCGTACGCCGCTTGTTCGTCCCCCGCCTCGGAAAACTTGGAGGGGTATGGGTACTTTTCGTCGAGCTTTGAACGTAACTCCGCGAGCTTCTCGATCATGCTCTGCTGTCGCGTGTTCGGAACGACCTTGGCTCCTTTCGCGACTTTTGCCCCGGGTTCAGCTAGGTCCCAACCAAAAGGTCGTACGCCTCCGTACGAAATTACTTTGTACGCAGGTCCCGCCGCCTCCTCCTGGGTCGTATAAACTGGGCCGATCTCCAGAAGTGATTTCACTCTTTGGCCATCGAACTCCTCCACCTTCGCTGTCACAAGGTTGATGTCCACCGGTTTGGAGCCGCCACATCCTGTCAGTGCGACTAGTCCTGCGCAGGCCACGAAGAAGCGCACAAACCTCATCTCATAGCTCCTTTACGTCCTACTTGTTTAGCGTCCCCGGCTCCGGCGGGGCCTGAAAGGGATGCTTGCCCGCGGTCTGGAGGGCGGGCTGGATTCGCAGTATAGAATGTACCCCCCCGCCATCAAGAATGTTTTTCTGGCTGGCCCGCCGTCGGAGGCGCGGGCTGGTTCCCGCACCGGCACACCCCAGGGGTGGCGGGGGCCTCGAGCGCAACGTCAGGGCTTTGCCGCGACGCCGGGCCGGGCGTAGAATGGAGCGCATGGCAGAATCCAAAGATGCGGAGATGAACTTGATCCGGTATGTGGGGCTTCTGCGGTCGCCGGCGAGCTGGGCGGCGGTGGGAAGGGGACTGGTGCCGGCGCTCCGAGACGCGGGTAGGCACGTCTGCGTCGTCGAGCGAAAGGGCTTCCTCTACGATCC
The DNA here is from genome assembly GCA_043803205.1 of Planctomycetota bacterium. GTDB lineage: Bacteria > Planctomycetota > DG-23 > JAZDKG01 > JAZDKG01 > JAZDKG01. Next base: position 18,644 of record JAZDKG010000214.1, read on the forward strand.
GGCCTTCGCGCTGCCGGAGGGTCTTGCGGAACTGTGTCGCGACCGGCGCGAGGCGCGCCTCGATCTCGCGTTTCTCCATCCGAGGCTCTATGGAGAGCTTCGCGCGCCCGTGCGCGCGGGGATGCTTACCTGGGAGGCGAGCGCAATGCCCGGTTCGTGGGCGCGGGCGGTGGAGAAAAACCTGCACGTGCTCTTCGTGCCTTCGCCCTTTGTCGAGGAAGCCGCGCGGAAGGCGGGGGTGGCGAGGGTCCCGATCCACGTGGTGCCCTATGGCGTGGATGCGCGCGTCTTTCATCCGGGGGCGCTAGCGTTCACGTGGCCGGAGCTCCTGGCGCGCGGCGCCGTCGTGCTGGGCGACGCGGCGGTGGACTTGGAGGGCAGATTCGCGTTTCTCACGGTGGGGGCGCCTCATCACCGCAAGGGGATCTTAGAGGTGGCGGAAGGATACGCGCGCGCGTTCCGCCGGGAGGACCGCGTGCTCCTCGTCGTCAAGACCAGCTACGTCCCCGAGGAGAGGAAGGGGGGGGCGCTGGCGTTCGAGGTCCGTGACCTCGCGGGGAAAATCGGGAAGATCCTTGCGGGAAGCGGACTGCCCGCGGTCTTTTTCCGGGGGGTGCTCTCGGACGCCGAGCAGGCGCGGCTCTATCGAACAGCGCAGGCATACGTCTGCGCGAGCTTCGGGGAGGGGTTCGGGCTTTCCGTGCTGGAGGCGAAGGCGTGTGGGGTGCCGGTGCTGGCGACGCTGTGGGGGGGCGTGGCGAGTTTCTCGACCGATGCGGACACGTGGGCGATCCCATACTCCCTGGAAGACGCGCGTGAAAAGCAGTACGATGACGCCGCGGGCGCACTTGTGGCGCGCCCCGATGTCGGGGGGATCGCCTCGGCGATGCGGGCGGTGCTGGAGGCGCGCGAACCGGCGAGGCGCGCTCGCGTGGAGCGCGGGCTTGAGGTCGCCAAAGGATTTGGTTGGGCGCGCTGCGCCCGGGAAGTGATTGCGAGGCTCTAGGGGATCAGACGGTGCCTGACGAAAGCCTGAACGAGATCGCGGCCCTTGCGGTCGTCCCCGTCGCGGTCGAGTCGATCGCGTGGGAAACGGACGGGTGGGATGTCTTCCTTTCGCGTAGGCTGGCGGCCGATGAGGGGGTGGCACAGTCGCTTCGAACGTTCGGACAGTTGTCTCCCGTGGTCCTGGAAGAGCTCGGCAAACGGCGCAGGATCGTCGACGGGTTCGCGCGCGTAGCGGGGGCGAAAGCTCTCGGGTGGAAGGTGGTGTGGGCGCGGATCGTGCCCGAGGGAAGGCTGTCGGGGAAAGAGCTTTTCCTGCGGGCGCTAGCGCTCAACGGGCGGGAGCGCTTCGCGTCGGCCGTGAATCGGGCGGCCGCGCTCGAGCGGGCGCGACGGCTCGCCTTCTCGTCGGAGGAGATCGCGCTAAAGGTTGCGCCGCGTGTGGGCGTGGCGCCCGCGCCGCGACGGATCGAGGAGATGAGGCGGCTCGCGCTCCTTGCGCCGGAGATCCAGGAAGCATACGAGCGGGGCGCCTTGACGGAAGAGCAGCTCAAGGCCCTGTCGGCGATCCACGATGAGGAGTTGCGCGGCGGTGTCTGCCGGCTCGTGTTCATGGACTCCCGGCTCAGCGTGAATGAGACGCGGGAAGTGATGGAGCTTCTCGAGCAAGTGGCTGCGCGGGAGGACCTGTCGATGCCGCAAGTGCTCCGGGAAGTCCTCTCCGGGATCGGGGAGGAGGAGCCCGGAAGACGAGCGCGAGCTGCGGTGCTGGCGCTGCGGCGGAGGCGTCACCCGCTGTGGACCCAGCGCAAGGAGGCCTTCCGGGCGGAAGCGAAGACGCTGCGCGCCGCAAACGGGGTGGACGTGCAGGATCCGGGGACGTTCGAGGGGAACGTTCTGCGGATCACGCTCTCGTTCGAGGACTGTGAGAGGTTGCGCGCCCAGCTTGCGGCGATTCGGCGGTCCGCCGACGCCGGAGAGATCGACCGGATGCTGTCGCTCATCCAAGGGAGATCCTAGCTCATGTCGGGGATCGAGCTCCTCCTGATCGAGCCGGAAGCACTAGCCTATCCGGCGACTAAGCGCATCCTGTCGGCGTGCGCGGGGGCCGAGGTGCGGGTGGGGGACGAAGGCCCGATCGATGTTCCTCCCAAGCGGATCCTGCGGCTGCGAAGGCACAAGGGGAGGTTTCTCAAGTCGTGGCGGGCGCCGCGGGGGGAGGAGCCTCGCGGACGCTACTACCTGGTCCAGGGGGTCGGGTGTCCTGCGGACTGCGAATACTGTTTCCTGCAGGAGTATCACCGGGAGCTTATCCCGACCTTCCACGTCAACCTCGAGGAGATGGAGGGGGAGTTGCGGGAGCGTCTTGCGCCTTGCGCGATGGCGAACGTGCTCGCGGGGGAGCTCATGGACGGGCTCTTCCTCGACTCGGCGACGGGCCTGTCGCGGGTGCTGCACGGGGTGGCCAAGATGCGGCCCGGGGTGACGATGGAGCTTCGGACCAAGACGGCGGACGTGGAGACTCTGGCCGACCTCTCGGGTCTTGCGAACTGGGTGGTCGCATGGACGATGAGCCCGCCCGAAGTCGTGGACCGGTACGAGCCGGGGACGGCGACATTTGAGAAGAGGGTCGCCGGCGCGCGCCAGGCGGCGTCGTGGGGGCACCGGGTGGGGATTCGCCTGGACCCCGTGATCCGTTTCGACGGCTGGCGGGAGGCGTACACGCGCGTGATGGAACGGCTCGCCGACGAGATCGACGCGCGCTCGATCGACAAGGTGGTGCTGGGCCTCTTGCGGTTCCGGCCGGGGCTTCCGGAATGCGTCGAGAAGCGACGGGGGTTGAGTCGGCTTTTTCTTGAAGAATTCGTCCGGTGCTCGGACGGGAAGATGCGCTACCTCAAGTTTCTCCGGCTGGAGATGCTCGAGTATCTGCTCGAGAAAGTGCGGGAGTGCTTCGCCGGCGTGCCGGTGGAAGTCAGCATGGAGACGCTCGAGGTGCGGGCCCTTCTGGCAGAGCGTCTTGGGGCTGAGGTCGCCGTGGAGTGTGCGGGAAGATGACCGAAGAGGGGACATTCACGGAGTTTGATCGCGCGATGATGCGACGGGCGCTCGCGCTGGCTCGTAAGGGCAGGATGTGGGTGAGCCCGAACCCCATGGTCGGCGCGGTGGTGGTGAAGCACAGGGGGATCGTGGGGGAAGGATATCACCGGAGATTCGGGGGTGCCCACGCCGAGGTGGAGGCGTTAGCCGGGGCGCGCGCCGTAGCGCGAGGCGCGACCATCTACGTGACGTTGGAGCCCTGCGCGCACCACGGGAAGACGCCGCCCTGCGCGGACGCGGTGCTGTCGGCGGGGATCGCCAAGGTGGTCATGGCCATGGTGGACCCGTTCCCTGCGGTGAACTCGAGGGGGATGCGGCGGCTGCGGGAGGGGGGCGTGGAGGTTGCGACGGGTCTCCTGGAGGCGGAGGCGTCGGCGCTCAACGCCGCGTATCTCAAGAGGGTGCGGACGGGACTCCCCTTCTTTACGGCGAAATGGGCGATGAGCGCGGACGGGCGCGTGGCGACTCGCGCGGGAGAATCAAAGTACCTCACGGGCGAAGATGCGCGTCGGATCGTACACGAGGAGAGGTCCGCGAACGACGCGATCCTCGTGGGGGTGGGGACGGTGTTGGCGGATGATCCGCTACTGGATTCGAGACTGGTGGGAGGGCGCACGCCTCTGCGGGTCGTGGTGGACAGCGCCTGCCGGACGCCCCTGGAGGCGGCGATGATCCGGGGGGGAGGTCCCGTGCTCATCGCCACGACGTCCGCGGCCGAGGAGCAGAGGGCGGCGGCGCTCCGGGCGCGCCGGTGCGAGGTGGTGTGCCTCGATGGCCCCGGGGGGAAGGTGGACCTTCGGGCGCTTGCGCGCCTTCTGGGGGAGCGCGGCCTCAACGGGGTGCTCATCGAGGGCGGGCCGAGCGTCCTGGCGAGCGCGTTCGAACTGGGGCTGGTGGACCGCGTGATGGTCTTTCTGGCGCCCGTGGTCATCGGAGGGGAGACCGCGCCCGGCGCAGTGGGAGGAGAGGGGGCTGGACTGCTTGCTATGGCTAGGAAGTTGGGGAAGCCTGTGGTGCGGAAAGTGGGCGAGGATGTCCTGGTCGTGTTCTCGTTTTCAACAACTCATCCGTGAGCTGATTCCGTCCTCTTTGCCAAATTGGCAAGGCTGCTTCTGAATATGTGTCAGGCCGGGAGGGGAAAGCACGTCGTTCCCCAACTTTGTTTAGAACGTATCATCAATGACGATAAGTCGTTATGCTGTGTCCTCTTGCGGCGCGGGGGGAGGCGTGAGAAAGGAGCAAAAAGCTTTGCTGCTCGCCTTGACTCTGTGAGCTTTGTGGGCTATATATATATGTTTTGCTTTAGGGGCTGGCGAGCACGCGCGGGAGAGACCCCTGAAGAGCGCCTGATCGGCGTCGAGTTCTTGCCCGGACAGCTACAAGTCACTTCAGGAAGCAGCCGGATTGGCTCGTTACATCCTTGATGAGAAGGTAGAGGAGGTCCGGGCCGCCAGCGATATTGTTAGCGTGATCGGGCAGTACGTGCCCCTCAAGAAGGCGGGCCGGAATTTCGTGGCCCGCTGCCCGTTTCATCGTGAGAAGACCCCTTCGTTCAACGTCAATCCCGAGAGACAGATCTTCAAGTGTTTTGGGTGCAACGAGGCGGGCAACGTCTTCACGTTTGTAATGAAACACGAGCGGCTGAGCTTTCCGCAGGCGGTGGAGATCCTGGCGGAACGGGCGGGGATCGTCCTGCGACGGGGTGCGGAGAGCGGCCCGCGTGAGGGGGGTGGAAGCCGCGAGCGGCTGCGCGAGGTGAACGTGTGGGCGGCGCGACGGTTTCGCAAGTGGCTTGAGTCCGCGGAAGGGAAAGAGGCGCGCGACTATCTCGAAAGGCGGCGGATCGAGGAGAAGACTGTGCGACGCTTCGGGCTCGGCTGGGCCCCGGACCAATGGGATGCGCTCTTGTCGTCCGCGCAGGGGGAGGGAATCGCGGACGCGGAGCTGCGCGCGGCGGGTCTCGTGATCGAGCGCGAGGCGGGCGGCGGCTTCTATGACCGGTTCCGCGGGCGGCTCATTTTCCCGATCATCGAGCCGAGCGGTCGCGTGATCGCCTTTGGCGGGCGGACGCTCGCCGATGCGACGCCGAAGTACATCAATTCGCCCGAGACGGCCGTCTTCAGCAAGGGGAGGTCGCTCTACGGGCTCTACCACTCGAAGGGCGCGCTGCGGCAGGAGCGGCGGGTGCTGGTGGTGGAGGGGTACATGGACTGCATCGCCCTCGTGCAGGCGGGGGTGGAAAACGTGGTCGCGACCTTGGGCACCGCCCTTACGATCGAGCATCTGAGGACGCTTCGACGCTACGCGGATGAGGTGATCGTGATCTTTGACGGGGACGAGGCCGGACAGCGGGCCGCCGAGCGGGTGCTGGCGCTCTTCGTGCGGGAGGACGTGGAGGTCCTGGTGGCGCTCCTGCCGGAGGGGGAAGACCCGTGCGATTTCGTGCAGTCGCGTGGGGCGGAGGCCTTTCGTGAGCTCGTGAAGAACGCGGTAAGCGCGTTGGATTTCCGGCTGCGCCGGGCCTTGGGCGGCGCGCGGTCGTTGAGCGTCACCGCGAAGCGACGGGCGGTGGAAGAGGTTTTGGAGATCGTGGCGGAGACGCCCGACGAGCTCAAGCGGACGCTCCTCATTCAACGGGTGGCGGCGGCGGCGGGGGTGAGCGCGGAGGTGCTTGCGCGGGACGCGGCGAGGATCCGCCGCAACGAGGGGCCGAAACCGAAGGGCGGATCGGGCGGGGAGGAAGTCGCGCTTCCGGGTCCGGAGAAGGAGTTGTTTCACGCGGTGTTCGCGGATGAGACGCTGATGGAGGAGGTCATGGCGGAGGGTCCGGAGCCGGAGGAGCTTGAGCCCGAGGGCGCCCGGGAGCTTTACGAATGCGCGCGGGAGCATTTCCGGGCGCGGGGGGAGTTCTCGACGGCCGCGTTCCTCGCGGGACTGTCGGAGCCGGGGACGGCGCAGCTGGGCGCGGCGCTGGCCGCGGAGGGGGGGACGTTCGACGCGCGGGCGATGCTGCGGTCGAGCCTCGCCGCGTTCGAGGATCGGCGACTGGAACGGCGGGTCCGAGAGATCGAGAGGGCGATCGACGCGGCGAGCGCCGCGGGCGACGAGGAGGAATCGAAACGCCTCATGGCGGAGCTTCAGGCGCAGCTCGCCGATCGGGCGCGCAGACGCGTCCGCCCTCAGGAGTCACCCCGCGGCCAGCTTGTCGGCCGCAGTTAAAGGATGGATGGGACCGGCATGAGCACGGAGGTACGGATGGACAAGGTGGATGAGGGAATCAAGGCCCTGCTCGAGCAAGGGAAGGCTCAAGGGTACCTTACGTACGATGAGATGAACGACCTTCTGCCCGACGAGACGATCAGCCCCGACAAGATCGACGAGATCCTGATGAAGCTCGACGAGCTGGGGATCGAGCTGGTGGACGAGGCGGAGGTTAAGGACCAGAAGAAGGGAGAGAGCGAGGACATCGACGCGGAGGCCTCCATCGAGGAGGAGGGCCGTCGGATCGACGATCCCGTGCGGATGTACCTTACGCAGATGGGGGAGATCCCGCTTCTGACGCGCGAGGAGGAGATCAACCTCGCCAAGAAGATCGAGGTGACGCGCACCCGCTTCCGGCGCGCGCTCCTGGAGTGCGACGTGACGCTCGCGGAGGCGGTGAGGATCCTGGAGGAGGTCGAGCGCGGGGAGGTGCCGTTCGACCGGGCGCTGAAGCTTTCCGACGGCGTCGACCTGAGCAAGGAGGGGATCCTCCGGCGGCTCCCGAGCAACCTGGGGACGCTGCGGGAGATGCTGACGTGCAACCACGAGGATTTCGGGGAGCTCAAGTCCGACGGGCTCACGCAGGACGAGCGCAAGGCGCTGCGCACGCGGATTCGATCGCGGCGTCGGAAGGGGGTGGTGCTTCTCGAGGAGCTGAACCTCAAGACCAACAAGGTCCAGCCGCTGATGGAGCGCCTGCGGGGCATCGGGAAGAAGATGCAGTGCCTGCAGGGGGAGATCCACATGCTCGCGGGGCGGCGCGGGGCGGCGGCGGCGCTGGCGGAGCTTGAGAGCCGGCTGGGCGCCCTCGAGGTGCATGTGGTGGACTCCGCGCAGCAGTTCGTGAAGAGGCTCGAGATGATCGAGCGCCGGTTCCGCGACTACGAGACCGCGAAGAGGCAGTTGTCGGGCGGGAACCTGCGGCTGGTCGTGTCGATCGCGAAGAAGTACCGCAACCGCGGGCTGTCGTTCCTGGACCTCATCCAGGAGGGAAACACCGGGCTCATGCGCGCGGTGGACAAGTACGAATACCGGCGGGGCTACAAGTTCTCCACCTACGCGACGTGGTGGATCCGTCAGGCCATCACGCGGTCGATCGCGGACCAGGCGCGCACCATCCGAATCCCCGTGCACATGATCGAGACGATGTCGAAGATCCGGAACATCCAGAAGCAGCTCATCCAGGAGCTGGGGCGCGAGCCGACGATCGAGGAGCTGGCCGGAGAGGCGAAGCTCTCCGTGATGGAGACGCGGCGGGTGCTCAAGATCAGCCGGCACCCGATTAGCCTGGATCGACCGGTCGGGGAGAGCGAGGACAGCTACTTCGGGGACTTCATCGAGGACGATTCCGCGGAGTCTCCGGTGGCCGCGGCGACGCACGAGATGCTGAAAGACAAGCTCAGCCGGGTCCTGCAGACGCTGACCTACCGCGAGCGGGAGATCATCAAGCTGCGCTACGGGCTGGGAGACGGGTACACCTACACGCTCGAGGAGGTGGGCCGCATCTTCCGCGTGACGCGGGAGCGCGTGAGACAGATCGAGGCCAAGGCGGTGAAGAAGCTCCAACATCCCATCCGGGCGCGCAAGCTCGAGGGGTTCCTGGACGGGGTGGAGCGCCTGATGAGCTCGTAGTCAAGTCGGAGGAGCATGGACGAACGTCTGGAGAGGTTGCTAGCGCTGCAGTCGGCTGACGTGGAGCTCCAGGAGCTCCGCGGGCGGCTCGGGGAGATTCCCCGCAGCATCCGACGCGTCGAGGAAAGATTGCGGGCTCTCGAGCGGAAGTTCACGACGTCGCGGGAGAGACTCAAGAAGCGCAAGGAGGAGGGGCGGCTCAAGGAGTTGGAGCTCGCCTCCTCGGAGGACAAGGCCCACAGGCTCAAGCTTCAGCTCCTCCAGGTGAGAGAGAACAGGGAGTACCAGACGCTCCAGCGCGAGATCGAGCACGAGCTGGCGGAGGCGTCCCAATACGAGAGCGAGGCGATCGCGGTCCTGGAGGAAGTCGACGGGCTGAGCGCGGAATGCAAGGAGCTGGCGGCCGAGATCGAGTCCAAGCGCAAGGAGCTCGACGGCGAGAAGCTCAGGCTCGCGGGGGAGTTGGCGGCCTTGGAGGGGCAGTTGGAGCGGCAATCGAAGGTGCGGGCGGAGCTCGCGGCGGCGGTCGACTCGGAGTTCCTGAGCGCCTATTCGCGTCTCGTCAAGAGGTATGCGGGTCAGTCGGTCGTGCCCGTCATGGGGCAGACGTGCACGGGCTGTCGCCTGCGGCTGACGGCGCAGGTGATGTCGGTCCTCCTCGTGGGGCGGGAGCTCGTCTTCTGTCCGGATTGCGCGCGGATCCTGTACATCGGCGACGCGATCACGGCTGAGGAGGTCTGAGTTTCCCCGGACGACAGACTGCGGCGCAGAGCGCCCATTCGGGAAAGGAGAAGGTGCGTCGTGAAGGCCTCGAAGACCCCGCAGGCGGGGACGGTCACGCTTCGTTTCGACGGCGCCAGCCGCGGGAATCCCGGGCCGAGCGCTGCCGGTGTCGTCGTGAGCGCCGAAGACGGCGCGGTGCTGTGCCGCCGGGGCGTCCGGCTTGCCGCCGGCACGAACAACGTGGCGGAGTACAAGGGCCTGCTCTTCGGTTTGGAGGAGTGCCGGCGGCTCGGCGCCAGGCGCGTGGAGGTGCGAAGCGACAGCGAGCTCGTCGTGCGCCAGATGCGGGGGGAATACCGGGTGCGCGATCCGAAACTGCGGTCTCTCTACGAGAAGGCGAGGGAGCTGGCGCGTGCGTTCGACGACGTGACGTTCCTGGCGGTCTCGCGCGAGGACAACGCGCAGGCGGACGGACTGTGCAATCTGGTGTTCCGGAAGGGGAGGAGCTTGCGCGACAACATCGAGGAACCGGACGCCGTTACGTAGGGGCGCCTTCGCCGGGCGCGGCGGCGGGCGCCAGCGGAACGGCGTGCTCGATGACGACTCCGACGCGGCGGAGTCGCTGGTAACGGGTCTCGAGAAGCGTCTGCCCGTCGATCCCCGAGAGCTTGTCCAGTGTGCTCAGGATGTATTCCTTAACGGTCTTGGCCATCGCCTCGGGGTTGCGATGGGCGCCGCCCGGCGGCTCGGGGAGGACGTCTTCCACGACGCCCAGGGCCAGGAGATCCTGCGCCGTCAGCCTCAAGGCCTCGGCGGCGTCGGCCTTGTTCTCGTTCGTCTTCCAGAGGATCGCGCTGCATCCCTCGGGGCTGATGACCGAGTAGTAGGCGTACTCGAGGATGGCGAGGCGGTCCGAGACCGCGATGCCCAGGGCGCCCCCGCTGCCCCCTTCCCCGATCACGATGGAGAGGATGGGGGTCCGAAGCTGTGACATGCGCATGAGGTTGATGGCGATCGCGTAGGCCTGGCCGCGCTCCTCGGCCTCGACGCCGGGGTAGGCGCCGGGCGTGTTGACGAGCGTGACGATGGGGATCTGGAACTTCTCGGCGAGTTCCATCTTCTGGAGCGCCTTGCGGTACCCTTCCGGGTGGGGGCAGCCGAAATTGCGCTGGATCTTCTCGGCGGTGGTTTTTCCCTTCTCGTGGCCGATGAGCATGACGCGGCGGTTGCCGATGCGTCCGACGCCCGTGATGGTGGAGCGGTCTTCCCTGTAGACCTTCCCGCCGTGGAGCTCGACGAAATCGTCGAAGATGTAGGAGATGTAGTCGGAGGTTTGCGGTCTCTGCTCAAAGCGGGCGATCTGGACCTTCTCGAACGCGGAAAGCTTGCTGTAGACCTCGACCTTGAGCCTGTCGAGCATCCGCCGGAGGATGGCGAGATGCTCGAGGTTCCTTCCCCGAGCGCCCGCGTTGGCCTCGAGCTGCGAGATCTTTCTCTCCAGCTCGAGGATCGGACGCTCGAACTCCAGCGCCTTATAGTCCTCCGCTCGAGCCAAGCCGGCGGACTCCTACGGGAGGGAGAGTCGATTATGCCCCTTTGTTGCGCGGCAAGCGCAACGCGGCAACAATTGTACAGGGGCCTGGGGCGGGGCTCAAGGGGATTGCGGACGCGGTCAAGGGGTCTTCGCGGTGATGCTGTCGATGGAGCGCAGAGCCTCGACGACGAACTCCATCGAGGGGGGACGGTCGACCGGATGCTTGGCGAGCATCCGGGAGACGAGGTTGTCGAGATCGGCGTTCACGTTGGAGACTGAGGACGCGAGTCGCTTGGGCTCGGTGTGAAGGTGGTCCTGGAGCAGGGACTGTTCGTCGAGGCCGTAGAAGGGGGGTCTCCCCGTGACCGCCTCGTAGATGACGACGCCAAAGGAGTAGATGTCGCTGCGATGATCGAGGGAGCGTCCGAGGATCTGCTCCGGCGACATGTAGGAGCGGGTCCCTTGCACGCGGTGTCTGGGCAGGAGGGCGCGCGCCCAGCGCCAGGAGAGCTTTTCGGCGAGTGCGAAGTCGATCAGCCTCACGTCCCCGTTGCCCGTCACGAGCATGTTTTCGCTCTTGATGTCGCGGTGGATGTATCCGCCGCGGTGGGTGGCGCCGAGGCCCTCGGCGAGGCGCGCTAGGACTTGGATGGGCTCGCGGACGTCGGACCGTTCGCGCCGGACGATCCATTGCTTGAGATTGGAGCCGTTGACGAACTCCAGGAGCAGGAAGGGGAAGCGGGTGCGCCTCTCGTATTTCACCATCTTGATGATGTAGGGGTGTTGGAGGGCCCTGAGCACGCGCGCCTCGTTCGACATCTCCGCGAGGGTGGCGCGGTTCTTGGCGTGGGAGGCCTTCACGATCTTGGCGATGACCTCGTAGCCGCTGCGCTCGTGCTGGGCCTTGAAGAGGAGCGTCCCGCGTCCCTCGGCCAGCTTCCCGATGATCTGGAAGGCACCCAGCTCCACGAGCTTGATGCGCGCGGGCCAGTCCGAAGAGGGGCCAACCTTAATTCGACGCGATTCCATACGGCTTCTTCCGGATCAACTCGCATGTCCAGACCCTTCATTGTATCGGAAAGCGGCAATCCATCCGCAGGAAAAATCGTTTGACAGGGGGGACGGGGGGGCCTAGCATGGCGCCACATCTCCTCAAGCGAGCGAATGTGAAAAGACGCGGGATGCGCTTCGGGACTGTGGGAATCGTCGGCGTCGGGCTCATCGGCGGTTCGATCGGTCTGGCGCTCAGGAAGGGGGCGCTCGCGCGCAGGGTGGTCGGCATCGGCTATCGGCGCTGGACCCTGACGCGGGCGCGACGCCTCGGCGCGATCGACGAAGCCACGTGCGATCTCGCGCGCGGGGTGAGGGATGCGGACCTCGTCGTCGTCTGCACCCCGGTCGGCCTCATTCCTGAGCTCGTGAAGGAGGCCGCCCGACATGCTCCCGAGCGCTGCGTCTTGGCGGACGCCGGGAGCACCAAGCTCTGGATCACCCGGGAGCTGGCGCGCCTGCCGGCATTCGTCCCGAGCCATCCCATCGCGGGCGGCGAAACGAGAGGAAACGACGCCGCAAGGGGGGACCTTTTTAGGGGGGCGCTGTGCGTGATCACGCCCGGGCGGGGGACGGATGACCGGGCGGTCTCGACCGTGACAGGGTTCTGGCGGGCGCTCGGGATGCCCGTGGTGCGGATGACGGCCGCCCGCCATGACGACATTCTGGGGGCGACGAGCCATCTTCCCCATGTCGTGGCGTGCGCGCTGGCGGCGGCGACGCGGCCGTCGGATCTCCCTTACGTGGGGCGGGGTTTCCTCGATGCGACCCGTATTGCGCAGGGCGATCCCGCGCTGTGGGGCGACATCCTCCTCACGAATCGTCGCGCGGTGGCGGACAGGCTGGAGGCGGTGCGCGGGATCTGCCGTGAGGTGGAGGGGATCCTCCGCGCCGGCGATCGGAAGCGGCTCGTGAGATTTCTGCGCCGGGCGAAGCGGCGCCGGGAAGGCGTGCGGAACCACGTTCCGGGTTGAGCCATGCACTGGAAGATCGAAGTTACCAAGCGGCCGGCGTTCGGCGATCCTCATGGGGAAGGGATCCTGGGGGACATCCGGGATTTGGGTATTGCGTCGATCGAGCGCGTACGTTCGGCCCGCGTCTACGTGATCACGGGGGAGTTCGGGGCGCTTGAGGCGCAGCGTGTGGCGGGCGAGCTCCTTTCTGACCCCGTGGACGAGGAGTTCGGGATCGAGACGTCCCCGTTGGAGCGGGATTACCCGAATGCGATTGTGCGACAGGTGGTGCGCAGGCCCGGGGTGATGGAGCCGGCGGAGGCTAGCGTCCTCAAGGGGATCGCCGACATGGGGCTGTCGGCTTCGTCCGTGCGCATCGCGCGGAAATACGCGTTTGTGGGCAAGGCCGCGGAGGAAGAGCTCTCGCTCATCGCGGGAAAGGTCCTCGCAAATGAGTGCATCGAGGAGGTGGTGCGCGCGGACGCGGACCTGTCGCCCCCGGAGTCGGCCCAGTATGCGCTGACGCTGCGCCGGGTGGCCCTTGCGGGAGCGGACGCGGACAGGCTCCGCGAGATCAGCCGCGCCGGACAGCTCTTCCTCAACGTGGAGGAGATGCGGACGATCCAGCGGCACTTCGAGGCCCTGGGACGGGAGCCCACGGACGTGGAGTTGGAGACGCTTGCCCAGACGTGGAGCGAGCACTGCGTCCACAAGACGCTCAAGGGGCGGATCAACTGCGACGGGGAGGTGATCGACAACCTGCTGGCCAGCACCATCGCGCGCGTGACGAGGGAGCTCGCGCGCCCGTGGTGTTTGTCGGTATTCAAGGACAACGCCGGGGTGATCGCCTTTGACGACGAGCACGCGGTCTGTTTCAAAGTGGAGACCCATAACCATCCGAGCGCGATCGAGCCGTACGGAGGCGCGGGGACCGGGACCGGAGGGGTGATACGTGACATCCTCGGGACGGGCTTGGGCGCGAAGCCCATTCTGAGCACCGACGTCTTCTGCTTCGGCCCGCCGGACCTTCCGAAGGAAAAGCTTCCGAAGGGGACGCTCCACCCGAAGCGCGTGATGAAGGGGGTGGTGGCGGGGGTCCGGGACTATGGCAACCGGATGGGGATACCCACCGCCAACGGAGCGGTCTACTTCGATGAGCGGTTCGTCGGAAACCCCCTCGTCTACTGCGGGAACATCGGGATCCTCCCGCGGGACAAGTGTGAGAAGGGCGCCCGGACGGGGGACCTCATCCTCGTGGTGGGGGGAAGGACCGGACGGGACGGGATCCACGGGGCGACCTTCTCCTCCGGGGAGCTGACGGAGGAGTCGGAGACGGTCTCGAGCGGCGCCGTGCAGATCGGGAACCCCATCACCGAGAAGAAAATGCTCGACGTGCTGATGGTCGCGCGCGACCGCGGGCTCTACACGGCGATCACGGACTGCGGGGCGGGCGGGCTGTCCTCCGCGGTGGGGGAGATGGGCGCCGAGCTGGGGGCGCAGGTGCACCTGGAGCGGGTGCCCCTCAAGTACGAGGGGTTGAGCTACACGGAGATCTGGATCAGCGAGGCGCAGGAGCGCATGGTGCTGGCGGTCCCGCCGGACCGGCGCGGGGAGATCCTCCAGCTCTTCGCCTCCGAGGATGTGGAGGCCACGGTGATCGGCTGCTACACCGACGACCGCAGGCTGAAGCTCTTCTGGGAGAAGTGCTGCGTCTGCGATCTCGGGATGGAGTTTCTGCACGAGGGGCTGCCCAAGCTCGAGCGGTCGGCGACGTGGGCGCCAAGGCGCTTCCCGGAGCCGCACCTTCCCGAGAAGCGCGACTACACGGCCGACCTCCTGGCTCTCCTCGCCGCCCCGAACATCGCCAGCAAGGAGTGGGTGATCCGGCAGTACGACCATGAAGTGCAGGGGGGGACGGTGCTCAAGCCCCTGGTCGGGGTGCGGGATGAGGGACCCTCGGATGCGTGCGTGGTGACGCCCGTGCTGGGGTCGAAAAAGGGGATCATCGTCGCCTGCGGCTTGAACCCGTGTTACAGCGACATTGACCCGTATGCGATGGCGGCGGCGGCGATCGATGAGGCGCTGCGCCAGGTGGTGGCCGTCGGGGGCCGGCGGGACCGGACCGCGCTTCTCGACAACTTCTGCTGGGGCAACACGGACAAGCCCGACCGCCTGGGGGGACTCGTGCGGGCGGCGAAGGCGTGCTACGACGTCGCGCGTGTCTACGAAACGCCGTTTATCAGCGGGAAGGACTCGCTCAATAACGAGTACGCGACGGCCGACGGGACGATCGTCATCCCTGGGTGCCTCCTCATCAGCGCGATCTCGGTGGTGGACGACGTGTCGAAGACGATCAGCATGGACCTCAAGGCGCAGGGGAGCATGCTCTTCCTCGTGGGGCTGACGAAGCGCGAGATGGGGGGGAGCCACTACTGGAAGCTCGCGGGGGCCGCGGGAGAGTGCGTCCCCAGGGTTGACGCGGCGCTCGGGCGGCGCGTCTTCGACGCCGTGACCGAAGCGGTCGAGCGGGGGCTCGTGTTGAGCGCGCACGACCTCTCGGAAGGGGGCTTCGCCGTCGCGGCCGCCGAGATGGCGTTCGCGGGTATGGTCGGCGCGGAGATCGACCTGGGGAAGGCGGCCCTGTCCGGGGATGTGACAAGGGACGACGAGATCCTGTTCAGCGAATCCGTTTCCCGGCTTCTCCTCGAGGTGCCGGCGGGCGTGCGGAACGAATTCGAGAGAACCCTGGGCGACGTCCCGTTCGCCGCCGTTGGCCGTACGACGGGAGGCGGACGCCTCGTAGTGAAGGGACGGTCGGGAGCCCGGGTGATCGACGCGGCGTTGGACGATCTGTGCGCCGCCTGGAAAAGAACCTTTGACTGGTGAGCCGCCGTGGGGAAAGCAAACGCTCTTGTACTAAGGACCGCCGGCACCAACTGTGACGCGGAGACGGCGTACGCGCTGTCGCTGGCGGGGGCCGAGCCCGAGCGCGTCCACGTGAACCGGATCGCCGCGAAGCCGAAGAGCCTGGGAGACTACTCCCTTCTCGTGATCCCGGGGGGATTCTCGTACGGGGACGACATCGCCGCCGGCCGGGTGCTGGCGAACGAGCTTGTCCGCCGTCTGGGCGACGCGGTGCTCCAATACGTGCAGCGGGGAAGAATCGTCATCGGGATTTGCAACGGGTTCCAGGTGCTCGTCAAGGCGGGGCTCCTTCCCGGCTTCGACCACCGGTCGGTCGGCCGCCAGCAGGTCACGCTTACGGGGAACGATTCGGGGAAGTTCGAGGACCGGTGGGTCACGCTCGCGTCGTCCTCGCGCAGATCGATCTTCGCGGAAGGGATCGAGAGGATCGATCTTCCCGTGGCGCACGGGGAAGGGAAGTTCGTGACCGACACGCCGGAGACGCTCGAACGTCTCATCGCGAACGACCAAGTCACGTTCCGGTACGTTTCCGCTGACGGGGGCGAGGCGCGCTACCCGGCGAACCCGAACGGGAGCGTATACGACATCGCGGGGATCGAAGACGCGTCGGGGCGCGTGCTGGGGATGATGCCTCACCCGGAGCGGTTCGCCCTCGCCGTGCAGCATCCACGCTGGCGCAGGGAAGGCGCCGGCGGAGAGGGGCTGGGCCTTCGCATCTTCCGGAACGCGGTGCGGGCGATGAAGGGGTAGGCGCCGCTAGGGACCTTCGCGCAGGTGCTCTAGGAGGGCGACGAGATCGCCCGCGAGGGGGGCCTCGAAGGTGCGCTCCTCTCCCTTGTACTTGAGCGTGATGCGCCAGGCGTG
>JAZDKG010000215.1:0-16708 GCA_043803205.1 Planctomycetota bacterium
CCCTCCGCTTCGGAGGGCTCTTGACCCATGAGCTGACAT
Organism: Planctomycetota bacterium; assembly: GCA_043803205.1. GTDB lineage: Bacteria > Planctomycetota > DG-23 > JAZDKG01 > JAZDKG01 > JAZDKG01. The sequence continues at coordinate 40 of JAZDKG010000215.1, forward strand.
GGAACCCCGACGGTTCCCCACCGGGGAGTTTTCAACAAAGCCCCTTGAGCTCTGAACCCTTCGCCGTTATCCCGTCAACTCCCCTTTCTCCTCCGCGTCACCGCTGCCAGCGCACCCCCGACCGCGCATAGCACGAGCGCCCCAGGCGCGGGAACCGGCGCCATGGGCGCCAGCAGATACCCCCGCTGAACGCCGTCCAGAGTCCCCACCCCCACGATGTACCCGCTGTCGGAGATCCCATAGGCGTATCCCAGGATCCACCCCGAACCCGCGGGGATCAGCGTATTGAGATCGATCGCCACCCCCGAGTCCCACAACGTGCCCTTGCCCGTGGAGTTATACCCCACGATGAGTCCGTCATTGTTGATATCATTGGCCCAGCCCCCGCCCAGCGGATGAATCGTCCACGACGACCCGTCATACGTCCAGTAGACGGCGCCCGCGCCCGTCCCTTCGGAAGACCCCACGATCACGTCGCTGTCGTTCATCCCGTACGCGTAGCTCCGCGCGCCTCCGGGCAGCGTCCCCAGACCCGTCATCGTCGACCCGTCCCAGAAGAAGGCTAAGGGGACGCTTGTCGCCGTGGAGATCCCCACCGCGTGGCCCAGAGAATTGACCGCGCGGATCTCGCTCATCGTGCCCCCCAGCGTGGGCAGCATCACGGGGGCGGCGTCGGACGGCCCATTCCAGAGCACCCCGCGCGTGCCATACGGGGGATACTTGTACCCGGCTAACCCGCCGATCAGCGAGTCGCTGTTGATGTCATAGGCGCCGCTTCCCTGCGAGCTCCCCTGATCGGGGTGCGTGAGATCCACCAGTCCCCCGCCCGTCGTCCAGTAGAAACCGTGCGACAGGCTGCTGCTGACATTGTAGAAGCCCACCACCTCGTTGTTGTCGTTGATCCCCCACGCGGAACCGTTCGAGGTGGTCAGCGCGCTAGTGGACTGAGTGGTCGGGTCCCAGAGGATCGCACGATAGCTCGTATACCCGGTCGCGATCGATTGCCCCACAACCCACCCGGCGTTGTTCACGTCCGTGGCCGTCGTCATCGCGTCGCCGGATAACACGCCGATCTCCACTACCGAGTATCCGGCGTAGACGCCCGGCGCGACAAAAAGAAACGCAAGAACGAGAGCGACGATGGGTCTGCAAACGGAAAAACAGCGCGTCATGGCATTGTCCCCTCTCTGTCGACCCCGAGCCGGGGCCGTGCCTTCCAACTCGCCCGGAGCGTTCATGGCCCCAGGCGCACCCGCATATCAATCGGATGGGCCGACTTGCGCCTCCGACGCGACCCTGCGCCGGAACTACTCCAAAGCCTACCTCACGACCACCCCCCTGTCAAACGTCTCCCCAGGTCTTTCCGGGCGCTTCACCCTCCACCCCTGAACCCCCCGATCCCCTTCGCCGCCCCCATGAACGGCAGAGGTCTTCCTCTCTCCCAACCCATCCTGAAATCGCTGGACATTTCAGCCTCCTAAGAACTCGGCTCCTGTTTGCTTCTTACCCCTGGATACTGGATACGGGATGCCTCCCGTCCTTTCCGCCCCCTGCAGTCTACAGCCTCCGCCACCCCAACCTCAACGCAGCCTCGATCTTCCGCACAAACGCAGCAGACCCCAATGGCCGCGCCGTCCACTCGTGCGATCCCGACCACGAAGGCAGCCTGACTCCCGCCATCCCAGCAAGTCCAACCAAATGCCCCGTCTGCGCAACTCCCCGTTTCCTGATGGGTTATGCGCCGCAGCAGTATTGCGTGATCTCCACAAGTCGAATTGACGATGTTTCCTGCGTCGCCATCTACACCGTTTGCCAAGCTCGAGATTTGAAAGGGACCGCAATGGAATACGAAGCCTTCGCCCAGATCATGCACAGACACCTATACGCTGGGGAGCGTAACAAACTCCTGCAAAAGCTGGCGAGCAGTCCAGAGCGCTTTACTGGGCTCTTCAGATCGACGACCCCGCCGATGAAACTACTGCAGCACATGACTCAGTCCCGCGAGATTCGCTTCGGAGACGCCATGGAAGAGGTCATCGATCAACTCATCGCCGCGGCGGGCTACGACTGTCTCGATAAGAGCATACAGGATCCTGGCGGCGAACGCCTTTCTGTGGACCAGTACTTTACAGACGGCTCGACGTTCTTCTTCGTCGAGCAGAAAGTGAGAGATGACCACGACTCAACGAAGAAGCGAGGTCAGACCGAAAACTTTCGCAGAAAACTTGACTGCTTGGCCAAGAGGCACGCCCCGAACCTGAAAGGAGCAATGTACTTCATCGATCCTCATGCACGAAAGAACCAAAGATACTACTCCGACTTCCTCGCAAGCGCATCCCAGGACACGGGCGTTCAGTTGTCCCTCTACTACGGAGAGGAGCTTTTTCTCAACCTCCTTGGCTTTCAAGACGGTTGGAACATGCTGGTCTCCTGGCTGACCCAATGGCGGAAGGGCGTCTCGGAATCCCACGAGCTCGACTTCGACCAAGTACCTGGGCAGAGCCACACAGAGATAGCGCAGGTCGGCCTGTCCACGTGGGCCAAGCTCATAAAGAACGATGACCTCTGGGAAACCGGGTTGATGAAGACCCTCTTCTCCTCAGGCGAAACGCTCAGAAGGATGAGAGACATCTTCCTCCGAAAAGACGCCCGGCTCGCGAAGGCTCTTGACAGTCGACTCCAGCAGTTCTATGGCTGAAGCGGAGCAACCGCTCCCGGCCGACCGCGCCAGAAACCCAGCCCCCCCGATTGCAGACAGACCGTCCCCTTGCTATACTAGCATTCGGGAAAACCCCAATCTGGCGTCCCGCGGAGACCGAGATTTGAGACTGCCGGTAAACTCAATAGTCAAAGGCGATTGCGTCGAAGTCATGGCCTCGTTCCCCGAAAAGAGCGTCGACCTCATTTTCGCAGACCCCCCGTACAACCTGCAGCTTGAGCAAGAACTCTGGCGGCCCAACCAGACCAAAGTCGACGCCGTAGACGACCATTGGGACCAGTTCGAGACCTTCGAGCAGTACGACGAGTTCAGCCGTAACTGGCTTAGCGCCTGCCGCCGCGTCCTGAAGGACACCGGCGCAATCTGGGTCATTGGCAGCTATCACAACATCTTCCGCCTCGGCAAGATCATCATGGACCTGGGTTTCTGGATCCTGAACGACGTCATCTGGATCAAGACCAACCCCATGCCGAACTTCCGAGGCGTGCGATTCACGAACGCTCACGAGACCCTCATCTGGGCAAAGAAATCGTACGAGCAGAAGCGCTACACCTTCAACCACCACGCCATGAAAGCCCTGAACGACGAGAAGCAGATGCGTAGCGACTGGCTTCTGTCCATCTGCACCGGCAGGGAACGCTGCACCGTTAATGGCAAGAAAGCTCACTCCACCCAGAAGCCCGAAGCCCTCCTTTACCGGGTCATCCTTGCCTCAAGCAACCCTGACGACATCGTCCTCGACCCCTTCATGGGGTCGGGAACCACTGGGGCGGTCGCAAAACTCCTCCGCCGCCGCTGGATAGGCATCGAAAAGGAGCAAGCCTACATCGACATCGCTAACGAAAGAATCGAAAACGTCCAACCCCTTCTCCTCGATACCAATCTCTATGCCACCCCCACCAAGAAAGATAGACCCCGCGTCCCGTTCGGGGGCCTCGTGGAAAAGGGCTACTTGAATCCGGGCCAATCGCTGTTCTCCCGAAGCCGGCAGCACCAGGCTACCGTAGCTGCCGATGGCAGCCTGGTCTCTAATGGCTTCCGGGGCTCAATCCACAGCGTCGGAGCTCACGTCCAGGGGGTACCTGCCTGTAACGGCTGGACCTTCTGGTACTACGAGTCGGAAGACGACCTCAAGCCCATCGACGACCTGCGTGAGAAGTTCAGGCAGCACACCACGGTGCTAGCCCAAACCTAGATCATAGTCGCATAGAGCGGGGACCCTATATTTAATTCCCTCTCCGTGCGCGCGGCTCTTTTCGCCTCGGGACCCCGCCTCCACGGACGCAGAATCCGCCTCAACTCAGCCTCGATCTTGCGCACAAACACAGCAGACCCCAAGGGCCACCCCCGTCCCCGGGTCACTCCTCGCTTCAATCCATTTGTTCGATCTTCAGTCTGTCTTGGATGTACTTCCCAATATCCTTGACCACCTCATCAAATTCCGCTCGGTGGACGCGGCTAGACTCGAAGTCGATCTTCACGTCTTGTAGAAACTTTTCAAAGTCTGAGTTCTGCTCGCAAAGCTTGTTGATCGTCTCCCAATCCAGACTGTCCCTCCCTCTTGCCGGATATAGGATGGTTGACCCGTCGATGTCTCTCGGATCGAGGTGGATGATCCCGATCCCGAAGGACGAGGCGAGACGCTCCAGTTCGGAGAGCAGCTCATCGTCCTGTAAGATCTCTGCGGCGACCAAGTATCCTTCATGCGCCCATGAAGAGTTGGAAACAGCTTGGAAGTACGCCTCCCTGTAGTTCGCCTTCGTTAGGCTTTTCTTCAGCTCGAACGAGAACAGACGCAGCGTGTTGTTGTCCGACACCCTGTTAAATTTGATCACGTCCGGCCGCCAGTCGTCCAAAGGCAGGTAGAATCCTACCACGTCCGGGTGAATCCATTCATTGTATCCGGACCGTTGGGACCTCTCGTGATAGATGGTCTTTGTGAAGATTGACCGCCCCCGATTGAAAGTGGGGTTCGCGTACGCGAAATAAGTCAGGAGCGGGTGCAAGTCTCGCTCGTTGTACTCTGTTCTCCTGTCCTTGGCCTTCACCTCCTCTTTCTCGATCCTGCTTATCGCATCGGCAGGCAAGTCGACCTCGCGTTCTCGGAGAAAGAACCTCGCAGGCCGCTGTCCAACCTTGATGAACTTGGAATCCTCGTTGTCACGGACTTCGACATAGAGTTGTGCTCCCAGGCTCTGCCAAGGCGTCTTGCCCATAGTGTTGATCTTGTCGGCAAGACCCCTCTCCTTCCCGACCTCCCAGACTTCCTGATAGGTTAGAGGTCTCGAAGATTCCTTGAGCACGTCATAGGCTAAGTCGAGAAACGAGTAGACTGCCATTCGTACCTCCTATTCCTAATGATCCAACGCTGAGATTCGGCGCAGAAGAAAACCTGTCAGGACGATTCTTCCCCATCATCGATGCCAAGCCCCGCTCCTCTCGCCATGGAAGAGAAGCTGCAAGGTGAGGGTGCGGCAGCTTGCCGCCTCCCGCCATGATACCCGGCCCCCGTCCCCTCGCCAATCTTCCCGTCCCCTCTTTCCTCACCACGTACCACGTATCACACCCTCAAGCCCCCCCTCCGCAAACCCCTCATCCCCCTCTTCCGCGCACGCAAGAGCACTCAAAAGGATCGCAAGATCGCCCCGATGATCCCGTTCATCCCGCTATCCCGTCAACTCTCTTTCCCCCTTCGTGCCCGCTTCGCCCCTTGGTGCCTTCGTGGCTATCCCCTTCTTCCCCCTCTTCTCTGTGCCTCTGTTCACCCTGATCCCGCGAACGCGGGAGAAGGGCGTCTCCGTGTCTCCGTCGTCCTGTCCTTCTCTATCCGCCCTCGGCGGCGGAAAGCGCTCCGCGTTCCGCCGCCCCTAGACGGGGGGCCGGGGGTCCCGCACCTGCGGGATCAAGTCCCCCGGAATCCTTCTCTTTGTGGCAAAGTTGCCCTCACGGATTCCCATTCCCATCATGCTCTTTTCCCCGCTCCTCCAGCGCCGCCCGCACGATCTCCTCGACCTGTTTCGCGCGCTTCTTCGACATCTCCTTCCGGTACGCCGCCCCAGCTTCCCGAAAATCCAGCCCCGCTAATGCCAGCACCGCGATCACGACAAGGCCCAGGACCGCAAGGAAGACCAGCGCCAGCATCGGATGTTGCGCCGAAAAGATCCGCCCCGCTAGGAACGTCGTCCCAAGGGCTAACCACGCTAGGGCGAAGATCACGAGAGACGCGCTCGCTAGACGCCTCCACGCGTGCCCCCGGCTCAGGAACCCCGTCGCGCCCTCTCCCCCCTTCCCCGCAAGCCACCGGATCGCATGAACCAAAACGAACGCGAACGCGCAGATCCCGATCGCCGCCACCACAAGTGTCATCTTGGCGAATCCGTCCACCCGACCCTCCTCTCTTGCGTCCCTTTCCCCCTCACCCCTCAAGCCTCACGTCTCAAGCCTATTTTCTTCCCGCTCCCTCCGCGGAAAGCAGGCTCTTCCCCGCCGCCAGAGTCTCCAGGTCCCTTCGCAGCTGCGCCTCGAGATCCGGGAGCAGCCCCTTGATCACGCGCTCGACCGTCCCCTCCTTCGAGATGAGCACGATATACGGGATCGGCGAAGCGTCATACGCGATCGACGCCTGCCCCTCCGAATCCAGAACTACCGGCAGATCCACCTTGATCTCCGCGAGCACCTTCCTGATCGCCTCAGGCTCGTCCCCCTGGTTGACCGCGAACGCCCGCACCCCCTTCGACTTGAGCTCCGTCGTCACCTTGTGCACGATCGGCATCGCCATCTTGCAGGGCCCGCAATACGTCGCCCAGAACTCCAGCGCCACCACGTTCTTCCCCCGCAGTTCCGAGAGCTTGAACTTCCCCCCCTCTAACGTCGCTAGCTCCACCTCGGGTGCCGGTTTCCCCAGGAGCGGGCTAGGCGCGCCCTTGATCGCCTCCGCGAGGCTCTCCACCTTCCGCGCCCCCTCCGGAGGCGTAAACCTGAACGTCTCCGCCGGCACCTCCCCGTCGAACTTCCACTCGTCGAACCGCCCGGCCATCTCGAACTTCGTGCCCGCGGGCGCCTTCCCCGCGAACGCCGCCGACACGTCCACTGCGATCTTCCTGGGCGCCCCCCGCGTCCCCGCGTCCACCCACAGCTCCCAGGGGAACGCGTTCCGCGTGAACTTGAGGTGATTGCAGGGAACTCCGTCGATCGCCTCCACCCCCGCGTAGCTCGCGTTCTCGACCCCCTCCGTGAGCGCCGCATACGGATCGCTCGCTAGGAGCGCGTCCAGGAGAAACGTCTCCGCGCAGGCGGCGCTCAGCCGCTCGATCTCAGGCTCCCCCATCACCTCCGCAAGGGTCGCCGGCGCCGCCCGCTCGCTGTAGATCCTGTACGTGGGAAGATAGACCGTGAAGTGCGCCCCGTCCGCTAGGAGTTGCTCCCCGCCGGACTTCTTACCCCCCACGAGCGAGAACGCCGCCGGCCGCTGGAACGCAATCGTGTAGTCCCCGGACATCATCGTCCGCGACGTCCCCCCCTCCCGCGCGATGAGGGAGACCTCGAGCTTCGTTCGCGCGCTCTCGCGCGCCGCGAAGGAATCGGCGAGCGCCCGCAGCATCGTCTCCGCCGAGGGCGCTGATGCTGCTTGCGCCGCCGGCTCGCCCAGCGCACACGGCGCCGAGAACGCAAGACACGCGATCACGCTGAACGCCCAACGGCTCATGATCCGGCTCCTCCGGAAGAACGATAGCGGCTCGAAGCGCGGTCCGCCCGCCCGCAGAGGTCGCTAGTGGGTTTATTATAGGCGAGGAGGGCCGCTCCGTCGCCTGCGGGAAAAGAAAACACCCCTGCCCGCTAGCGCCTCCCGGTCGGAAGCGGGGCTGGAGAGCAAGAGAGCGCGGGAAGGGAAGGAGGAAGACGGTCCCCCGAGAGGTTGCGCTTCCGTGTCGGTTTCCGTGTCGATCTTCCGTCGGTGCGATGTCGGTCCAGCGTCGGTGCAGTGTCGGTCTGGTGTCGGTGCTCAGCGGACGTTTTTCCTAGCGTGAAGCCCCAAGTATGTCGGGGGCCGAGCGCCGATTCCGAACCGCCCGATAACTAAAGTGAAATGGGACACCCCCCGGACGTGAAGGCTGATCGGTCCGCCTCTGAAACCCCGGGACTCCCGGGCAATCTCAAGTATATCATCTTTTTAGCAGATGTCAAGTCAATAGTGCATAGTTTTCCTCTCTTAGCATATAATATCTTGCGCAGCAATGAGATATATCTTGTGGAATTCGGCGCTATTCCTTGGCGGACGCGGGGAGGAAGGGGATGCGGATCATTCATGCGGGGATGGGGAAGAAATATCCTGACAGGCGTTCTTCTCCTTGATAGTCTTTCCCGATCTCTCGGCAGGCGCCGGGCGGCGCGTCCGAGCCCGCCTGCTTGGGAGAGGCTCCGAGAAGGTCCGGGGCCGTGTAAGTCCGGACCGTTGGATGGGATGCGCCATGTCCTCCTGGAAACCTTCATCTCGAGCGTTCCTGATCATCGCCTTGATGTTGGGCCCGGTCGAAGCCGTGGTTCAATCCTATTTCAGCGCAGCGGCGCCGGCGTGGAAGGCGCGCTTCCAGGTCGATAACGCGACGTGGGGCATGGTCTTCCTGTTGAGCGGCGTGGGCATGTTCCTTTCGGGGCTGGCCCGGTCGGCGCTGTCCCGTCATATCTCGATCGGGCGCAAGCTCTTGCTTGGCTTTGGTCTATTGGGGGTCGCGTGTGCGGTGGCGGCGGCGGCCAAGGGCTTTGTGGTGTTCGCGGCGGCGCCGCTGGCGATCGGTTTCGGAGGGGGGCTGCTCAACATCTCATCCAACGTGATGATCAGCGATCTCAAGGGCGACGATCACAGACGATGGATCTCCGTCGCGCAGTTATTCGTCGGCGCCGCGGGCGCGGCGGCGAGCTTCGTGCTTGCGGACGTGGCAAACCGGCTTTGGGATCCGGCGCATCCCCAGCGGCTGCAGCTTCCTTTCGGCGTTTACGCGGCGTTGTTTGTGCTGGTCCTGGTGTTCGTCGCCCGGATCGACTTTGACGTAGCGTTCAAGGAACCCCCGCCGCAGGAGGAGTCATCTCAGACGCGTCGAGTCGGCCGGGCGTTCATAGGGCTGATGGCCGTGTGCGTGACGGTACACGTGTTCAGCGACATGGCCCTATCCGCATGGATTCCCGTTTTCGCCAAGGAGCGTTTCCATACGGACATCCGCGAGAGCGGGTGGCTTCTGACGCTGTATCTCGCCGGGTTTCCGGCGGGTCGATTGCTGTTCGCGCATCTGCCGCTGCGCGTGCGAGACTGGACGGTGCTTGCCATCGCGCCGGCGGGCGCCTTCGTGTCGGCGTTCGGGGCGCTGCACGCCGAGCGCTACGCCCTGTCAGGGGCTCTGTTTTTCGTTGCGGGCACGTGCGCGAGCATTGATTTCCCGGCCATGCTGTCCGTGATCGGGGCGCGCTTTCACGGACGGACGGCGCGGCCGTATGCCGTGGTGTGGGCGGCGGTGGCGGTGGCGGGCATGACCAGTCCGCCGATTCTGGGAAAGCTCGCCGATGTGCTGTCGCTACGGGGAGGAGGAATGGCCACGAGTCTGTCCTGGGGGGTGCTGGGATTCCTCGCGCTGTCCGCGATCGGGACCGGGGCCGCGCTTATCACGCGTCATCGCCGCGAGGGCCGGGGCTCTAGGGGCTAACGACCAGGAAGGGGATGGCGGGGAGGACGCCGACGGAGACGCGGCGTTTCTCTCCCGCGGGCGGGGCGCTCTTATTGTCCTGGGGCTTGGTCTGGACCTCGGTGAAGGCCTCGACGATCAGGTTATCCGCGAAGCCGGCCTTCGCCGCGGCCCCTTCGACTTTGAGCTCGAAGGTCCATCCATCGTCGACGATCCTGACATCCTGGAGGGTCACCCCCTCGGCAGGGTCGCTCAACTCCAACTCGACCTGCCGGAGCAAACGTCTTGGAGCTCTCACGGACACCCGGGCAGTGCCTCCCGCGGGGACCCGTACGGGGGTGGCGGTCGCCAGCTCAATCACAGGCGGAATCCACTTGGCCCTTGCGACGACGACCAGAAGCTCCTGCGACGGCACGAGATGGCGGTACAGGAACGCCTGCATCATGTCTTCCGAGGGAACCACGCGCCGAGTCACGGTTTTTCCGTCGATCTCGGCGCGGCCCTCAAGCTCGAGGGCGAAGGGCTGCTCGGGCGGGTCCGCAGGAGCGGTCAAGGTCATGCGGACATGGTCACGGCCGGCAGGGATGCGCGCGCCGCTCAGCACGAAGCCGAGGGGGGCGTTGTCTTTCAGGACCACCTCGATCTCGCCCGAGAATCCATCTTTGCGGAGCGCATACACCGTGAAGGCCAGGGCACGGCCGGCGTTCATGCTCAGGCTGGAAGGGGTCATGAGCAGTCCGAAGTCAGGGCTTGCGGGAGCGATGCGCAGGCGATAGGCGTAGGCCTCGCCGCCGTGATTCTGCGCGTCGGTCAGGCGCACGTAATAGGTCCCGCGCGCCGGCAGACGGGCGCTCAAGCAGGAGTCCGCCTGCTGGGTGAGAAGGCCCATATTGGTGTAGAGATCGCCTTCCTTGCACATGTAGTCGTCGTTCCATTCCAGGACGCGTCCCGAGGCATCGGTCAGGCGCAGGAGGGAATCGAGAGGCGAACGCAGCCGCCGGGCGAACACTTCGGCAACGACCTGGTCCCCGGCGCGGCCCTCGAACCGGAACACGTCGACGTCGCCGGGACGGTCGACGCGTCCGTTGACGATTCGGGGCAAGGCGATCTCCTGGGCGCCGGCCGGGTCGTCGTTGGGCTCGTTCTCGACGCACTCGGGAAGCGTATCCACGGCATAGGTCACTTGGTTGGAGATCCGCCTGTCCTGGCGCAGGGTCGTCCGCCGGATGGCTTCCTGGCCGGGCCGCGTGTCCAGCACGAGGTCGTTTCTGGGGAGGTTCCAGCCGTCCACGGCGGCGACGGTGCGGACCCTAGCATGGCCGCCCAGGGGGAACATCCGGGTGATGAAGGGGAGCTCCCCGACGGCGATGCGGTAGACGAAATCCTCCCGTCCGCGGAAGAGGGAATCGCGGACCTCCAGCTCATACTCTGCGTCCTCGGGGATCTCATAGAAGAGGACGGGGTCGGGATCGAAGCGGTAGTCATCGGCGAAGGCGACTTCTTTGCCCTTCGAGTCGTAGAGGGCCAGGGCGACCTGGCACCATCCCGGGACGGCGTCGGCCAGATACGGAACCAGGAGTCGCGCGGAGGTCTCGACGACAAGGCGCTGTCCCGCTTTGGCGCGGAAGCGGAAGCGATCCACGTCTCCCGGCATGATCTGTCCGTTGAGGAGCACAGGCAGGTCGCGGGGCGGCTCCGGGGGGAGCAACGGGGCGGCTTCCGGGTCGTTCACCTCCAACTCGCTCGTTTCCGGGAGCGTTCCCACCTGGAAGACCATGGGATTGGTGAGTCCCAGAGGCGTCCCGAGTCGCAGCTCGCGGTCGCCCGGCGGCGCGTCCGCGTCAACGGTCACCTTTATCAACACCATCTCCGCAATCTGCGCGTTGCGCTGTTTCTTCATGAAGTTGTCGCGACTCAGGAACTCGTTCGTCACGTGCAGCAGCTCCCGGAGGCTCTTCTTCTCCAGATCCCGCAGGAGGGGATGGTCCGGCAGCTCGACTCCTTTCTCTTGTGTTGCGCTCACCTCCTGCATCGTCATGGGTCTGTCGGCGCCCATTCCGGCGCGGAGCCGGGCGAGGAGCATGGGAGGACGCCGGTTCTCGGGCAGCTCGGCCAGTCGCTTCTCCGCCAGCTCCGCGAGGCGTCTACGGAGCTCCTGGCGCTGTTCCTGGGTCACGTTTCTCTGAGGCGGGTAATGCTTGATGACGGAGGCCCGGACGCCTTCACCAGACACATAGACGTCCGTGACGCCCCGGAGGAACTCTCCGCCGAGCGTGACCTCGAAGGCGGAGCCCTGTCGTCCGCCGGCCGGGAAGACGTAGCCGATGTGCGGCTCCCTTTTGGCGGGGGCGGCCCAGGCGCTCGTCGCGCAGAGGGTCGAGAGCAGGAGGAGGACACAGCGGACCGTTTTCATGGGGACGTTCGTCAACTACATGATCTCCTGGAGCAGTCCGCCGCCTTTCTCGTCATCCTTCGGCGGCGGCAGGACCTGAACCGTCAGGCCGCGGGCATTCGGCAGGGGTCCATTTGGATCGATGCCGAGGAGCGAGTAGATGCTGCCGATCAGGTCTCGGGGGTAGACGGGACGCTGCGCCACTTCCTCGCCCTTTTCATCGGAGGCGCCGACGACGCGTCCGCCTTTGAAGCCTCCGCCCGCCAGCACGACGCTGAAGCACTTGCCGTAGTGTCCGCGTCCGCCGTTCCACGGCGCCTCCCACTGGACTTTGGGGGTCCTTCCGAACTCGCCGCCCCACCAGACGATGGTGGTTTCGAGAAGTCGGCGATCGGCCAAGTCCTGGAGGAGCGCGGCCAAGCCCTGGTCCATTTGGGGGAGCTGTCGGCGCATGATCTCGAAGTGCTGCTTGTGGGTGTCCCAGCCCTTGCAGTTGATGGTGACGTAGGGCACGCCGCGCTCGACGAGCCTGCGCGCGACCAGGCAGGACTGACCGAAGGTGTTGCGCCCGTAGCGGTCCCGGATCTCGTCGGTTTCCTGCGACAGGTCGAACAGTTTTTTCGCTTCTCCGAACATCATGTCGTAGGCGTTCTGCTCGCAGGTATCGAGGGCCGCGAATTGCAGGTTCTCCGGCATGGCTTTGCCAAGGGAATCGAGCTCGTGCAGTAGGGCGCGGCGGCTGTTCTGCCGCTCATCGGAGATGCCTTGCGCGACGATCCCCTCGACGGCGAAGGGCGAGCGGGCGGGATCGCCGCCGGTGGCGAAGGGTTTGTAACGCTGTCCGAGGAAGCCCGCCTCCGAGAATCGCCCCTGGGGCTCGGTCAGGACGATGTAGGGGGGGACGGGGCCTTGATAGCCATGGTCGTATCCGTTGAACAGGGCCACGACGGCGCCCACGGACGGATAGACGAGCCTGTCGGGTTCGCGTCCGGTCTGCATCACGTAGGAGGCGGTCTCGTGGGCGTTGATGCCGTGGGTCATGCTGCGGATGATCGAGTATTTGTCGGCCTGTTTGGCCAGGAGGGGGAGCTGGGCGCTGATCCGGATTCCATCGACATTGGTCGGGATGGCCTTGTCGAACGGCCCGCAATAGTCGTTGCCCGCTTCGGGCTTGGGATCGAAGGTGTCGAGCTGGGAGGGGCCGCCCCACATCCAGATCTGGATCACGGACTTCGCCCGAGGCTCGGGGGACGCGGACCAGGCGGGCGCGCTCAGGCAGGCGAGCGCGAGGGGGGTCAAGGCAAGGAGAACGGGCCTCCACACACGGCGCCGGTAAACAGGGCTTACGGCAAGCACATTCATTTCGGTTTCCCGCTCCTCATTCAGGGGCTCAATGTCTGAACAGGAACTCTTTCGTATTGACCAAGGCCCACGCGAGGTCCACAGCGCCCTGCTGCTCGTTCAGCCTGGAGGTTTCAAGGTACTTTTGCGCCGCCGCGACCTCCGTCTCCATCGGCTCGCGGGAGAGGACGGCGAGATAGAGCCAGCGGATGATCTCGCGCCGATTGCCCCGGCTCGTTCGGAGAAGTCTTTGAATCCGTCTGCTGCGTTCGATCTTGAGCTCGACGTGCGAGGAATTAAGGAGGTAGAGCCGCTGCGCATCCGTGGATTGGTTATTGCGCTCCGATTCCAGGCCGGTGTCGCGGGCGGGGCGGCCGAACATCTCGAGGAACTGGCTCGTGATGCTGCCGTCGGCCAGCGCGATCGTGCGCTGCGTCTGGGGGATGAAGGTAAAAGGCTCGGGAACGGCGCTCGAGTAGCTCTCGCCGTCGGCGCCGATCCAGCAGAGCGCATCAATGAGCACTTCGGCGTCGAGGCGTCGCACGGGGTACCGGGCGAAGAGGGCTTCGGCGCCGGGGTCGAGGCTGCGGGGAATCGAGGACTGCTGATAGGTCGCCGAGTTGAGGATGAGCCGGTAGATATGCCGCAGGTCGTAATGGGACTTCACCAGCTCCTTCTCCAGGTAGTCGAGCAATTTGGGGTTCGCCGGCGGGTTGTCGGGGCGGATGTCATCGGGCTCGTGGATGATGCCGCGGCCCATGAGCCACGCCCACACGCGATTGACGATGTTGCGCGCGAACCACGGGTTTTCGGGCGCGAGGAGCCAGTCGGCGAAGACGCGGCGGGGATCCTCTCCGGGCTCGATCCGGACGGCCTTGCCGTCGGGGAAGACGGCGTCCAGAGGACCGGCGGGGGAGGGATCGAGGCAGACGATCTCCTCCTTCCACTCGGCGGTCCCTTTGTAGGCCACTCGGGAGAAGAAGGCGGCCATGGCGGAACGGCGCTCTTCGGGCCAGCCGGCGAGGCGCACGCCCATGAACGTGAGCGCCACGGCGTCGGCGACGGCCGCCGGCGTTCGACCCTGGATCGCGCGGTAGAAGTTCACCGCGGGCTCGCGGAAGTTGCTGCCGCTCGCAGTGAGGAGCTGCCGGACGAACTCGTCGCAGGGGCGGTTCTGCCGGACGGCGTCCCTGATCCAGCGATGGTAGGTCTGCACGGCGTTGGGCCACAGGTTGATCGGGTACTCCGCCTTGACGCGCAAGAGGTCGCACCACTTGAGCGTCCAATAGTCGGCGAACTCCTCGCGCTCCATGAGGGCGTCGATGAGCTCGGCGCTTTTTTCGGGCCGGGGGTCGCGCAGGAACTTGACGACCTCGAGCGGCTCGGGCAAGGTGCCGATGACGTCGATGTGCGCGCGCCTGAAGAACACCGCGTCCGAACACTCGAGGGCGGGCTCGATCCCGCGCTCGCGGAGCAGGGCCAGCACGCGTTCGTCGATCGGGTTATCCAGCGCAGGTCGCGCGTCGGTCTCAAAGGGGAGGGTCGGCTGCAACTCCGCGCCCCGGGCGGCGAGGGCCGCCGCCAGCAGGATGACGCCGAATACCGGGCACCGGACTCTATGCACCATTCGCAAGAGCGGCTACCCCCTCTATCTCCACGAGGAACTCCGGGCGGCACACATCCGCGACCAGGTAGGTATGGGGGACCGCCGGCAGAAAGCGCTGGCAGCAGACCCTCACGACATCGAGATCGCCCGGGCGTTTCAGGTAGACCCTGAACTCGAGCAGGTCCTCGAGCGTCGCCCCTCGTGGAAGGCCGTGTCCGTCCACGAGGTTGTCTTTCCCCAGGAGCGTCGCGATATTCTCGATGGTGATCTTGGTCTGGGCCTCCGGGTCGTCGGGCGCAATCACTTCCGATCCCCTGATGCTGGCGGTCCCGGATATGAAGAGCAGGGCGGCATCAGCGAAGCGGACGGCGGCGGCCCGGGAGAAGCTCGGGTTGCAGGCGGCTTTGGTCGAGCGGGCGTAGAGGTGAGGCGGCGTCTGAAGGGGGTTGTCAATCCAGGACAGCCGACAGCCGTTGCCCCCGTGGCTCAGGAAGAGCCCCTCGAAGGCAATGCGACGCGACCTCATTCCGATCCCCGTGCTTGCCGGCGACCGGACCAGGTCCGGCCAGCAGGTCCGGTAGAGCTCATTCCTTGCGGCATTGAAGCGCTCGTAGGGGGAGTCTTTTTCGCCATCTCCCAGAATCTCCCCGATGTAGTACCAGGTGCGGACCATGTGGGAGAGGGAGAGGCCGGCGCGGTGAAGCTCTTGGTTCGCTTCGCTCAGCATGCGGGCGAGGCTTTTCGCGGGCGGCTCCGTCTCGTCCGTCTCCATTCCGCCTACGAAACCCCAAGTGGCGCTGGGCGTAAAGGCCGTCGTCACATGCCGTCGGCGCTGGAGGGTGGCTTCCGAAGAGAACGCCCACAACTCGCAGGAGAGGGCGGCGCCTCCCGCCGGCGGCTGGCAGACGAAGGTCGTGGCAGGCAAGGGCGCAGCATAAGCCTCTTCGACGACGGGAACGAGCTGCGACCGGTCCAAGTCCTGGGACAGAAAGAACGTTTGACGCGCGACATTGGCCAGCCCGACGACGCGGTCGCACTCGGCCAGCGCCTCCAGGAGTTGCGCCCGAAACGCGGGCCCCTCGATTTCGAAGGTCAGGAAGGTGATGTCCACATCGCGAGCGCGGAAGGTCTTTCGCGCGGCAAGTCCAGGCCGGCTCAGCAGTTGTTTGCGCTCTTGTCCGACCGTCACGAGCATACTCCGCCCCCATCTATGCCAATAAACGCATAGGGTGCCAATAAGTTCCGTTCTTTCTCAACTCACGCCGTTGTGGGGAGGGGCCGCGCAAGTTCTCGACAGGGCGGGCAGGAATGCATTCGGCGGGGCGTCCAGTTAAGGGGTTTCCATTTGCGATCTCCGGGGCACGGCTTGAGAATGGCGAACAGGCCTTCTCATGGGAGACGCGAAGGAGGGAACACAGAGGAGATAGGGGAGTGACTCACCACGGAGACACAGAGGACGCAGAGAAGACATCGCCACGAAACGGAGCGGTGGTGCGGGTCAAAGCGGCGATGGGCGCTCTCGTTATGATCGGACTTACGCTTTGGGCAGGCGGCGCGGAGGGGCCGGCGGGGCTGTGGCACTTCGACGAGACGGGGGGGGAGGCGCTGACCGATTCGGTGGACGCCAACCCTGGGAAGCTGCAGCCGGGGGAGGAGGCGCCTTTCCGGATCGGCGGGGCCTTAGCGTTCGACGGGATCAGGACGTATGCGACCTTTCCGCCGGGGGCGTTCTGGGATTTCGACAAGGCGTGGAGCGTCTCGGTCTGGGTGTGTCCGAGAAAGAGGCCGGTGGAGCTAGCGACGATACTGACGACGGGATCGCAATGGTACTTACAGATGAGCGGCGCCGGCACGGTCGTCGCGGGGCAATACCGGTGGCTCGACGCCGACGAGACGAGTTATGAGTATCTATCGGTGGGGAGCGACAGGCCGATCCC
>JAZDKG010000216.1:0-4040 GCA_043803205.1 Planctomycetota bacterium
CTCCTTCGGGAGGCGCTCCAAGTTCTGGACATCCGACCCGACGACGTCTGCGTGGACGCGACCATCGGGACGGGGGGACACGCGCGGGCGATCTTGGGGAAGCTGGGGCCGCGGGGGAGGCTCATAGGGATCGACCGGGACGCGACGGTGCTGGAGGAGACGGCGAAAGCGTTCGCCGACGAGCTGCGGGTCAAGCTTTTCCGAACAACGTTCGATAATTTAGATCGGGCACTGCGCGAATCGGGCGCACAGCGAGCGGACGCGATTCTGTGCGACCTGGGCGTATCGAGCGAGCAGCTCGACGAAGCGGAGCGGGGTTTCTCATTCCTGCGAGAGGGACCCCTTGACATGCGGATGGACCGGACGATGACGACCACGGCGGCGGAGATCGTAGCGAGGGCGAGCGCGGAGGAGCTCGAGACGATGTTCCGGACATATGGAGAGGAGCGGCACGCGCGGCGGATCGCGCGCGGAATCGCGCGCGCGCGGGAGGGAAGAGAGATCCGCACGACGACGGAGTTGGCGGACATCGTGGGGCGCGCGGTTCCGGGGCGCGGGAGAGCGCATCCAGCGACGCGGGTGTTCCAAGCACTGCGCATCGCGGTGAACGGGGAGATGGAGCAGCTTGCGGCGTTCTTAGCGGCGGCGCCGGAGTGTCTGCGGGCGGGGGGAAGGTTGGCGGTGATCTCGTTTCACAGCCTGGAGGACAGGCTGGTGAAGCACGCGTTCCGGGAGCGGGGGGCTACGGAGGAGTACGAGGTGCTCACGCGCAAGCCTTTAGCGCCGGGGCGCGAGGAGCAGAGGGAGAACCGGCGGGCGCGGAGCTCGAAGCTGCGCGCGTTGAGGAGACTCACATGACACTCAGGCGGATGTTCGGGGTGCTCGTCCTCGTAATGTCGATGGGGATGCTGCTCGTGCTTCTGCGGGCGGAGGAGATGCGGGTCGGGAGGGAGCTTGAGGAAGCGAGGCGGCTGCGGACGACGCTTGGGGTGCAGTATGAGCGGATCGCATGCGAGAGGTCGGCGCGGAAGGTCCCGAGCTACGTGACGGAGCGGGTGGTGGCGATGGGGCTTGCGGTCACGTGGCCGAGCGGGTCGGAGATATCGATGCTGGCGAAGGCACGAAGGTGAAGATAACGATTGGGGCGGAACCATGAAGGTCAGCGATGCGAGGATTTCGGCGCTCTTCCTTGGAGTCGTGTGCGTCTTTGCGCTCTTGGCGGCGAGGCTGGTGCAGATTCAACTCCTGGAGCACGAGACGTTCGCCCGGGGGGCGGTGGAGCAGCAGTACAAGCAGGTGGAGGTGGAGGCGCGGCGGGGGAGGGTCTACGACCGGAACCTGAGGTTACTAGCGACGACGGTGCCGTGTCCGAGCGTGTTCGTGAACCCGACGGAGGCGCCGAACCTTCGGTACTTAGCGGGGACGCTGAGCGACGCACTGGGGGTGGACGCGGGGGCGCTGTATGGGACGCTGAGCGCGAAGGCAGGTCGGCAGTTTATGTGGGTGAAGCGGCGGATCAGCCCGAGCGAGTATCAGGCGTTCCTATCGCTTACGCCGGTGCAGCGCAGCGGGGCGTACGTGAGATGGGAGAGGAAGCGGACGTATCCCTTGGGGCGGCACGCGAGCCACGTTTTGGGGTTTGTGGATATCGACAACCAGGGGCGGCTGGGGATCGAGAGCGCGCTGCAGGAGGAGCTTGCGGGGCGGGCCGGACGCGAGACCTTAGCGACGGACGGGAAGGGGAACCTGCGTGTGATCTACCAGGCGTGCGACGAGCCGGCGACGCCGGGACTATCGGCGGTACTCACGATCGATTCCACGATCCAGGAGATGGTGGAGGAGGAGATCGCGAAGGGGTTCGAGGAGCGGCAGCCGGAGGCGGTGATGGCGCTGGTGATGCGGACGGAGACGGGGGAGATTTTGGCGCTGGCGAATCTGCCGGCGTTCGACCCGAACAAGCCAGGGGCGGATCCCCCGACGCACCTCATGGACCGGGCGGTGCAGACGCGTTATGAGCCGGGGAGCATCTTCAAGCCGTTCATCCTGTCGGCGGCGCTCGACAAGGACGCGGTCAGCCTTTCGGAGCGTTTCTTTTGCTACAACGGGGTGTACCGGACGGGGAAGCGGATCCTGCACGACCATCATCCGTACGGGTGGTTGACGGCGGCGGAGATAGTGATACACAGCAGCAACATCGGCATCACGCGGATCGGGGAGGCCTTAGGGGCGTCTCGGCAGCAGGAGTGCTTAGCGGCGTTCCGGATCGGGGCGAGGACCGGGGTGGAGCTGCCGGGGGAGATCAGCGGGCAAGTGACACCGGCGCGGAAGTGGAGCTATTACACGAGCACATCGGTGCCGATGGGGCACGAGGTGGCGGCGACGCCGATCCGGTTATTGGCGGCGTTCAACGCGATCGCGAACGGGGGGGTCCTCGTGGAACCGAGGGTCGTGAAGGCGGTGGTGGACGACCAGTTGCGGATCGTGCGGACGCCTGAGGCCGCGGCGACGACCCGCGTGATCTCGGAGGGCACGGCGAAGCGGATGATGGGCGAGGTGCTAGCGGAAGTGGTGGAGCAGGGGACGGGGAAACAGGCGAAGCTCGACCGGTGGAAGCTGGCCGGGAAGACGGGGACGGCGCAGAAGATTCTGGAGGACGGGACGTATTCGCACTCGCGGTACATCGCGTCATTTCTATGCGCGGCGCCGGCGGAGCGGACGGTGGCGACGATCCTGGTGATGTTCGACGCGCCGACGAAGGGGGCATCGCTGTACGGGGGGAGCGTGGCGGCTCCGGTGGCGAGTGCGATCGCGCGGCGGGTTCTCGAGTACTACGACATCCCGCCCAGCGAGGACGGCTCGACGAGCACGTTCGCGCGGGCGAGTCGAACGGAGGCAGGCAGGTGAAGGCGTCGGAACTGCTCAGGACGATCGGGGTGCCATCCAGCGAGGCGGGGGCGGATCCCGAGATCACGTCCGTGGAGTGCGATTCGCGGAAGGTGAAGGCGGGAAGCTGCTTCGTGGCGATCGCGGGGAGCAACGCGGACGGGCACGACTTCGCGGGGGAGGCGGTGGGGCGTGGCGCACGGCTCGTGGTGGTCGAGAGGGAGGTGGCGGCGCCGCCCGGGGCGACGGTCGTGAAGGTTGAAGACACGCGGACGGCGCTGGCGCGATTGGCGGCGCTGTGGCACGGCGAGCCGGCGCGGGCGCTATCGTTCGTAGGGATCACGGGGACGAACGGCAAGACGACGACGGCGTATCTCACACATCACATCATAGAGACAGCGGGCCACAAGGCGGGCCTCTTGAGCACGGTGGAACGCCGAACCGGGGCACGAACGCGGGCGGCGTCGCAGACGACGGCGGGGCCGATCGAGCTTCACGCGGACTTAGCCGAGATGCGGGCGAACGGACTTGAGTACGTCGTCATGGAAGTCTCCTCCCACGCGCTGGACCAGCGGCGGGTGGAGGGGCTATCGTTCCGCGCGGCGGTGTTCACGAACTTCACACATGACCACCTGGACTACCACCAGGACATGGGGTCGTACCTAGCGGCGAAGCTTCTCCTTTTCCGGAACCTGGGCGCGGACGCGACGGCGGTGGTGAACGGGGACGACGGGCACTCGGGGGACTTTCTGCGGGCGGCGTCGCACGCGAAGTACCGGACATACGCCGTCGACCGGTGCGCGGATTTCCGGGCGCTGTCGGTGCAGACGAGCATCCGGGGGACGACGTTCACGGCGGCGGGGCCGGAGTGGAGTCTGCCGGTGCGGACTCATCTCGTTGGGAAGCACAACGTGTACAACTCTCTAGCTGCGACGGCGACGGCCTGGGCGCTGGGGGTGGAGAAGGAGAAGATCGGAGAGGCGCTGGAGACGTTCGCGGGGGTGCCCGGGAGGCTGGAGCGGATCGACGGCCCGGACTTTTCGGCGTTTGTGGACTACGCGCACACGGACGACGCGCTGGAGAACGTGCTGGGATGTCTGCGGAGGCTGACGGAGGGGAGGCTCATCGTGGTATTCGGCTGCGGGGGGGACCGGGAC
>JAZDKG010000217.1:0-3199 GCA_043803205.1 Planctomycetota bacterium
CTACGCAGTCGAACGCCCGAGAGGAGCGGACTGCGCGTCCCGGAGCAGGCGGCCTGGTTTCAGTCTGCGGAGGCGCCGACGGCATACGTGTGCTACAACGACCATACTGCGATGGAGTTGATCCAGGATCTGCACGAGCAAGGGATTCGCGTGCCCCAGGACGTCAGCGCAGTTGGTGCGGACGACATGTATGAATGTCGTCTCTTTGCGCCGGCGCTCACCACGGTTCATGTGCCGTTTGAAGAGATGGGTGAGAGGGCAGCTCAGATTCTCTTGTCGCGGATATCGGGCGTTGACTTTCCGCGCGAGCGGACGGTCCTGCCCGAGCAGGTAGTGATCAGGAGGAGCACGGGGCCGCCACCCGGGGACTGATACGCGCTCCACGACGTCCAGTCGGTCGGGGCGATGACGGCCATGCTGGAGAGTGAGTTGAGCTTTGGACCGCCGCCCAACACGCTAACCGAAAGAATCAGGCAAGGTATTCGCGCGAGTCGGGTGTGGGAACCCCACATCCCGGACGGGCCATCTGCACCCTATAGGACATCGGTTGACGACGCCGCTGCGCGAGTAAAAGATAAGGGTGTTTTACGAACCGCCATCGAGTCAGTTTGGAGCGAGGAAACCAAAGGGAGCGCACGGGGATAACTCTATTGCGCCAACACCTCGGAGAGGACACTGCGCGAGACCACGAGGTATTAGAGCGGGCGGTGCTGAGGGGGCAGCTCCCGGCGAAAGAGGCGGCGAGCATCGCCGCAGAAGTGACGTTATGGGGTGATGGATCAATGAAGGATGGTGACAACCTGCAAGGGACCAACTTCAAATATGCTGACACTATCACCAAGGACGACGGAGGGCGCTTTTGCCCTCGGGATGGTCACGAATGTATGGTTTGCGTAAACCATGATGCTGTCGTGGCTGACATGCGTGACTTGGCCTTGCCATCCATTCCTCAACATGCTCCACCCCACGAACCACAGGAGCGCAAGGGCGGCAACGCCCGCGATGACGTAGGTCGTGAGCTTGTCCAGTAGGCGGGAGGCTTTGGGGACGGTAGGGGGGGTGTCCATTTTCGTATCCTCCTGAGAACCCCGTACCACGGGGGAGGCGTGCTGTCAAGTGAAATCTGAGGCTGAGTGGGTTGCGCACTTCAAGCCGTTCGAGCAGGAATACCTTGACCGAGCGGGGCGGGAGGCCCCCGACAAGGCCCGTCAGCGCGTTCACTTCGCCGTCTGCGAGACGTGCGACCAGCGCAAGCGGGCGGGGACGTGCGCCAACTGTGCGTCGCTGTGCGGGGCCGCCAACGACAAGCGCCTGACGGAGTTGACCGACCGCCCGCTGGGTAAGTGGGACAACCCGACGCTCCTTGACAAGCCGATGTGGGCCGACTTGTACAACTACGCTAAGGGCAAGACCTTCCTCGTCATGGGCCGCGGGCCGTCGCGGGACGAACTGAACCTCAACGCCATCGAGCGCGACTTCACCATCGCCTGCAACCTTAGGCTGTGGGAACCCGCGAAACAGACTGCTACCAAGATCGACTTCGATGTCGCCGTGGACGAAGGCCCGTGCAAGGTGCCGGTCGTCGCCGGGACGAAGCGCATCTCGGGCGCGAACACCAAGGGGGGCAAGGCGGCAAGGACGAACTGCTGGTGGATCTTTCCCCACCTGGTCTACAACTGGGGACAAGTTGAGCGCGGGAAGCCGTTGCCGTCCGTCTTCAACACCGGGGTCGCGGCCCTCACGCTCGCAGTCTACATGGGTGCGAAGCGCATCAGGGTCGTCGGCATAGAGTACGCGCCCTTCGGCCACGGCGGGATGCACCTTGAGGATAGCCCCGAACAACGCGCCCTACCCTGCGGCCACCGCGCCGAGCGGGAACAAGTACCGGCCGGTCAAGTCTCTGAAGGCGACGGCGACGCTGGAGGCGGACGCGATGTTTTACACGACGGGGGGGAAGGTCTACTGGCGGACGGATGCGCGCAACTGGAGGCAGACGATCGCGGATTGGGACGGGTCCAACAACTACAACGCCGTGGACGGGTGTTTGAGGAACATGGAGAGCTGGCACTCCAAGTTCAAGGGGGTGAGCGGCACCGCCATGCAGTGGTATGACGTGGGCTTCCAGCCGAATTGCGGCACACCGAGCTACGCCCAGTGCGGGATCGTCGGGTCGTATCAGTTGCGGCCGGACCATCACCAGGGCGCCAGCTACACGTCGTATGTCCTCAAGGAGATCCCGGGGCAGGCGGTGGCCTCGGACGCGATCTGGGGGTTTTTCCGGATGTGGGGGGACGGTGTGGGGGCGGACCGGGGCTCGATCTACTCATCGAACAACGCCCCTGGGGACTCCTACGCGCTGCTGCAGATCCTGAACTTCGGGGTGGCGGAGAACCTGCAGTTCCGGTGGTGGTTTGCGAACCACGACAAGTCGTACAACGTGCTGTTTTCGGACGGGTCGGTGAAGACGTACAGCGACGCGGGGCTTTCGCTGTATAGGACGGTGGTGAAGGAGAAGATCCGGCGGAGCGGACGGGTGCTGGCGCCGGTGTTTTGGGGGAGGGAGATTTTCCAACCGTATTTTGACGCGCTCTACGCGCAGGATTGACGCAACAGGACAGCAACTCCAGATCGGGGGCCAACCTTTGGCCCCCGAATGCTGGCCTCCGATCCGAAGCATACAAGACCGCGTGGGGGCCGGGAGACCGTGTATCCCCGCCGGACAAGAGATGACAGCGTCTGCGCAAGGTTGAGGAGTGTTCTGATGAGAATGCGTCTGACGAATAGTTTCTCGCTTGTCGGTGGGATCGCCCTGGCGCTCGTCTTGACGAAATGTGCCGTCGCGCTGGCGGCTGACGAGCTGTCCTCCGCCTCCCAGCAAACCAACCTGCTGCGGAACGCTTACTTGCAGACCCTCGATGAGTACGGCCTCCCAGAGGGCTTCCAGTACATCTTCGAGGCGGGGGACGATGGGGTAAAGCCCATCGTCGAGATCGCGGTGAAGGAGGACGCCGACGGCGGCGGGAGGTGCCTCTCCGTCGTGAGCAAGAACGGCAAGGGGAGGGTCCGGGTGGTGCTTCCGGCGGAGCTTGCCGGGCAGCCGGCGAGCGGGAAGAGATACTTGCTCATTTCCTGGCGTGGGAGGACGCAGGGAAAGGCAAGGATCTATGCGGACGTCCAGAGACGGTTGCGGTCGCGCGCG
>JAZDKG010000218.1:0-10026 GCA_043803205.1 Planctomycetota bacterium
GGGGCCCGCCCCCGCCCCCCCCCCCCCCCCTGGTCGGGGGGCGCGCCCCCCCCGGCGGGGGGCTCCCCCCGACAGTGGTGAGGTACGGTGCGGAGCGCTCGGCGGAGAAGGTTGTTGCCGAGGATGTGGTGATGACGAATGAGGGATGGGGGTAGAAAAGATCTCACGCAAAGGCGCAGAGGGCGAGGTTGATTCGGGGGGACGGCGCTCTAGAATATCGAGGTCATCAAGGAAGGCGGAGGATGGCGAAGGCGGTGTTTTTCAACGTGCTGCGGGACGCGACGGGGACGCCCGAGATCGAGATCGCGCCGGAGTGCAAGACGGTGGCCCAAGCGATCGAGTGGCTCCTAGCGCGGTTCGAGAGGCTGGGGGAGAAGCTCTTGGCGGACGAGGGGGGGAGGCTGCGGGGTGGGGTTGCGGTGCTCTTGGACGGGAAGAAGATCGCGCCTGAGGAGTTCGAAAGAAAGCAACTCGGTCCGAAGGGCGAGCTCTCTTTCTTCGAGATCATCGGGGGCGGGTAGGGGCGGACATCCGCGAGGAAGGGCGAAGAAGGGGAAGCTTCTCCTCGGGGACCTCTTCTTGACATTCGGGGGAGCGGTCGGTACATGGGAGGGGCGGGCGTTTTGCAGGAAGTCGCCGGATAGGGCCGTCGCGGGAAAGGACGGAGCTGGAGCGCGCCGGCGGGTCGGGGGCGGATAGCAATGCAGTTAGGGAGAGTTTGGTTTGCGAGTCGCGTTTCCTTATGGGTCGAGCGAGTTAGGGATCGAGATCCCGGAGGAGAAGCTCGCGGGCGTGTATGTGCCCAGGGAGCTACCGGGCACAAGCGACCTGCGCGGTGAGATTAAGAGGGCCCTTTCGCAGCCGGCGGGGACGGCGCAGCTAGCGGAGCTAGCGCGGGGGAAAAGGTCGGCCGCGGTGGTGGTGGACGACGCGACGCGGAGCGTACCTTCGCGGGAACTCCTGGGTCCCGTGATGAAGGAGCTTGAAGCGGGGGGGCTGGACGCGGGGGGCGTCGTGGTGATCGTCGCGACGGGACTGCACAGGCCGCTGGGCGATGGGGAGCTAGAGGCGGTGCGCGGCGACCTTCCCGTGCGAGTCATCAACCACAACGCGCGAGACGAGGAGGGGCTTGTCGCGGTCGGGCGGACGTTCCTGGGGCAGGAGATCCGGGTCAACCGGACGTTCCTGGAGGCGGAACTCAAGGTGCTCACGGGGGACGTCGAGTATCACCAGTTCTGCGGGTACGGCGGGGGGGCGAAGAGCGTGTACCCGGGTTTAGCGGACGCGGATTCGATCGCGCACAACCACTCGATGATGGAGGTGAAGGGGGCGGGCCCGGGACGGATCGAGGGGAATCCGGTGCGACAGGAGATCGAGGAGGTGGGTCGCCTAGCGGGGGTGGATTTCGCGCTGAACGTGGTGATGAACTCGAAGAAGGAAGTCGTGCGGGCGTACGCGGGGGAGGCGTCGGGGGTGGTGGTCCGGGCGGCGCGCCTGGTGGACGAGATGTACCGGGTGCCGGTGGAAAAGGCGGTGGACCTGGTGATCGCATCGCCCGGGGGGTATCCGAGGGACATCGAGCTGTACCAGTCGCAGAAGGCGATCTCGGCGGGGAGGCGGATCGTGAGGAAGGGGGGCACGATCGCGGTGTTGGCGGAATGCCGCGAAGGACACGGGAGCGCCCTCTTCGATAAGTGGATGACGGAAGCGGAGGAGATCGAGGAGATCTTTTCGCGGATCCGCGAGCGGTTCGTGATGGGGGGGCACAAGGCGTACCAGTTCGCGCGGGAGATCGCATGGGCGAAGGTGTGTCTGCTATCGAGCCTTGCGAGCGAGAAGGTCGAGGACTACTTCATGCATCCCTTAGCGGGGGTTGAGGAGATCGAGCAGCTGGTCGCGGAAGCGGATTCCGTCGCGGCGCTGCCGTATGCGACGATGACGCTCGCCGAGATCCCCGGAGGAAACGGATGAGCGTGCCGCGGACAGAAGGCGCGACCCCGCTAGCGCTCTTGGCGGGCGGCGCGATCGGCGGAGTTGACGTGCGACGGTTCGCGTGCCGGCCGGGATGCGGGCGATGCTGCGGCTACAAGGTATCGGTGCTGGAGGAAGACATCCGACGGCTGGAGGCGGGGGGCGCGGCGCGGGGCGAGTTTCTCGACGGGGGCCGGGAGCCCGCGAAGGGGTTCGCCGGGTGTCTGCGCAAGAGAGGGGGTTTCTGCGCGCTGCTGGACGGGGAGCGGCGGTGCAGCGAGTATGAGCGGCGGCCACTGTACTGTCGATTGTACCCCTACGTCCGGGAGGCGTACGTGGAGCTGCAAGTGGACGTGGACCTGTCGTGTCCGGGGGTGGGGGAAGGGGAGGTGACGCCGGAGGAGGAGCTGTGGAGAGGAATCGAGGCGGACGATGCGGCGACGGATCACGAAGCGATACTGCGGGGGCGACGGAGGGAGATCGAGACGGCGGAGAGGATCCTTGCGTACCGGTCACCCGTGGAGCCCTTCGCTGAGGTCGCAGAGAGGATCGGGGCGGCGGGGGAGCGGGGCGCGGCGGCGCTGAGGGAGCACTTGTCATCCCTAGCGGGCGGGATGGAGGGGGGCGCGCGTCCGGAAGCGCTCGGCGAAGAGGCGGAGGAGGTCATCCGGGATTACCTCGTTTTCTGGTCGCGGCGACAGCTCCTGTGGCGGTGGGCGGACAGTTTCGCGGTGGCGACGCTAGACGTTCGGACACGGACGGAGGCGATAGCGGGCCTGTTGCTCGATGTGGGCGAGGCGGTCCGGCGGCAGGTGCGGCGGCGGGGAGGGGAAGGCGGGGGGAGGAACGCGCTGTGCGCGATCCGGGAGCATGACAGCCGGTACAGGACATATTGCCGGAGTTTTCGCCTGGAAGGTTAGGGGCTCCAACAGAACCCCTTAGCTTGGAAGAGAAGGAGAAAGGGACGATGGCAAAGGTGAAGATCGGGGTCGTCGGATACGGGACGATCGGGGAGCGCTGCGCGGACGGCGTAGCGCAACAGGACGACATGGAGCTCGTCGGGGTGGTGGACGTGGCGGCGTCGCTGCCGCTGCGTGCGCTGGTGGAGAGCAAGCGCGGGTACCCGGTGTACTGCGGGATCAAGGAGAACGTCTCGAAGCTGGAGAAGGCGGGGATCAAGGTCGCTGGGATGGTCGAGGACCTGCTGGGGCAGGTGGAGATGGTGATCGACGCGACGTCACCCGGGGTAGGGACGCAGAACCGGAAGCTGTATGAGAAGGCTGGGGTAAAGGCGACGTTTCAGGCGGGCGAGAAGCACAAGGCGGGGGACACGGTGTTTCACCCGTGTCACAACTACGACAAGGTGAAGGGGATGAGCTACATCGAGATGCTGTCGTGCAACACGACGGCGATCGCGCGCTTAGCGGGGCTGGTCGAGAAGAACTTCGGGCTGACGCGGATGCTGTGTCTGATCGTGCGGCGGGGGGGGGACATCAGCGAGACGCACAAGGGGCCGATCGACGCGGCGATCGTGGAGAAGACGCCGAGCCATCAGTGCGACGACTTCAAGGTGGTGAGCCCGCATCTCACGGTCGTGACGAGCGTGGTGACGGTGCCGGTATGTCACGGTCACGTGCAAACGGTGGAGTTTGAGACGAAGGAGGAGGCGACGAAGGAGGCGCTGGTGAAGCTGATCGACGCGTATCCGAGGGCGAGGATGTTCCGGATCGCGGACGGGTTCGTTTCCAACTCGCACGTGTTCGACTACATGCGGGACGCGGGGAAGCCGAGGGGGGACATGTACGAGGTGCCGGTCTGGGACGAGACGATCTACATCGAGGGGAAGAAGATTTTGCTCACGCACATGGTGCCGCAGGAGGCGATCGTGATCCCGGAGAACATCGACGCGATCCGGTGCGCGCTCGCGCTCGAGGACGACGCGGAGTCGGCGATGGCGCACACGGACCGGTGCCTGGGCCTGGAGCAGGGGGCGCATGTCGAGAAAGGCGGCTGACGTGGAAGCGATCCGGACGCTAGACGATTTCGAGGTCCAGGGGCGGACGGTCCTGGTGCGGGCGGACTTCAACTGCCCGATCGAGAAGGGCACGAGGCGGATCAAGGACGACACGCGGATCCGGGCATCGGCGCCGACGATCCGGGAGCTTGCGGAGAAGGGGGCGCGCGTGGTCGTGTTGAGCCACCAGGGGGATCCGCTGGACTACCAGAACTTCACGTCGCTCGCGGAGCACGCGGAGCGGCTCTCGACGGCGCTGGGGAAGCGGGTGATCTTCATCGACGACGTGTGCGGTCCGGCGGCGCGGGAGCGGATCCGTCAGCTGGGGGAGGGGGAGGTGCTGCTCTTAGAGAACGTGCGGTATCACACGGAGGAGACGATCATTTTCGAGAAGCAGGTGGCGCTTTCGCCGGAGGAGCAAGCGGAGACGCCGGTCGTGCGGAAGCTCTCGCCGCTCGCGCAGCTCTACGTGTGCGACGCGTTCGCGTGCGTGCACCGATCGGAGCCGACGCTGGTGGGGTTTCCGGAGGTGCTGCCGAGCGCGGCGGGGCGGCTTTTCGCGGCGGAGCTAGCGACGCTCGAACGGGTGCGGGAGAATCCGGAGAAGCCCTGCGTGTTCATGCTGGGCGGGGCGAAGATCCTGGACGCGTTCGCGATGATGAAGACGGTGTTAGCGAGCGGATCGGCGGACGAGATTTTGGCGACGGGCTTGGTGGGGCAGGTGTTTCTCCTAGCGGAGGGGATTGAGCTGGGGGAGGCGTCGATGCGCGTGATTCGGGAGATGAAGCTCGCGGAGTTCGTGCCGGCGGCGAAGGAGCTCTTGGCGGGACATGGGAAGAAGATTCGGAGACCCGTGGACGTAGCGGTCGACCGGGACGGTGCGCGGGAAGAGGTGCGGGTGAAGGAGCTGCCGGCGGACGGGCCGATCATGGACGTCGGGACGCGGACGGTGAAGGAATACGCCGACGTCCTTGCCAAGGCGCGGACGATTTTCCTTAACGGGCCGGCGGGGGCGTACGAGAGGGAGGAGTTCTCGGAGGGGACGCGACGGCTGTGGGAGGCGGTAGCGCGGTCGGACGGGTTCTCGCTCATCGGGGGGGGGGACACGATCGCGGCGGCGAAGCGATTCGGCGTCGCGGAGGAGATGAGCGCGATCTCGACGGCGGGCGGGGGACTGATCCTGTATCTTTCGGGGGAGAAGCTGCCGGTGCTGGAGGCGCTGGAAAAGTCCGGGAGGCGGGAGGGCGCAGGCAAAGCGTAGGGGGGACGTTCGGGGAGAGGGGCATCCCAGGAAGACTACACGTGGAGCTCGAGGACGTCGCGGTCCTCGAGAGGGTGGTCGCGGGAGACGACGACGGGGTCGGCGGAGCCGCGCCAGAGGCGGGCGAACTTGAGGTTGGCGACGAAGTCCTTGTGGACGAGGACGCAGACGTCCTCGACGGTGCCGCCCCGGAAGACGGTGAAGGGGTGGGAGAAGTCGGGCTTTCTGCCGGGGGCCTTGGTGTAGACGCGGACGAGGCCGAGGGAGGTCACGAGGAAGGAGGGAAGCCCGGCCACACCTTCGCGCGTCGCGCAGGAAAGGGGATAGACGGTGAAGGGGGGCTCGAGGGCCTCGCGCAGGAGGGAGAGGCGCTCGGAGGTGTCGGAGGCGTCGAGTTTATTGGCGAGAATGATTGCGCAAACGGGGGCGAGCGGAGGCTCGAGGCGTTGATCGAGGGAGCCTACGAGAACCGCGGAGCGGCGGGCGAAGGCGCTACGGACGACGTCGAGATCGTCGAGCACGGAGTCGGAGGAGAGGTCCGCGACGAGAAGGGCGAGGTCGGCGCCCCGGAGGAGCCCCGGCAGGTGGGTTGGCATGAAGTCAGCCGTGACGGGGGGAGTGTCGATGAGCTGGAGCTGGATGTCCTCCCAGTGGACCATGCCGGGCTGAGGGGCGTGGGTGGTGAAGGGGTAGTCGGCGACGTGGGGGCTCGCGTTCGTGAGGGCGGCGAGGACGGAGGACTTTCCCGCGTTCGGGGGACCGATGAGGATGATCTGGGCGGCGCCTTCGCGGGAGAAGTCGAGGGTGGGACCGCGACGGCTTTTTCTCGTGCGGTCCTCGTCCGAGCGGAGCTTGGCGAGGCGTCGCTTGAGGTCGCCATAGAGGTGATCGGTGCCCTTGTGCTTGGGGAGGAGGGCGATCATCTCTTCGAGGCGTTCGATTTTTTCCTCGAGGGTGGCGGCGGAGCGGAAGGCCTCCTCGGCCTTGCGGTATTGGGGGGTGAGGTTGGCGGGCATAGGCGGAGTTCGAGAGTTATGAAAGTTCAGGCGAGGAAGCAGGAGACGAGGTGGGAAGAAAAGAGTCTCACGCAAACGACGCAAAGGGAGCAAAGGACGCAAAGAAGAAGACATTCAACGCAGAGGCGCAGAGAAGTCAAAGAGGGCGAAGAGGGAAAAAAGGGGCGGGGCAAGACCGGAAGAAAATCATCCTGACACCTTTTTCTCTCGTTGGGCGCGGTACCATTCGATGGTTTCGCGGAGGCCTTCCTCGAAGGAGGTCTGGGCGACGAAGCCGAAGCGCTCGCGCGCGCGGGAGGTGTCGAGACTGCGGCGGGGCTGGCCGTCGGGCTTGGAGGAGTCCCAACGGATCTCGCCGGTGAAGCCGGTGAGGCGGGCGATGAGGCGGACGAGATCGGCGATGGAGATCTCGAAGCCGGCGCCGACGTTGACGGGGTCGGGATCGTCGTAGGACTCCGTGGCGAGGAGGATGGCGCGGGCGGCGTCGCGGACGAAGAGGAACTCGCGTGTGGGGCGGCCGGTGCCCCAGACGGTGATATAGGGCTCACGGCGGTCGCGGGCGTCGAGGCATTTGCGGATGAGGGCGGGGATGACGTGGGAGGATTCGGGGTCGAAGTTATCGCGGGGGCCGTAGAGGTTGACGGGGAGGAGGTGGATGGCGTGGAAGGCGTATTCCGCGCGATAGGCCTGGGTCTGGACGAGGAGCATCTTCTTGGCGAGGCCATAGGGGGCGTTGGTCTCCTCGGGGTAGCCGGACCACAGGTCGTCCTCGCGGAAGGGGATCTGGGCGAACTTGGGATAGGCGCAGATGGTGCCGACGCTGACGAACTTCTTGACGGAGTTGAGGCGGGCGTGCTCCATGAGGAGCAGGCCCATGACGGCGTTGCGGTAGAAGAAGGAACCGGGGTGCATGCGGTTGGCGCCGATGCCCCCGACGACCGCGGCGAGATGCAGGACGACGTCGGGGCGGCAGTCGGCGTAGAAGCGGCGGACGGCGTCCTCCCGGGTGAGGTCGTACTGGGAGCTTCTGGGGACGATGATTTCGCGAGGGGAGCGGGAGCGGAGCTCCTCGACGACGAAGGAGCCGAGGAAGCCTGCGCCTCCGGTGACGGCGACGGTCATGGTGGAGAGATCGATCGACATGATGTTCCGGGCTCCCTTGCGCAAAGGGGGCATGCTCAGATATAGGGAAGGAGGGCCGCGAAGTCAAGGGCAAAGCGCTACGCTTGCCGAACAGGGAGGGGAAGTTTACAATAGGGCGCACGCAGGGCTCCTGCGCAAGGCGGGCGGCAGCATGATCGCGATCGTGGACTACAAGGCGGGGAATCTCCGGAGCGTCGAGCTTGCGGTCGGACGCGTGGGCTACAGCTCATGCGTTACGAACGAGGCGGAGGACGTCGAGCGGGCGGACCGCGTCATCTTCCCTGGGGTCGGGGCGGCGGGGGCGGCGATGGCGGAGCTCGAGCGGCTCAAGCTCGACGAGGCGATCCGGCTAGCGGTTCGCGAGGGGAAGCCGGTGCTGGGGATCTGTCTGGGGACGCAGGTGATCCTCGATCGCAGCGACGAGGACGGGGGGACGACGTGTCTGGGGATTTTGGCGGGAGGGGTGAAGCGGTTCGCGGAGAGGGGGGCTGGGGACGCGGCGCGGAAGATCCCGCACATGGGATGGAACGCGGTGCGACTGCGCAGGAGGCACCCGGTCTTCGAGGGGGTGAGGGAGGGGGAGGAGTTTTACTTCGTCCACTCGTATTACCCGGCGCCGGCGGAGGAGCGGTGCGTGATCGGGACGACCACGTACGGGGTGGAGTTCGCGTCGGTGATCGGAAGTGGGAACCTGGTCGCGGTGCAGTTCCACCCGGAGCGGAGCGGGCTAGCGGGACTGCGGGTGCTGGAGAACTTCCTCCAGTGGGACGGGAGGGACACGTGCTGAGCAAGCGTCTCATCGTGTGCCTGGACGTCCGGGAGGGGAAGACCACGAAGGGGGTGAAGTTCCGAGGGAACGTGGACATCGGGGACCCGGCGGCGATGGGGGAGCGGTACGCGGAGGAGGGGTGCGACGAGCTGGTGTTCTACGACATCACTGCGTCGGCGGAGAAGCGGGGGATCATGATCGAGGTGGTGCGGGCGGTGGCCTCCCGGGTGTTCATTCCGTTCAGCGTGGGAGGGGGGATCCGGACGGTGGAGGAGATGAGGGAGACGCTACTAGCGGGGGCGGAGAAGGTCAGCGTGAACAGCGCGGCGGTGCGCAAGCCGGAGATCATCCGGGAGGGGGCGCGAGCGTTCGGGAGCCAGTGCATCGTGCTGGGGATGGACGCGCTGCGGGTGGGGGAAAGCGAGGGGACGCCGAGCGGGTACGAGGTGGTGATCGACGGAGGGAGGGTGCGGACGGGGATGGACGCCCTCGAGTGGGCGAAGCGGGCGGAGGAGCTGGGGGCGGGGGAGATATGTTTGAACTCGATCGACGCGGACGGGACGAAGGAGGGGTATGAGCTTAGGATCACGCGGATGATGAGCGACGCGGTGGGGATTCCTCTCATCGCCAGCGGCGGGGCGGGCCGTCCGGAGCATCTGTATGACGTGCTCACGGACGGGCACGCGGACGCGGCGCTGGTGGCGTCGATGGTGCACTACGGGGAGTACAGCATACGGGCGATGAAGGAGCACTTAGCGGGGCGGGGCGTCAAGGTGCGGATGACCTGGTGAGGAAAATCACGATGAAGGCGAGGACGATTTTGTGGGCGGCGGCGCTCGTATGGGCGGCGGGCGCCCCGCAGTCGCGGGGGGCGGAGGAGGTGGCGTGGTTCACGGGGACGCTCGAGGAGGCGCAGAAGCAGGCGGCCGAGCGCAAGACGATCGTGATGATCGATTTCTACACGGAATGGTGCGGGTGGTGCGGGGTGATGGACCGCGAGACGTATGGGAACGCGGAGGTGGCTAAGGCGCTGGGGGAGGTGGTGGCGATCAAGATCAACCCGGAGAAGGGGAACGAGGCGATCGCCGAGAAGTACGAGGTGGAGGCGTACCCGACGATCGTGTTCATGGACGCGGAGGGGAAGGTCATCGAGCGGTGGGAGGGATTTGTGCGCCCGAAGCAGTTCCTGGAGGTTTTGGAGAGGGCGCGGAAGGGCGAAGGGACTTTGGGGGCGGTCCTTGAGGCGTTGGGGCGCGACCCGGCGGACCCGGAGGCGCACACGCGAATGGCGGAGAGGCTGATGACGCGGGGGGAGACGGCCAAGGCGGAGGAGCACCTGCGCAAGGTGGTTGAGGCCGACCCGGCGAACGCGAAGGGATACACGGACGACGCGGAGTTTCGGCTGACGGCGCTCGAGGCGACGGCGGGACTGATGGCGGTGGGGGCGCTCAAGCAGAAGCTGTCGGCGGTGAAGGAGGCTTTCGAGGTCCCGGAGGAACAGCCGGAAGAGGGGAAGGAGATGGCTCCGGAGACGGCGAAGGCGATCGAGGAAGCGCGGACGGCGCTGGAGGCGATCCTTGCCGCCGCCAAGAAGAACCTCGACGCGGCGACGAAGGAGTCGCGGGCGGTGTTCGACAAGGCGACGGCCGCGGTTTACCGCGCCAGCGCAACGAGGATCGAAGGATTCCTGACGAAGTATCCTGAGACGAACATGCGGGAGCAGGCGTGCCAGTGGCTGTCGCGCATTTACGGGGAGCTGGGAGAGAAGGAGAAGGCCGGCGCGGCGAGGAGAGAGTTGCTGAAGGTGAAGCCGGATGACCCCGAGGTGCTCAACAACCTAGCGTGGGAGATG
>JAZDKG010000219.1:0-5118 GCA_043803205.1 Planctomycetota bacterium
GGAACTCGCGCCCGCCGGCGGACCGCCCCTGACGAGAAGGTACTCAAGAAGGCCCCCCGTGGTGCGAACGGAAGCCGGCCAATCCGCGAAGTAGGGCGGAAACCAGGACGGATTGGCGGCGAGGAGGGCCGTTGCGTCGAGCCCGAGAGGGGTGAGACTGATCTCGTCCGCTCCCCATCCGTCCGCGAAGCCGTGGCTCTCGCCGAGGCCCGACGTGTTTCCGATCACGTTCACGTTCAAGCGGGATCCGAGGTCTAAGATGATTCCCGCGCACTCGACGTGCTCGCGCCCCTGGGGGTCGAGCGTGATCTCGAAGCCGTGGGCTGTGTAATCGAACCCCGCGCCTGTCATGTATCGCCCGTTGAAGCCCCAGTTCGGGCCGTCGGTGATCCCGTCCTGATTGATGTCGGAGCCGGACGCGCCGGTGAACGCCGTGCCCGCGCCCGTGACGTTGAACTCCCCGAAAAACTGGAATCCCTCGGCGGGCGTGGTGGGCCAATCATCCCTCTCGCGAAAAGACAGGCACTGGGAGTATGTGGCGGGGGCGCCCGCATCGAATCGTATCCCCGCCAGCCACCGGTGGTTGTTGTCGACGGCCTCGTAGGCCGAGTAGTTGGGTGCCAACCCCGCGAGGCGCTCGGCCGAACCCGAGAGGATGGCGGAAAAATACTCCACGCCGTGGTCGCCGATCTTGCCCTCCGTCGTGAGGTCGTCCCCGTAGTTCCGCCCGACGCGGGAGTCCAGGCGCGCAAGCATCGCGAAGGTCATCGCAAGAACCGCGACCATCGCCAGAACCGCGAGGACCAAGAGGATTGCGCTCGCGCGACGGCGTCGGATGAAGAACGACATCTTCAGCTTCTCCCGACCAAGATGCTCGCTACGGGTGTCATGGCGCGGACCCCAGAAAGATGAGTTCCGAAAACGTATCCGCATAGGCGCCGGTGGAGCTCTCGATCTCAACGGTGACGTGGACCGCGTAAGGCTTCCGATGCCTGTCCCAGTTGGGGGCATTCCAAGACGAAACCCAGGCGGCGACGGTCGGGTCGGAGTCGTAGAACCGCAAGACGATGTTCCGGACGTGCGTCGCCAAGAGGTAGTAGTCGTTCACCTCATCGTTCGGCGTCGCAGCATCGTCGGTGAGGAGACCGGCGGCGCTGTCGCCCGTGACCTGACAGGTCTGCCAGGTCGGGCAGTTTGTGAAGGCCGCCGCGTTAGTCGTGAAATCCTCGTTTGGCGGCGGCGACGTGTTGCGCGCCCCGACCGCATAGAAGGTCGAGAGGTCATTATGCATCCAGAACGATCTCCCGCTGGACATCTCGCCGGGGAGGAGCGCCGTCCCCGCGGTCGTCTCAGGCGCCTCGAAGTTCTCCGTCATGCGCACCAGCGCCCCGTCCGCCCGCAGGTAGTACATCACCTGCGCGACAGGAGTCGGTCCGGCGGCCGCCAAGGTCGGGTTCACGAGGCGGTACGCATCCGCGGTCGTCGCGAAGAGGAGGATCTGCGAGACGTCGCGGACGGCCGTTGCGGCGGAGGGCGTCGGAGGTGCCGGCGGAGCGGGAGGAAGGGAAACGCTGAAGCCGGCGGGGATGCCCGGAAGGTCCGGCACGCCGTCTGCCGTCACGTCCGCGCAGGTTCCGCAGTAGAAGAAACGGCCCGAAGAGTCGGTGAAACTATGGGAAAGGTCGTCCCGGATCACATCGAGGACGCTCCGCGCCTTCTGGTAGATCTCGGAGTTCGCCTTCGCCTGCGTCACCACGCGGTTGGCGCTGTAGAAGACGTTGAGGACGATCCCCGCAAGCATGAGGAAGAGCGCCAGCGCCGCCAAAAGCTCGAGGAGGGTGAAGGCGCGGCGTCTTACTCGCAGGACCACAGAGAGACGCGGAGGGGAAGAGGAGAAGATCTCACGCAAAGATCGCATACGAACACCCCGCGGCCGGCGCCCGAGGTCCCCCAATCTGTGAAATCCGTGGATGAATAGTCTTGGTTTCCCCCAAGTCGGACGGAAAAGAGAAGACGGACTTGTCCACAGATTACACAGATTACGCAGATGAGAAGGGAATGAGAAAGAAACCCTCCGCAAGGGAAGAGGCGGAAGCCGGCGGCCGACGGAGAGCAAGTTGGAGATCAGGCGAAGCAACACGGAATCGGCTCCTAAGGTTGGGCCACAAGGACGCAGTCAGCTAGATGGACGAGGTTATCGCTGACAAGGACCGTCGCTGGGATGAAGGGGACATTGGTCGAAGATCGCCAGGGGACAGCAAGGACCAAACGCGTGCGATCTCTTCCGGGTCCGACGTTTCGGACTACGCTTTCGACGCGATACCAGAGTCGGTTCTCGGCGGCCAAGGCAGGAACGGCTGGCGGGACAATGCGGACGTACCCTCGCCCGGCGCGCAGAACGTCGGCGAAGGCGGCGTCCTCGGCTTCGATATAGCCCTTGTTATTGGAGGGATCGTTGCCCGCGACGGCCGCCGCCCCGGAAACGTCAATTCCCGTCGCGTCGTAGCCCCGGAAGACCGCGAGCTCCACGCGGTAGCGGTAGAGATTGCCCGCGTTCGGCACGGGGACGGTGTTCTGGGCGTAGATGAGGGCCGTCCATGAGTAGTTGGCAAAGACGCGGTCGGCGACCCCGTCGCCGGGGTTGGCGTCCGGACGAGCGGGAATGGCATTGGCGGCATCCCGGCCGACCTCATCCCACGCGGTCCAGACGTACTGCCACCCCGCAGGGGCGACCGCCGGATATTGCCCGTCGATGTCGCGGAAGATGGGCGCATACGCCGCAGCGGCGTCCTCGTAGAGGCTGTTGGTCGCCGCTTCGCTGTCGCCGGGATAGTCAAGCGGGACCCAACTCGCATCGGCCACGCCTAGGGTCGAGAGGTATTCGGCAACGCGGTTCGCCCGCAGGATATCCATCGCATCCCGGGCCACGATCGCCGAACGCGTCTCGTCGATCATCTGCCGCTGGGTGTAGATCGCCACCGGAAACAGGGTGACGATGCTGATGAGACCGATGGCCAAGATCGAGATCGCCAAGAGGATCTCGAGGATCGTGAAGGCGCGTCGCCTTTGCACCTTCATGCTCTTCATGTCCTTCATGGTCGAAACAAACATTTTCACCATGAAGAGCATGAAGGACATGAAGGGCGCAACGACCGATAAACGCCGATCAAACCACGATCGTCTCTTGCCGCGCCCGTCCGCGTTCATCTGCGTCCATCTGCGTTCATCTGCGGATGAACTCATCTTCTTGACGGCTCCTACAGGTTCCGGAAAACGATCTCGCCGGTCGTCGCCGAGATCGTAAGCTCAATCGTCCCGAGGTCGCCCTCCAGCGTCCCCAGGCGGATCCGCCTCATCGAGACCGCGAAGTCCGCCGGAACGGTCGCGCGCCCCGAGGCGTCGAAAACAACGTCCCAGTCGAGCATCTCCCAACTGCCCGTCGCCCCGTCCTGGCGCACGACCAGGATGGACCCCTCGAGGTACTCGGGGGCATCAAGGAAGACGGCCTCCCGCGAGGTGGAGGCGACTTCGTCGCCGGCGCCGGGAGACGTATCAAGCGCATTGTCGCCGCCGGGCAGGACGACGATCTGCCCGGGGAGAAGGCCCCCAGAGCCCGGGTAGGCGCCCGTCGAGCCGTCGTACCAGGTGTCGTCGTCGGTGAGGGAGAGGGTGTTGCACAGCCCGTCCCCGCCGACAAGGGGCTCCCGGATCACGTTCCCGCGGATGAAGTCGAGGTCGCTTCCCGTACGGTAGGTGGCGGGATCGAGGGAGTTGGAGAC
The DNA here is from genome assembly GCA_043803205.1 of Planctomycetota bacterium. Classification (GTDB taxonomy): domain Bacteria; phylum Planctomycetota; class DG-23; order JAZDKG01; family JAZDKG01; genus JAZDKG01. The sequence goes on from JAZDKG010000219.1 coordinate 3,780, forward strand.
GCCGTCGTCTCCATAGACGTTATTCACGTTGGGCTGATCCGCCTCCCGGACGGCGTAGAAGCAGCGCCTCTCGCAGTTGTAGCGGAAGCGGACCGCGCGTCGCTCCAGGATCGCCTGGCTTCGCGCCGCGCGCAGCCCCCCCTCCAGCGCCCGGGCGGCGGCGGACAGCCGGTCCACTCGGGCAACACGCAGATACATAGCCACGCCCATGCCCATCACGATCGCGATGATGGACAGCACCACGATCATCTCCATGAGCGTGAACGACCGTTCTCGGGCGCAGGAGCCAAACATCGGTGCTGACTTCTCCTTTTTCTTGCGCCTCAACGTCAAGTCCCGCCTCTCTCTTTCCTTTGTGCCACCTTCGTGTCTTGGCGCCTTCGTGGCGATCCTCTCTTAATACGCCCAGTTGCTGATGTCATCGGCGTCGTTGGCATCCCAAGTTGAGCGGTCCGTGGCGCCGGGGGCGTCCAGGCAGTCGTTGATCGCGTTGGGACCGGAGCTCCAAAGATCATAAGAAGATGCATTGCGCAGCATGTGGGAGTCTCCGCTCGGTATGATTGCGCCCCCATCCATGGCCGGGTTGGGGGAGCCGGCGACGGCGTTGTCGGTTGCGCTGTTCGTGCGGTCGTAGTGAAGATCGTTCCCCCACGAGTCCACGAAAACGCGGATAGGGCGGGGGTCCTCGCGAAGGTTCGAAAGGTCCACGTCGTCAGGCGAAGCGGTCGAGTCAAGCACACCGTCGGGGCCCGGGAGGATCAGGATCTGGCCGGGCGTTACAGGGTCGGGGGCGGCGCCAGTGGTGCCGTCGTACCAGGTGTCATTGCCCGAGAGCGTAGAGTCAATCGTGGTGTTCAACCCGTTGCAAATGACCGGCGTGTTGCTGAACTTGGCGTAGTATACGTGTCCGCCTGGGAGCACGCGATGCCAGGCGGGGTCGTCGTCGATGTAGGGCCCGTTCTTCTTCGGGCAGGTGAGGGCGATCCAGAGGGCCTTCACCCCCTCGTTATCCTCGCCCGCGCGGTCGCTGTAGTAGCCGATGGGGATGGTCGCCGCTGGCCCGCACTCAAGGAGCCGAAGGACCGCGTCGATCCGGTCGGGGGGATAGACGCCGTAATCCGCCTTGAAAGCTTCGATCGCGACCTTGAGGTAGTCGATGCGCTGCCGGGTGGCGTTCTTCCGCGCATGGGCGCGCAGACCCGCCGCCGCCGGGACGAGAAAGGCCATGAGAAGCGTGATGATCACGATCACCACGAGGATCTCCGCGATCGTGAAGGAAACGCGAGAGGAGTCCCGACCCGACAAAGCGCGTCCCTCCGAGCGGATGCCCGCGTCACAT
>JAZDKG010000220.1:0-4036 GCA_043803205.1 Planctomycetota bacterium
CTCGCGCGTTCACGGCATCGGCGCGGTTGTTCTCGACGCGGACCTCGGGGAAACAGCGCTCGTTGAACTCGAGGCCGACGATGAGCTTGCTCTTCGTGGGAACCATGACCGGCACGCTCGCGACCTGATCGCCCAGGGAGAGCTCCAGCGTTCCACAGGCCCAACGGACCATGGAGGAGTGGAAGTCAAGGGAGACCGTTTTCGGAAGTCCGGCGGGGAAGGAGTCTGCAGCGGCCTCAGTCATTTCGACGACGGCCCTTGCGACTCTCCCATAATCCGTGGTATCGTTTCTGGGGGCAGGACGGTCGCGGGCTGATAACAAAGACGAAAGGAGACTCTCCATGACGAGATTTCTGCCGGTTCTTGCGTTGACCGCAACGGTCTTGGCCGGGAGCGTACTCGCTGCCGAGACGGGCGGTCCCGTTTTTTGCGATGACTTTCGAACGCTAGAGAACGTGGAGGCCGACGAGACGAAGGACGTGGCGCAGTTGCGGGAGTTTCCGCGGATCGTTACGCGCCCGGACGTGCGGATCAACCGCCTGGATCCCTCGGAATACAAGGATTCAAACACGGGCAGACCTATCGGGTACGGATGGTTTCCCAAGATCATCCGTCTGCAGAATGGAGAGCTTCTGTGCCTGCTTCGCGAAGGAAACGAGCACGGCATGAAGGATCTGGAAGCACGGACGGTCTTGGCCCGCTCTAAAAACGGCGGACGCACGTGGGGACAAGCCGAGATCGTTCAACAGATGAAGGATTGGGGGGTCAGCTTCGATGCGATCGCCCAGAGTGATGACGGCGCGGTCTGGCTCGATCTGGCAAGGCTGAAAGTCGCAGGCGAAGGCAAGGGACGCTGGGTGTGGTCCGTGGTCCGCTCTACCGACAACGCTCACACGTGGGAAGAGGTCTCCGACAAATACGGCATGGCGCCTATGGTAGCCATGAGCAACGGGGAGCTCCTCTGGCGAAACTGGGGAACCCCGGAGAAATCGTGGTATAGCTGGCACATGACTTACACCACGACCGGACTCAAAGATGGAAAACTCGAGTGGAGCGCCCCGCGCTATCACCCTGAGCTCGGCTCCTCCGACGAATGGATGGTTACGGAAACCAAGAACCCCGGCGAGCTGGTCGCCATGATGCGCATGCAGTGGGATGGGGATTTCTACGGCACCGCCAAGAGTCACGACTATGGCAAGACCTGGACCAACTGGCGATCGTCGAACGTGCACCAGGGCGCCGTCCCCTGCCGGCCGATGGTGCACACGATGCCCGACGGGCGGCTCATCTTCGCCCACGGCCAGCGCTGGATCGGCCGCACCTTCGCCGTGGTGAGCAAGGACGACGGCGAAACCTGGGACGTCAAGCATCGCCAGACGATCCTGCACAGCCCTCGGGATTACCACAAATCCTGGGACTCGCACTATACCGATATCGCCCAGGCCGAAGGAGACGTTTGGATCGGCGTCGACTATATCGCCAGCCCCGGCTCACAAGATTTACGAGGCGTCTACGGCACGTTCATCGACGCGCGTTACTTCGACGACGTCTTCCACGGCGTCACCCTCGCGGAAGCGCGCTCCCCCGTCACAGACAAGACCGTCGGCTGGTGGCGCTTCGATGAAAGGGAAGGCGACTTCGCCCAAGACTCCGTCAGCAACAACTACGGCGAGATACACGGCGCCAAACGCGTGTCCGGGAAAGTCGGCACAGCGCTCGCGTTCGACGGCAAAGACAACTACGTCATGATCTACGACGACGACACCCTCTGGGTCCCCAACTGCTTCACCGTCGAGGCGTGGATCAATACGACCGACGCGACAATAGAGCAGACCATCATGTCCAAGGCGCCCAAGTATACGCTCCTTCTGCGCGAAGGAAAACCGGTGCTGGAGATCGGACCCTATCGTATGACCGCCGACATGAAAGCGCCGCTCCAGAGCAATCGCTGGTATCACATCATGGTCGTTTACGGACTGCGTCCGAACTATCCCAAAGCCACTTTCCTCGTCGACGGACAGGAGATCTCCTTCATGAAGCCGGACTACAGCGCGATCACGTCCTATGACGAAGCGGTCCGGCTGACCGACAGGAGAATTGCCGACGGCCCGATGTTCCAGTCGTACGACGGGAAAATCAAGGATACCGAATGCCTGGTCATCGGCATGGACAACGACCTTAAGGGCAGGCCATTCCACGGCGCCATCGACGAAGTCCTCCTCCACGCTGGCGATCTCAACGAGAAGATCGCAAAGAACCCAGCCCCGCGAGGCTATCCGGAGCGCGGAAGCGTGACCTCACGCGCGATAACAAAACCCGATGGAGCCAAATGGACGACGTTCGAGGCGAAGACCGCCGCGCCCGACGGAACGAAGGTCAGCTTCTCGATCCTCGACGCCGCGGGCAAGACGCTCATTGAGGACGTGAAGCCGGGCGCGGATCTAGCGTCCCTCACCGACCCTGAGATCCGCCTGCGAGCGATCCTCCAAACAACCGATGCCGGTCAAACACCGGTCCTCCTAGAGTGGTCTGTCGGGACCAGCGCCGACAAGCCGGCGCCGAAGCTGCGTCGTTTCCCGGATCAATGCGCCCCCAAGACGGGCGAAAAAGGCGTCCAGATGCGTTGGAAAGACGTACCGCTTTAAGAATCACCATTGGACCCGCATGACGATGAGGGAAAGAAAGGGCTCAGAGGAATGGGAACGCGAGGGAGGCGGCGGCTAGCGCCAGGGTGAGAAGCGTAACGGGGATGCCCGTGCGCGCGTGCTCTCGCCAGGAGATGCGCACGCCCAGCCGGGCGGCCTGGTCGATGACGATGATGTTGGCGATAGAGCCGACAACGAGCAGGTTCCCGGCCAAGGTCGAGGAGAGGGCGAGGATCGGCCCGGAGAGGGGATGGGAGGCGTGGGGGAGGAGGAGCATGGTCGCGGGGACGTTCGACACGAGGTTCGAGAGGACCGCGGAGAGGGAGAAAAGCCAGACGGGGTGTTCCAAACGCACCCCTTCCGAAGTAAGCGCGACGGTGAGGCGGGCGAAGTTCCCGGACGTGGTCATCGCGTGATTGACGACGAAGAGGGCGAAGAAGAGGAGAAGGAGCTGCCAATCCACAAGGGAGAGGACCTCGCGGGAGCGCATTGAGCGAGAGCACAGGAGAACCCCCGCGGCGCCAAGGGCGAGGATCTCGCGGGGCCATTTTCCGACGAGGAAGGCGAGGACGAGGGCGCCCAAAACGAGGAAGCCTTTGGCGGTCTGCCAACGCAGGAGGAGGCGGGTCTCCACTTGCCCGACGCCGGTCTCGAGGGTCCAGCGGCGGGAGTACTGCAGGGCGATGACCGCCCAGACCACGAGGAGGCCCAGCGCGGAGGGGAGGGCCGCCTGAGCTAAGTAGCCTCGGAAGGAGAGGCGCAGGACCGTGCCGATGAGCATGTTCTGAGGGTTGCCGATGAGGGTGGCGGCGGAGCCGACGTTGGCGGCGCAGGCGAGGGCCAAGAGAAAGGGGACGGGGTTCCAGGAGCGCCTTGAGCAGCTCTCGATGAGGACCGGCGCGACGGCCAAGCACACGATGTCGTTGGCGAGGACCGCGGAGAGGAGGCCGACAACGGCGATGACAACTGCGAGGAACGCGGACGGGGAGAGCGGGAGGTCGCCGAGCGAACGCACGAGGTGCGAGTAGAAGCCGCTCAGGCGGAACTGCGCCGACACCACCATGAGCCCCAGGAGGAGCGATAGGGTGGGGACGTCGACCGAGAGCCAAGCGGAGTCGGCGTCCACGCGACCGAGAGCTAGGAGCGCGATCGCGCCCAAGATGGCGACGCCCGTGCGGTCCAGCGCTAGGCCCGGGATCCTCCCCAGGATCATGCCAAGGTAGACGACCGCGAAGACGGCCAAGACCGTAAGGTCCAAGGGTCACTCCATCCCAGCGCGCCCAAGGCCTTGGGGGGGAAGAAGACTATTCACCACAGACACACAGCACACAGAGAGGAGGGAATAAACGCACGGGGCCTTTCTCCGAATCCGCGAGCATCCTGTCAATCCC
>JAZDKG010000221.1:0-22357 GCA_043803205.1 Planctomycetota bacterium
GTAGATCTCCATCCCGGCGGCGTGCCCCGCGGCGGCGAGTTCAGGAAGGAGCTTGCCTGCAGCAATGAGGACGGAGATGCACTCCTTGACTTTCCGCCAGAGGGGGGAGTCCGCGCGGGCGTCCTCCTCGTATAGGCGGTCTACAGCGGCGAAGGTCTTGATGCCGGCGTCGCGGATCTCGCGGTAGATCGGCGCGTGCCTTTCGAGGTCGCTTAGTTTCGGTTCATCGACGACGTAGCAGGCGATGTCCCGCCAGCCGAGACGCTCCATCGCCGCCCACAGCGCCCGCAAGAGCCGTTTCCTTTCTTCCGGATCCGCGGTGCGAGCGAAGAAACGGTTGACGAAGTACAGCCGGCGGGTGCTCATCCCCTCGGCCCGGCGCAGGAGGCACTGCGCCTCGATGACCTCGATCATCTCCTCGACGGTCTCCCCGCGCTGGCACACGGAGGGGTTCGTGACGCCGTGGTCCTTCATGTCCCGCAGGTGGCGCGCCATCTGCGCGGGAAACACGCCGCCGCCTCCGCACAGGGCGAAGCCCCGCGCGCGCGCTTCAGGCGTGAGCGTCCGTTCATCCACGAGCGTTGACTGGTAGTAGATGGAGTAGTCGAGAACCGGATCTGCAAGCTCGATGGGTAGAACCTGAAGCTCCAGCTCGACCCGCGCGTCGACGCGCGCCGCCTGGAGCCGCAGCCCGCCCCGGTAGATTCCCGGCTTGGCGTCCGACGGGACGCGGACCTTGATCCAGAACTGCTGCCAGCGTCCGGAACCGAGGTCGACCGGCTGAATGACCTCGGCGTCCCGGATGTCGTGGTCCCCTGCAAGGGCCGGGTTGTGGACGGTGGTCTCGTAGTAACGGACGCGCCCGTCGGGGCCGAACACGCGGACCGCGTTCCTTTCCTTCTTAAGATCAACCTTCACAAGGGCGTCGTCGTGAAGAAGAACCTTGGGGACGAGCTTCTTTCCCGACTGCACCGGCACCGCGTTGGGCGGCACGGGGCCCTCGCAGGTGTGATAAACGCATTTCACGAGAAGGACATCCACCGCGCCGGACGGGATCGTAGAGCCTCCGCAGGCGAGGCCCTCGGGCGTAACGACGAGGTGTCTGAGGTGGCGGGCGCTCCGGAGAGCGAAGGTTGCATTTTCGATGACGCCCGGGGCGGCGACGATTCTGAGGCGCGTCCTTCGTGCGCCCGGAACGACCCTTGTCAAGGGAAGCAGGAGGTTGTCGTCCCTATGCATGGGGGGCATACAGGCCGATAGAGACGCCGGCGCGCCGGCCAGCAGAAGTCGCGGGAGACGCAACGGGAGTTCCTTCCGCGGAAACAGGCTCCTAAAGTAGGAGCGCGGACGGGCTACGCGGGAAATCCGCAGTTCCCTTATGGTGCCCTTGAAGGGATAACCGCCGTCGGCGTCGCAGCCGAGGATAAGCGGCCCGGTCGGGGGCTGGAAACCGGGGGAGTTTCCGGTTCCGAGCTCCACCCCGTCGACGTAGAGGTGCACAGCGTCCTTTTCCCAGGCGAAGGCGACATGGTGCCAGCCGGTTCGGAAGAGTGGGGCGGGGAGGTATGCGATAGTGCGGAACCAGGGCCCGCGCGCGTGCTCCTTGCCGTGAGCGGCGACAGCCGCCCAGAAGAGCACGTCGGGGTTGTAGCGAAGCTTTGCCCCAAGGGGGAAGGGGGTCCCATCGGCAACGAGGGAGAAGATGACATCGCCCCAGTGGTCGCCGAGGGAAGACGGCGCGGCGCCTTCTTCATGCTCGCGCGGCCGGTAGTCCTGGAAAGGCGTGCTCGGGGAAAGCCACATCTCGACGGTGAGCCCTGTCGCTTTGCGCATCGCTTTGGAGATGCGCGGGAGGTCCGCGCAGATCGCGCGACACCCCGGCTCCCCCATGAGCTCGAGCTTGCCGTCGCGCAGCCGCGCTCCCTCCAGCTTGAGGTCTAGCCCGGAACCGCTGCGGTCGGGGACGAAGTCCCGTCGGGCGGGCCGGCTGAAGCTGTATAGCGCCACGGTGGATGCGTCAGGGCGAAAGGGGCGCACGACGTGAGACCTCGGGGTGATCTTGCTCATGGGAGTGCTCTCCAATAAGATGTAGCGTATCGACGCTGAAGGGCTAGAAGATATCGGGGGACGAAGGGGACACAAGCGCCGTTTTCCTGTGAGACGATCCGCCAAGTGTCGATATACTTTGCAATCCAGGGATAGCCCGCGAGAAAGGGAAGGGGATGTCGAAGGACCCTGAAAAGCTGTTCTTGGAGAGGCTGGTCTCCGATGGCCGTCTCACGGACGCGCAGGCCCGTGAGATCTACGAGGAGGTGAGAGGGGCCCGGGCCAAGGGGGGACGCGTCGCGGCCGCGGCCTTGGCCGTGGAACGTCATTTCATCGACGTCGAAACGGCACAGGGCGCGCTCGCCAAACAGAAGCGCCAGATCGCGCAGTGCACCGAGTGCGGTGCAAAGTGGCTGGTATCCCCAAGGGAGGGTGAGAAGCGCGTCTGCCTCGATTGCGAGGCGGACCTCGTGACGTACCACGGAGAGGACCTCGACGGTCTGCGCATCGTCTTTATCGAGGACCAGGAGCGCACGGTCGAGGACCCCCTCATCGGCCAGGTCCTGCAGAACTGCCGCATCGAGGAGAGGATCGGACAGGGCGGCAGGGGGGTCGTCTATCGCGGCATGGACCCCGGGCTGCAGCGTCGCGTTGCGATCAAGCTGCTGCAGGAACACCTCGCCGAGCGCAGCAAGGCGTACGTGCACCGCTTCGTCGAGGAGGCGCGCTCGGCGGCGAAACTGGAGCACAGGAACATCGTCTCGATCTACGCCGTCGGCAAAGGTTTGGGCTACTACTACATCGTCATGCAGTACATCGATGGAGGAAGCGTCTCCCAGAAGCTGGCCCGACTTGGTCGGCTCTGGCCGGATGAAGCGGTCGCCATTGCAGCCCAGATGGCCGACGGACTGGCCTACGCGCATCGACAGGGAATTATCCACCTCGACGTCAAGCCCGACAACATCATGATCGACAGGGACAACGTCGCCCGCATCACGGACTTCGGTCTCGCCCGCGAGGTGACGGCCGAGGGACATGAGCTGCCGGGGAAGCTGCAAGGCACGCCGAAATACATGAGCCCCGAGCAGTGCCGCGGAGAAGACGTCGATCGACGCAGTGACATTTACTCGTTGGGGATCACCCTGATCCGCCTTCTCACGGGCCAGACCCCGTACGGTGGACAGGTTCTGGACGTCATCAACGGACACCGCAGCCCCAAGCCCGTCCCCGTTCTTCCCAGAACGGCGGAGTTCTCCGACGACCTGCGCGCGGTCGTGCGGAAGATGGTCGCGAAGAAGCGCGAGGATCGCTACCAGAGCATGGAAGAGACGGCGGACGACCTCCATAGGATCCAGCGCGGAGAGGAAACGAAAGCGCTCGCCGAGCTCATGGCAAAGAGGGGGGCGGGACAGAAGGTTCTGGAGTTGGAGCCCGAGCCGGAGTTGGGGGGGCTGGGCGCCCTCGAGGAGGCCCCCCAGCCTGCCGCAACGTCGTCCGCCGGCTGGGTCTTCCTTGTGGTGGGTGTCATCGTGGTGGCTGCGCTCGTCGTAGGGGCTCTCCTCTTGGGACGCGGCGGCGCACGGCCCGCCGGAGCCCTCCGCGGAAGGGCGCAGGAGCTCTTCGACGATGCGATAGTATACGCGGCGGCGAACCCGTCCGACTTTCAAGGAATCATCGACAGGTTGAATACGGCTCTCGCCGCGGGGCCGGGCACCGCCCTGGAGGATGAGATCTCTATCGCGATCGATAGACACAGAGGGTACATGACGGCGCAAAGGGCGCTCGCGCGTGCGGCATCGAGGCTGAGCTCGGCGAGGATCGGCGAGTTGCGTGAAGCCTACGACGGCGTGCGATCCGTGACGGACGTCACAGCGGGCAATGAGGGGCTTTCCGCACAGAGGGACGAGCTCGAACGCTCGCTCCGTTCCAGGCTGGGGGAACGGGGAGAAGCCATGTTCCGGGAGGCGCAGGGATTGGAGCGGGAGGGACGCTTGGACGACGCGTTGCGCCTCTACGGCGAGCTGGTTGAAAAGGGCCTTCCCGAGTTGAAGGATACCTCCCTTGCGAAGACGCGGCTCGAGGCGATCACGCGGGCTCGCAGCGCCCGGCAGCTCACGGAGCCGTTCCGGACTCTCAAGGAGGATGTTGAGAACCAGCGCTGGTATCAGGGGCGCAAGCACCTCGCGGAGCTTGACGCGAGACGCCAAGAAATCTTGAATGCCTTGTCCTCCGGGGAGTGTTCGGAGCTCGAGGGACTTGAGCGTCTCGTCGCGTCCCATGCCCATGAGATCACGGTCGCTGCGGCGCCGCTCGGCGATTTCCGCACCGTGGAGGAGGCCGTCCTGGCCGCTTCGAAGGAGGATGGAGGGAAGTTCGTGTTGGCCTTCCCGGGCGGAGGGCAGTTCCCCATTGGCATGACGCTGGACGCCGTAAGAATGAATATCCGGGAGATCCGGGGAGAAGGGGAGCAGCCCACGTTGGAGCTCCTGGCTGTCGGAGAGAGGCCGGAAGCAACGGTCCAGGTCACCGAAGGGGAGCTTGTGATCCGCAACGCGGCGCTCGTCGTGGGAAGGCTCTCCCAGGGACGGCCCGCAGAAACGGGGATCCTGCTGTCCCGTGGCTTCCTCGAGCTTGAGAAGTGTTCGCTGAGGGGGTTCGGGACGTCTATCCGCATTAGACCCAGCTCGAGCGAAGGCGCGCGGCTGCGTGCCTCGAACTGCGTCTTCGCCGCGGCCAAAACCGCCATCGCCCTGGAGAGTGCGCCGGCGGGCGGGGTTGAGTGCGGCCTCGAGCTTTCCCATTGCGTCGTCACGGGACGCCCGACGGCGGGCGCCAAGGGCGTCGTCGTCTCATTCGTCGGCAGCGGGCGAAAAGGAGAAAACCGCTGGTCGATCCGCCTGCGCGACACAATCTTCGAAGGGTTGGCCGTCGCGTTCCAGGAACACTATAGCGGTTCGAGCCCCTTCGTCGAAGGGATCAACACGACCTGGGACTCCGATTTCAACTGCTATTTCGATAATCAGGCCCTCTATGTCCTCAGCTTGGAGAACTCCCCCTGGCGCGCCGGAAAAGGATCTCAAGAGACTGCCTTTGTGGAGACGACAATACCGTCAGGACTCGTCCTCGATCGAGGAAGACCCCCAGTTCGTCGATCGTAAGAGCCTCTCGCTTGCCCCCGGATCTCCGTGCTGGGGCAAGGGCGGCGGGGGCGCCGCCATCGGTCTGGCGCCAAAGTAGCAGCGTGAAGAGGATGCCATGAGTATGAAGGGGACTGTTGCGCAGGTTGCGGCTGTGCTGGCCGTAGTCGTTCTCCTGGGCGGGGTCTATCTCGTTCGGGGACGGTGCCTCAAGAGCGGGCCCGTGGAGGGGCCGCCCTTGACCGTCGCGACGGACGCGCGGACGGAAATCGCCGCCCCTCCCCCTTCGGCTCCCGCTGCAGAGGCCTCCCCCCTCATTCTCGCCACCGCCGGCGAGGCCGGGACCGCTGCTTCCTCTCTCCCCGCCGGTCCGGCGATGTCGGAGGCTTCCCCGGAGCTTCTGGAAGGTCTCCGGTATCGCAAAGAGGGGAAACGCGCCGAAGCGAATGAGCTCCTGGTGAAGGCGCTGCCGACCGCGGGGGCGCGCGAAACGGAGGTCCTGTCGGCGCTCCAGGAGCTGGGCCGGGAGATGTTCCTCGATCCGGTGACGTTCGCGCATCTGAAACTCTACACCGTGCGCCGTGGCGACACGCTGAGCGAACTCTCGGCGCGCTACAGCACGACTATCGAAATGATTAAGAGACTCAATAGCCTCCGGACCGACCAGATCCTTGTGGGACAGCGCCTCGTCCTCCCGTCGGGGCCTGCGAAGATCATCATCTGGAAGGGAAAGTTCCGACTGATGGTGATGATCGGACCGTATTGCGTCGCCTACTATTCCGTGGGGATCGGAAAGCTGGACAAGACGCCGTCTGCGGAATTCCGAGTGGATGTAAAGGTGAAGAACCCCGACTGGTATCCCCCGGAGGGAGGAGTCATCAAGTTCGGCGACCCGCGCAATCTCCTCGGGACGCGCTGGCTGGGCTTTTCGGAAATGGGGAAGCACAACGGGCTCGGGATTCACGGGACGACGCATGAGCAGTCGATCGGGCGCAGCGAAAGCCGGGGATGCGTCCGGATGCGCAACCGGGATGTGGAAGAGGTTTTCGATATGGTTCCGATCGGGGCTTTCATCACCATTTACGATTAGCGTGGTTTCAAACTGGAGGTTTCTAGCTATGAAGCTGGGAGTGTTGACGGCGCTCTACGGGTCTTTGCCGCTCGATGAGATGCTGGACCGCGTCGTGCAGGCGGGACTTGAAGCGGTCGAGCTGGGCACGGGAAACTACCCCGGGTCCGCGCATTGCCCCGTCGCGGAGCTCCTCAAGAGCCAAGCCGCCTGCAACGAGTTCAAGAAGAAGATCGTGGACCGGGGGCTTGTCATCAGCGCGCTCTCGTGTCATGGGAACCCCCTGCATCCGGATGCGGCGATCTCCGGGGCCCACCACAGGGCCTGGCGCAACACCCTCAAGCTCGCCCCCCGACTTGGCGTGGACGTCGTTATCAACTTCAGCGGCTGCCCCGGCGATAGCGACTCCGCCAAGCATCCCAACTGGGTCACGTGTCCGTGGCCCGACGATTACACGCAGGTCGTGGAGTGGCAGTGGAAGAAGAAGGTGCTCCCCTACTGGAAGCGTGAGGCGAAGCGCGCCCGCGACCAGGGGATCAAGGTGGCCTTCGAGATGCACCCCGGTTTCGTGGTCTACAACACGGAGACCCTCCTGCGGCTGCGTGCGGAGTGCGGGGAGAACGTAGGGGCGAACTTCGATCCCTCCCATCTCTTCTGGCAGGGGATGGACCCCATCGCCTGCCTCAAGCAGTTGGGCGGAGAGGTGGTCTACCACGTCCACGCGAAGGACTGCAAGCTCGACCTGGCCAACATCGCCGTCAACGGCGTGCTCGACACAAAGCATTACGCCCTCGAGGCAAAGCGGAGCTGGCTCTTCCGCACCGTGGGCTACGGACACGGGGAAGAGTTCTGGCGCGACTTCGTGTCGACCCTTCGCCTCATCGGCTACGACGGCGTGCTGTCCATCGAGCACGAGGACAGCCTCATGAGCCAGTCCGAAGGCCTGACGAAGGCCGTCGCCTTCCTCAAGTCCGTCCTCCTCTCGGAGAAGCGCGGCGGAATGTGGTGGGCTTGACCGCCCCGTTGGCGGCTGGTCTGCGCCGGCGTGCCGTCATCGGCAGGCTGCCGAAGTCCTTGAGGAACTGAAGAGAAGCATGCATGCGTGCATGCCTCTCTTAGAATCCGACAAGAATCGAATCCGTGTTTCTCAGACCGACGCTTCGTGTCAGGCGCGCTGCAATGCGTCGCCCGCACATGTTGGTTCGGGAATTGCCTATTGGTCGGTCTTCGCGGACGGCATGCAGATCCATAGGACGATGTAGGCGATCAGCCCAATTCCGCCAAGAAAAAGCGAGGTGACAAACATAACGCGCCATAACCATGAAGGAATTGGAGTGTACTCTCCAAATCCGCCGCATACCCCCGCTATCTTCATGTCTTGGTCCGATTTTCTCAAGTCCCTTAGGTTCCACACCGCTTCCGATCTTCCTCCCTGTTTGGATGTCTCAATCATACAGTTTCCCTTTTCTCTTTGGGGGAGAAGAAAAGGCGTCAGGATGATTTATCTCCATCCTGTTCCAGCCGACGTAGGCATCTCCCCTGTATCGCTTTAGCGCTCCACCACCCTATCACCCCATGCCGTGAGGGTCTACGCCTTCCCTCACGTCCTAGCTCCGCACTTGCCCGTCGCCCTCGACCACATACTTGTAGATCGTGAGCTCCTCGAGGCCCATCGGCCCGCGCGCGTGCAGACGGTCCGTCGAGATCCCGATCTCCGCCCCCATCCCGAATTCCCCCCCGTCATTGAAGCGCGTGGAGCAGTTTACGAATACCGCCGAAGAGTCGACGTCGCGCTCGAAGAGCGCCGCGCTGGCTAAGTCCCGCGTGATGATGGCGTCGGAATGGGCGCTCCCATACGTCTCGATGTGCTCGATCGCCTGTTCCGTCGAGTCCACCACGCGGATCGAGAGAATGGGGGCTAAGTACTCGGTGCGCCAATCCCGTTCCGTCGCCGCCTTGACGCTACGGACGATCTTGCGCGTCCGCGGACACCCTCGCAGTTCCACCCCGGCGGACACCATCCTCTTTGCAAGGCGGGGCAGAAACCGTCGCGCGATCCCCCGGTGCACGAGCAGCGTCTCCATGGCGTTGCAGACCCCGGGCCGCTGCACCTTGGCGTTCATGCACACCTCCACCGCCATCGTGACGTCCGCGGAGGCGTCCACGAACGTGTGACAGATCCCTTCGTAGTGCTTGATCACGGGGATCGAAGACTCCTCGGCGACCCGACGGATAAGCGACTTCCCTCCCCGGGGGATCACGAGGTCGATGGCATCGTCCCTCCCCAGAAGCTCCCCCACCACCGCGCGATCGGGGGTATCGACCAGTTGCACGCTTCCCGCCGGGAGCCCCGCGTTCTCGATCGTGTCCGCAATCAGCCTGTGGATCGCGAGACTGGACTGGAGGGCCTCTCTTCCCGTCCGCAGGATGACCGGGTTCCCGCTCTTGAGACACAGTCCCGCCGCCTCCGCGGTCACGTTCGGGCGGGATTCGTAAATCATGAAGATCACGCCGATCGGGACGCTCACCTTGCGGATCGATAGACCGTTGGGTCGCCGTGTCCCCCAGAGGACTCTCCCTACGGGGTCCGGGAGCGCCCCCACGGTGCGCAGGCCTTCGGCTAGGCCGCGGATTCGCGCCTCCGAGAGGGTCAGCCGGTCGAGAAATGCGTTTCCCAGCCGCGCCTTCCGCGCCGCCGCTATGTCCGCGGCGTTTGCGCCGGCAAGCTCGTCCGCCCGCGCGAGCATGGCGTCCGCGCATGATAGCAGCGCCTCGTTCTTCTTCGCCGTCGACGCCGATGCTAACGGCCGGCGCGCATCCCGCGCGGCGCCCACGAGCTCGTCCACGTACCTCTTCACGGTCTTCACGGGGACTCCTAAGATTCGCCGCTGGTGGTGAGGCTGACTTCCACGATGTTATCAACCGCGACGCGCGGAGGCAAGCCCACGAGCGTGAGCGCCATTCCCGGGGGCACGTGTACCGCGCAGTCCACGTAGAACGGGGTGGGTTGAGGCTTGTCGATGCGCGCGTAGACGAGGATGTCCCCCGGCTTGAGGGTGGCCAGCGCGTCCGCCGGCCCCGAAAGTTCCACGGTCACCACCGGCTTCTTGATGACCGGGAGGAACGCCGCGTTGGGCGGCAGGAGAATCCTCACCGGGCAGTTCTCGAAGGTGCGGTTGGACCGCTTCGACTCGATCACGACCCGGGCCGTCGCTCGGGTCGGCGTGCGCAGCCCCGGTCCCAGCGCCAGGGTGTCTATGTTGAGTTGCGAGACGGTGAACGGAGAGGAGCGGAAAGCAAGCGAGACCGGCTCCGTCGGAACGTGGGTGATCGCGGGGTTGGCGAGCACCGACCGCGGCCCCGTCAGGACCGCCTCCGCAGGACTTACGGACGATGTCTCCTCGTTCGCTACGAACCCGGGGTCCGGCTGTCCCGTCAGCGTCAACCGGATGGGAACCGAGCGGGAGATGAGGATGGAAACGTTGAACTCCACCTCCGACGGGATGAAAAAGGCGACGGCGACCTCGGGAGGAAGATTGAAGTGCTTGCGGTCGAGCGGCAGCGTGATGCGCTTGTCCTCGTCACTGGGGGGCACGCGATAGCTCCCGTGGACATCGCCCATGCTTTCCACCACGGTCTTCGAGCCGCGGAGAACAACCGTCAAGGGGAAACTCGACGGCTGCACCACGGTCCCCTGATCCGCGGTCAAGTAGAGCGTGGCCTCGATGCGGCGCTCGATCTCCACCTCGCCGCGCGCGAAGAGCCACAGCGCCAGCCCGAGCACGATGCTGAAGACGATCGCGGCGATAAGATCTCGCCGCGTGTAGCGGGACCGGCGCCACTGAGCCTCTCTCATCCTAGTACCCTTCCTCCTTCTCGGCTAGGAAGTCGCTGAGAATGCGCGTGACCTCGTCGGGAGGGAGATCCTCGCGGATGCGCCCGTCGAAACAGAAGGAGATGCGTCCGGTCTCCTCGCTCACCACGACGCAAACCGCGTCCGTCTCCTCGGTGAGGCCGATTGCCGCGCGGTGCCGGGTCCCATGTCGCGTCCCGAAGGCCGGGTTCTCGCTCAGGGGCAAAAGGCAGCCGGCGGCGGCGACGCGTCGTTCGAGGATCACCGCCGCCCCGTCGTGCAGGGGCGACCCGGGCCAGAAGATGGACTGGATGAGCTCCGACGTGATCTCCGAGTCCAGAGGAATCCCGCCCTCGATGATGAACCCGAGTCCCACGTTGCGCTGGAACGCGATCAGTGCCCCGATGCGGTTGCGCGAGAGCGACTGGAGCGCCTCAACAAGCTCATCCACGACGCTCGTGCGCTCCGAGAGAAAGGTTCTCCAGAACGGACGCTGACCGAGGCGCATGAGACCCCGTCGTAGCTCCGGCTGAAAGATGACTATGACCGCCACGAGCGATACGCCGATGAGCTGCCGGAGGATATACTCGATGCGCGGCAGCTCCAGAAGGAAGCGCGCCACAAGCGTCAGACCGAAGAACGCCAGCACAAGAAGCATGACGAAGCCGCGCACGACCCCGAATCCCCGTGTCCCCGCGACAAAGCGCATGATGAGAAAGACCGCCGACGAGAGGATCGCGATCTCGACGAAGGCTTTCCAGTAAGCGAGCAGAAACGAGATCATGTGACTCCCGATCCCTTCGTGGGTCCACCCGCGCGTGCGATCGCGTGGGCCATCCGCGCCACATCGCGCGTCTCCTTGACGTCGTGCACGCGCAGGATGTGTGCGCCGCCCGCCGCAGCGAGCGCGGTCGTCGCGTGGGTCCCAAGGATTCTATCGTCCGCCGGGCGGTCGAGCGTTTGCCCGATGAAGGATTTTCTCGATGCCCCGACCGTGATCGGAAGCCCCAGACCCGAAAACTCGTGCAGCCGCCGGAGGATCTCTAAGTTCTGATCCGCGCTCTTCCCGAACCCGATCCCCGGGTCGATGGAGAGCGACTCCGACCCCACCCCGCCCTCCAGGGCCAGACGGACGCTCCCCCCCAGATACCACAGGATGTCGCCCATGAGGTCGTCGTAGGCGAGGTCCGTCTGCATGGTCGCGGGCGTCCCCCGCATGTGCATGAGAATCGCCCCCAGGCCGCGTTTCGCTGCGAGTTCGATGAGCGCGTCCTCCCCCCGCAAGCCCCGGATGTCGTTGAGGATCGTCGCCCCTGCGTCCGCACACGCGCAAGCCACCTCCGCCCGGCTGGTGTCCACCGAGATCGGCACGCGCGCCGCCTTGGCGACCGCCTGCACCACGGGGAGCACCCTCCTTAGCTCTTCAGCGGCGCTCACTTCCTGGCTCCCCGGGCGGCTGGACTGTCCGCCGATGTCCACGATGTCCGCCCCCTCCCCGACGAGGTCGAGAGCGTGTCCGACGGCCCGTCCGGCGTCGGCGTACCGTCCCCCGTCATAGAAGGAGTCGGGGGTGACGTTCACGATCCCCATGATGTGCGGACGGTCCAGAACCAGGGTTCTGTCGGGGAGGACGAGGCGCGGAGCGTCCCGCCCCGTGCGTGTGGCGGCCTCCCGCAGTCGGAGTGCAAGCGCGGGCGGCTCGGTCGCCCGAAGCGATGCGAGAACCTTCCTTGTCCCCCGGAGAAGGAGCGTCGTCCGTTGCCCCCCGCTCAACCGCGTGAGCTGAACGGGTGCGTCCGCGAGCGACGCAGCGGCGCGTTGCGCGTCGGCCGCCGAGGCGAAGTCGATCAGGAAGAGGAGGTCGGGATCCAGGGATTCCAACGGCGTGCCCCACGGGACGAGTGCGCCGCGCAGGCGCTCAAGCTCCAAGTCGGACTGGAGGGGACGAACCAGGAAACCGTCGCGAGGGGCGATAGGACGATCGCTGCCGCGGCTCATGGGACCCTTGCTCGAAGAGAGGCCGACGCCCGTCTCCTATGCCTTTGTCGGTCCGTCGCTCTGTGCGGACGTCTGGGCGCCTGGCGTGTCGGCTAGAGCCTGCGGTCCCGCAGTCGCGGGATCGGCCGCCTGGCGGCTTCCGCCCTCGGACGGCTTCCGGGGGGCGAGCTCTTTTCCTGCGATCAGGGCGTCCACGTCCTCCGCGGAGAGGACCTCATACTTGAGCAGGGCTTCCGCGATGCGCCGGCAGGCGTCCTTGTGTTCGGAGATGAGCGTCCGGGCCCGATCGAGGCAGGTCTTGACGATCGTCCGAACCTCTTTGTCGATCTCGATCGCGGTCGCCTCGCTGTACTCGTGCGCTAGGAGCACCTCCCCTCCGAAGAGCTTCTCTTCGGAGTCCGCGTAGTTGACGGGGCCGATGACGTCGCTCATCCCCCACTCCCGCACCATGGAGCGTACGATGTCGGTGGCGCGCTTGATGTCGTTCGCCGAGCCGCTGCTGATGTCGTTGCAGAAGATCTCCTCCGCCGTCCGTCCGGCGAAGAGGACCGCCACCTGCGCCAGCATCCGGCTGCGGGGATACTGGTAGCGGTCCCTTTCCGGCAGGCTCATGGTGGAGCCGACGGCCATCCCCCGGGGGATGATCGTCACCTTGTGGAGGGGCTCCGCCTCGGGGATGAGCTTGGTCACCAGCGTGTGGCCGGCCTCGTGGAACGCGGCCACGAGCTTGTCCTCCTCGGCCATGACGCGGCTTCGTTTCTGTCGGCCCCAGGCGATCTTGTCCCGCGCCTCCTCGAGGTCCTCCATCTCGATCGCGTCCTTGTCCTTCATGACGGCGACGATGGCGGACTCGTTGATGATCGCCTCGAGATCGGCCCCGGAGAACATCGGCGTGCCTCGCGCGAGCACCGACAGGTCGATGCCGCTGGCGAGCTTGCAGCGTCTCGCGTGCACCTTGAGGATGGCCTCCCTGCCCTTGAGGTCGGGGAGATCGACCATGACCTCGCGGTCGAACCGCCCCGGACGTCGCAAGGCGGGATCGAGCACGTCCGGGCGGTTCGTGGCGGCCAGCAGGATCACGCTGTCGTTCGTGTCGAAGCCGTCCATCTCCACCAGGATGGCGTTGAGCGTCTGCTCCCGCTCGTCGTGTCCGCCGCCCCAGCCGTGTCCCCGGCGTCTCCCCACGGCGTCGATCTCGTCGAGAAAGATGATGCAGGGGGCGTTCTCCTTGGCCTGTCGGAAGAGGTCGCGCACGCGGCTTGCCCCGACACCCACGAACATCTCCACGAAGTCGCTTCCCGAGATGCTGTAGAAGGGGACGTCGGCTTCGCCCGCGATCGCCTTCGCCAGAAGCGTCTTTCCGCTGCCGGGAGGCCCTATGAGGAGGACGCCCTTCGGGATGCGGCCGCCAAGGCGCTCGAAGCGTTTCGGGTCCTTGAGGAACGCGATTATCTCCGTCACGTCTTCCTTCGCCTCGTTGATCCCCGCCACGTCATCGAACGTCACCCCCGTCTTCTTCGTGGCCAGCTTGGCCCGGCTCTTTCCGAACGACAGCACCGCGCCGTCCGCCCCTGCCTGACGCATCTGGCGCAGGAAGATGAGGTAGAAGATGACCAAGATGATCACCATGGGCAGGATCACGGGGAGGAGCTGGGAGAGGGGGCTGCGAGGGATGACGTCGGCGCCTATGCCGGCGGCGCGCAACTTCTCCGTCGCGTCCTCCCGGGCGCGCTCGTCCAGAAGCGGATACTTCCAGTAGCTGAAGCCGTCCTGCGGCTCGGAGAACTCCAGGGTCACTTTGTCCTCGTAGATGCTCGCCTTGTCGATCCGGGGCGCGTTGCGCTGGCGCAGGTCCTTCTCCTCCGCTAGGATCTGCGCGAACTCCATGATGTTCGCCGTCTTCGTCCTGCCCACCTTGTCGCGCAGCAGAATCGCCACCAGGCCCAGGATCAGCATCGCCCCGAGTAGCACCGCGAGGAAACGCGGGCTCCGCGGGCCATCGCTCCCCCCGACGGGGGGCTTGCTGTGCTGGGGTTTCTCGGACACGGGTTTCGGCTTCTCGCTTCTTACCACTCGCTCTCCATGTGCTCGACGATGCGCTTCGCTATGTCGCGGAACGCCTCATCGCGCGCCGTCTCCAGGGTCTCGCCCGCCTCGAAGGCCGCTTCCGCCGACTGGCTGAAGTTGCGCTTGTCCATGAGCGTCTTGCCCGTCCTGCGCTCGGTCCACTTGAGGTTCAGCGCGAGCACCACAGTGTACGTCGTCGGCTCGTCCTGCCGGTTCTCGGTCGTGGGGATGAGCCGGTAGTCGCTGATCTCCCCCGTGAGAATTGTATCCGCGACCGCCCGCTCGTTCACCACCTTCAGATGCGTCTTCCGCTCGATCTCGTTGACGACCTCGCGCGTCAATGCGAACTCGAATTCCCGGTAGCGCGTGCGGTTCTGGAAGATCGGTACCGCCACGGTGCGGTATTCGGGGGATACGAGCGGCCCGGTGCTGTACTGGCATCCCGTTCCCAGCCACCCGAGAAGGCCCGCTAGGGCCCACCCCAGAAGGACCCGCCCTTCGAGCGAGGGCGAACGGCTATTCCTGCGCGTTGGCACCTGCATCCTCCTTCTGTTCTTCTGTGATCGGGGGGCTTGGCATGCGCGTCAGACGCTTCTCGGCCTGCGCCGCCCGCGGCGACTGCGGGAATTCGGTCATGATTGCCCGATAGTATACGGCTGCGCTGGGCCCCTGCCGATCCCGGCGGTAAAACTCGGCCACGAGCCACAACTTCTCCGCCAGCATGTTCTCGACGGCGCAGAGATCCTTCTGGATCTCCTCCGCGAGCTCGCTCTGCGGATACTTCTGCAGAAAGATCCTGTACCCGTCGCGCGCCTCCCGGAGAGGCTGCGTGTCATACTGCGGCCCGCGACACGAGAGAAAGCGCGAGCGGCTCTCCAGGTACTCGCTCTCCTGCGCGTAGTCGCTTCTGGGAAACGTCGAGGCGAGGAACGCGAAGTTCGTCGCCGCGTCGTCGTAGCGCCGGTTGTCCAGATAGAAGCGCGCTAAGAGGAACAGCGCGTCATCCGCATAGGGACCCCGCGGGTTGCGATCGATGAAGTCCCTCAGGATCTTCTCCCCAGTGGACTTCCCGCTGACGCGGATGAACCCCAGCAGTTTCACTTTGCCGCCGTGCAACAGCGCGTCCGCGATCGAAAGCTCCAGCTCCACCGCTTGCTTCGAGAACTCGTGCTCCGTCGAGAACCCCAGCTCGCGGAGCTTGTCGTACGCGCCCCTGTAGTCCTTCCTGTGGTAGCGGCATTCGGCGATCCGGAAAAGGATCTTCTCCCGGAGGAGTGACTGCGGATGCTGGGCTTGGAGCGCCTCCAGCTTCCGCAGGGCCGGGCGGAAGGCGCCCGCCTCCATCATCGAGACCGCGTCCAGATACTCCGCCTCCGGTGAGCCGGGCTCGGCGGAGACTTGCGCTTTCTTCGCGCCGGACCACGCTTGCTCCCGCGCGTCCCAACGCAGCTGCGCGTGGGCTCCCGCCGGCACGAGGAGCAGGACCGACACTCCGAGCCAGGCGATGCGAAGCGTTCTCATGGGGACAGACATCCTTCCAGCAGGAATCGCGTCGTTCGCATGGGACGATCGGTGAGGGCGGCCGTGATCGTCCCCGCCAGCCCGATGAGCTCGCGTAGCACCGGCAGACTGGCGCGCAGGCCGGACAGAGCCGCCGGCGGGCGCGCCGTGATCCGGGAGATCGTTCCGACCGCCGCGCCCGACACCGGCATGGACGCGGCGCTCCCATCGCAGTCAGGGCACAGGACCCCCGCATGTGCGGAACTCCACCTGTGACGGGCCCGTCGCGCAAGCCGTCTTCCGCATTCCACGCACATAGCCACATCCGACAGGAAGCCCAGCATCCGGAACAACTTGAACGCGAAAGCGGCCGAGAGAAGCACGGGCATGCGGCTTCGCTCGATCCGCCGGAGGCTGGACGCTAAGAGATCGTACGCTTCCCTGTGCGGATCGTTCGGCACTGTCAGGGCGTTTGCCATCTCAAGGAGGAAACAGGCGCAGTAGAGGTGGCATGGGTCGTCGGCCGCGCGCGACAGCGAAAAGCGCAGCCATCGTTCCGTCACGGTGGACAGCGTCGTGTCGCGGAGGATCAGGACGAACTCGCCGGTGCTGCCGGGCTCGAACGGACCGTCGTAGGCGTTGAAACCCGCGGTCATCCGGCGCGCCCCCTTGGCCAGTGCGCTGACCTTTCCGAAGTCCCGGGTCAGCAGCGTGAGCACTTGGCTTGTTGCGCTCCAGTCGATGACCTTCAGAACCGTCGCCTCGGTCTTGACCCTCGCGTGATACACGCCGGTCGTCCGCCCTTACGTATTGTCCGGTGGCTCGTTGACTACGTCCACTCGCAGCCTGCGCACGTTCCTCTCGTCGGCTTCGACGACGGTGAGCGCGATGTTCCGGTAACGCAACCGTTCGCCGGGCGCAGGCACGCGTCCCGAGACGCTCGCCGCGAGGCCGCCGATTGTAGCGAAGGTCTCGTCTTCTGGCAAGCTCAGATCCATCCGTTCGTTGAGCTCGTCGATCCGCATCGTCCCCGAGACCTCCGCCGCCTCCGGCGCCAGAGCGCGGAACTCGGGCTCCTCCGTCCTGAGCGGCTTTTCGGGGAACTCTCCGACGATCTCTTCCACCACGTCGGCGAGTGTGATCAGCCCCGCCGTCCCCCCGTACTCGTCCAGCACGATCGCAATGTGAATCCCCCGTCGCTTGAGGTCCCGGAGCAGGCCCCGCACGCGCACGCTCTCCGGCACGAAGTAGGGGGGGCTCATGAGTTCCGTGAGCGCGCGCGAAGTGTCGGCCCGTCCCAGTGCCCGCAGGACGTCCCTCTCATAGAGAATCCCGACCACGTGGTCGCGGTTGTCGTGATAGACGGGGATGCGCGAGTGCCCCGAACGCAGGATGAGATCGAGGGCGTCCAGCAGGCTGTGCGTGTCCTCGATCGCCACCATGCGCGTGCGGGGCGTCATGAGAAGGCTTACGTCGAGGTCGCGGAACTCGATGATGTTCTCGATCATCTCCTTCGCGTCTTCCTCGATCCCGCCCTCGCGCTCGCCTTCGGTTACCACCTCGAGGATCTCCTCTTCGACCTTTTCCTCCGCGCTCTGCCGTCGAGCGCCCGCCAGCCGCATAAGGGCCTCCTCGATCCACACCGCTATGCGGCGCACGGCGAGGAGCCGGTCCAGCGCCGAAAGGACCCCCGTGTTGGAGCGGACGATCCCCTCCGCCTGTGCCCGCCCGAGCGCCCGGCCGATGAGCGCCCCTGTCCCCAGGAGCAGGAGCGATCCGCCGAACGTCGCCAGCGCCCCCAGACGCGCCGGCAGATCCTCGAGCAGCAGCCCTAACAGGAGGACGCCCGCGATCACCACGGTCGTGCGCACCGCGTCCGCCGAGTTGATGAGCTCTTCCCTGCGTTCCAGCAGCCCGAGAAGAGCGTCGTTGTCCGGCTCTTCCCGGCTCTCCTTCTCGATTCGCAAGGGACTTGCCTTACGCAGGGCGGTCCGCAGGAGCGTCAGGTAGAAGAAGACCGCCTGGGAGAGGACAAGGAGACTGATCGTTAATGCTTCGATGGCTTTCCTCCTTCGCGTCGCCGATGTCGCGGCCGCGGGGCGCACAGGCGGTCGTAGAGCGCGAGGTACGTCGCCTCCGCGGCGCGCATCCCGCGCCGCGCCGCCGCGGTCCCGTCGTCGAGCCCCGATAGATGCAGCGTCCCGTGGATGACGTAGAGAGCCAGCTCGCGGTCGGGCGTGTTTCCGTATCGGCGCCCGGCGGTCTGGGCGAGCTCGGCGTTCACAATGACCTCGCCGCTCACCGGCGGCCCCGCCAGCCCGTCCGCAAGGTCGAACGCTAGGACGTCCGTTGTGTCGGCCGAGCCCTTGTACGTCGAGCTCAGCCGCCTCATCTCAACGTCCGATACCGCGCAGAGGGACAGAGTCCCGCGGGGACCGCCGCGTTCCGCGAGGATCGCGCGGACTACCTCGGCCAGCGGCTTCCGGCGGAGTCGCACGGCGGTTCCGAGGCGGGCGAACGCCACCTTGTGTTCCTCTTTCGCACGTTTTCTTCTCGCGGCCGGCATTTGCCTCATCGCCTAACTGGCGTAGGAGGGATAGACCACGCGTGCGTGAAACATGCCCGATAGCGCCCGCGTCAGCTCGTCGGCGATCTTCTTGAGTTCCTTCAGCGTCAGCTCGCACTCGTCGAGCTGCCCATCCTTAAGCTTCGCCTCGCAGATCCGCGTGACAAGAGCCTGCACCCGCGATGGCGTGGGTTCCCGGAGCGTGCGGGAGGCGCTTTCCACCGCGTCGGCTAACATCACGATGGCCGCCTCCTTGGTCTGGGGCTTCGGCCCGGGGTATCGGAACGCCTCGCTGTTCGGCTCTTCGCCGCCGCTCGTCTGGCGCGCCTGCTCGTAAAAATACTGTACCAGCGTCGTGCCGTGATGCTGCGCGATGATATCGCGGATGGGCCCGAGAAGCTTGTGGTGCGCCGCTAGTTCCAGCCCGTCCTTCGTATGGGCGATGATCACGAGCGCGCTCATCCTCGGCGAGAGCCTCGTGTGCTTGCTTTCCAGCGTCCCCCGGTTCTCCACGAAATACTCGGGCTTGTTCATCTTCCCGATGTCGTGGTAGAAACTTCCCACGCGCGATAGGAGCGCGTTCGCGCCTACGGCCTTGGCGCCGGCCTCCGCAAGGTGGCCTACGATGAGGCTGTGGTTGTAAGTGCCCGGGGCGGCGATCGCTAGGCGCTGCATCAGGGACGTGTTTAGATCCGACAGCTCCAGTAGGCCCAGCGACGTGGACACGTTGAAGAGCCTCTCGATGAAGGGGAGCAGGCCTGTGGCCAATAACCCCGCGATGATCCCTCCCGCTAGCCCCCAGGCCGCCTCCCAGAAAAGGACGATTGGGTCGCTGTTCATCACGAGCCCGAGTCCGTAGATCGTGAGGAACTGGACCGCGCCCACCGCTACCCCCACGAGCATGAGTCGAATCCGGTCGGCGATGTGTCGGGATCCGATCACGGCGACCACGGCGCCCGCTAGGTACGTCACCCCGACGAGGAAGCTGTTGCCGAACAGAATGCCCATGAGCACCGCCGCTAGGGCGCTGGCGGCGAGCCCCAAGCCCTCCCCATAGGTGATCGAAAGGATCACCGACACGAAACCCAGGGGAACTACATAGGGACTCCACCGCTCCCGTAGGACGATATGGGCGAAGACTAAGATCAGCAGCACCAGGACGCCCGCCGACCAGTGACGGACCCTCACCCGCGCCGGACCGATGGCGCCGGCCGCGCAGGCGGCGCACAGGAAGACCGCGGCCGCGGTCACGAGCAAGAGGCCCGCCGCGCGGTTGTCCCTGCGATCCTGCTGCGCGTTGTGATATGCCTCCCGCTCCTTCTCGAGAACCAGCAGATGCTTCTCTGTGATCGTTTCCCCGGCGTTGACCAGAACGTCTTTCCGGTGCCGGGTGATGATGATGGGCTCAACCCGGTCGCGTGCCTGGGCCCATGCCAGTTCCGTCGCCGGGAGGTCGTACTCGTAGAGTCCCTTGAGACTCGCAGCTAGGACTTTGACCATCGCCTGGAAGAAGCCCCCGCTGATGTCCAATGCCCGCAGTCGCCGTGAGTCCCCGAAGGAACGAAGTTCCCTCTCAATCTCCCGCTCCGGATGGACGTTGGCGACGGGGACCACCTCGTGGGCGTCTCCCCGTCGGACGGCGATTCGGCTGCGGTTTCTCTCCGTCTCATATCGGTCGTCGCTGATGAAAACACGTTCTTCGAGCTCCAGAAACAGGTCTTGGAGAAACCAGCCGGTCGACTGCGCCTTGGGGACCGCTAAAGCCTTTCGGACGGCGTCCGCCTCCTCCTCGGAAAGCGTGACGGGCCCGCTGAGCCCGGAATCCGCTGGCGGCTGGCCGCCGGGCCGGGCGAGCGCCTCCAGAGTCTTGGTCAGATTCGCCCTGAGTGTGTCGAAACGCTCGTGGTGGAAGCGATAGACGTATGGGGTTCTTACAACGGCTTCGTACCGCGCGTTCCGCGTGGCTTGCTCGTCGGAGAAGGAGAAGGCCACGCGACTCACGATATCGAAGGACGCGCGCTCCCCAACCCGCACTGGCAGGGGGCGTTCCGCCAAGGACAGGAGAAGCGCGCACAGGACGGTGAAAGCCGCCCCCAACACCAAGTGAGGCCACAGCTTCTCTATCGTCTGGCGCAGCGTAGCGCGCGTGACGCGGGCCGCGTCCCTCTCGCGCGTCAGTCTTCGCCACCGGCTCTTTCGCGTCAAAGCAGACACCTCAGTCCTCGCGTCGGGGCGCGCTCTTCTCCCTGCGAGCGGGGCGCGCCCTTCTCGTCTTGGCGTCCCGGGCGTCGTAGGCGTTCACAATGCGCTGCACGAGGCTGTGTCTCACGATGTCCCGCGCGGTGAGCGTCACGAAGGCGACCCCGTCCACCTCCGCCAGCAACCCCTCCGCGTCGATGAGTCCCGATGTCTGTCCCGCCGGCAGGTCCACCTGCGACGTGTCCCCCGTTACCACGAACTTCGACCGCATCCCTAAGCGCGTGAGGAACATCTTCATCTGCCCGATCGTCGTGTTCTGCGCCTCGTCGAGGATGATGAACGAATCGTTGAGGGTCCTCCCCCGCATGTAGGCCAGCGGGGCCACCTCGATGATGTCGTTCTCCATGTATTTCTTGAGGTTCCCGAACTCGAGCATCTCGTTCAGCGCGTCGTACACGGGCCGGAGGTACGGATTGACCTTCGCCGCGATGTCGCCCGGAAGGTACCCCAGCTTTTCTCCGGCTTCTACCGCCGGCCGGACGAGGCATATCCGCTTGACCCTTCTCATGCGCAGGTAGTTCGCGGCGAGCGCCACGGCCAAATACGTCTTCCCGGTGCCCGCCGGCCCTTTGCAGAAAACGAGGTCGTGCTCTTCGATCGTGCGCACGTAGCGCAGTTGGCCGCTGCTGCGGGGCCGGACATGACGCCCCGGCACGAGCACCTCGATCCGGTGTCGGGCGTACTCGGGGGTCTCGCGCCGAACGTCCGCGAAGGCGTTGTCGATGTCGTCCGGAGTGATCCGGCCCGATTCAACGAGAATGAGTTTCAGGTTCTCGAGCACGCGCATCCCGTCCGAGACGGGCTCCGGGTCCCCCGAGAGGTGAATCTCCGTGTCGCGCGCCCAGACGGAGAGGTCGAAGTCGTCCCGTAACTTCTTGAGCACGACGTCGTGCGTCCCCAAGAGCGCCCGCGCTTCCTCCTGATCCGCGACCTTGAGAATCTCCTGCATCCTCTAGATCCCCATCCACCGGTAAAGCACCGTCAGCGCATAGGCGACGGGCACGCCGAGAAGAACGCTGTCCAACAGGTCCAGAACGCCGCCGAACGCGCTGAACGCGTTCCCGGAGTCCTTCACCGCGCACATCCGTTTGAGCTTCGACTCCGCGAGGTCGCCGGCGCCCCCCGCCGCCGAGACCACCAACCCGAAGAGCGCCGCCGCGCCGGCCGGGTAGACCTGCCACACCACTGCGAGCAGGACGAATCCCGCGAGTGCGCCTGCGGCGAGTTGCCCGATCAGTCCCTCTACGGTCTTGTTCGGCGAGATGACGGGCGCCAGCTTGTGTTTGCCTAGTGAGACCCCGACAAGATACGCGACGATGTCCCCCAGCTTGATCGCGGCTACGGTCGCCACGACCATGACCGTCCCTTCACTCCCTGTGCCCTCGGCGCGCAGAGGGAAAAGCGAGCCTATCGAAAGGCCGATGTACGCTAGTCCCAGCATCGACGCCGACGCGCCGACAATCGGCGTCGTTCCCTCACGGATCGCCGAACGCGCCAACCAGTAGAAGAGGGCAAGAAGCAGTATGCCCGGAACGGCCCAGAACGCAGCCCGGTCTCCGCCACAGGCCAGGTACATGGCGATCACGAGGAGCCCACAGAACAAGGCTCCGCTCTTTACGAAAACGGGGATCTCGCGCTTGCGCAGAAGCAACGCGAACTCGATGAACCCCGCTATGGAGATCGCCGTTACCACGCCCACGAAGAGCGCGTCGATCCTCCACCGGTAATCGGCCGCCAGCAGGGCCAAGACCCCGAGGGCGAGAATCCCCCCGTATAACGCTCGTTTCTTCATTGCCCCTCCGATCACAGGCCCCCGAACTTGCGCTTGCGTCTCCGGAAGCTGGCGATGGCCTTCTCCAGGT
>JAZDKG010000222.1:0-2065 GCA_043803205.1 Planctomycetota bacterium
CCTGCGCGCGTCGGGCAGGATCGAAAGCGACTTTCGCGTCGCCGAAACGGATGGCGCCTCCGGCTTCGACCTCAGCGCCAAATGCTCCGACCTCTCCCTCGCAGGCTTCCTTGGCGAGATTCGTCCCTCCGCGCTTCGCTCCAAGTCCGCCGCGCTCTCCGCCAAAGGCGCCTGGACCTCGGGCGATGACGCCGCCCTCGTCCTCGAATCCTTCCTCGTCAAGACCGACTTCGCCGAGTGCGCCGGCGCCGCCCGCCTGCGCTCCGCCGCCAACCTGCGCGTATCCCTCGATCGCCTCCTTTGTGATCTCGCCGCGCTCGACGTCCAGACCGACGGTCTCCTTCCCTCCGCCGTTCGATACGCCGGCTCCCTCAAGGGCCGGGGCTCGCTCTCGGCGGACTCCAAGTCCCCCTTCTCCTTCGATCTCGTCGCGGATATCGCGGCCTTCTCCCTCCGCAAGCCCGATGTGGAGAGCGCCCTCTTCGAGGACAACAACGTCTCCGTGGACCTTGCCGGCGCTTGGCGCCCCGCGACCGCCGGCGGCGAGCTCGCCCTTTCCCGCCTGCGCGTCTCGACCCCGAAGTACCCCGACTTGGCGCGCCTCTCAGGCGACGCCAACGCCGTCCGCTCCGACGGCTCCCTCTCCCTCCAGGGTGATCTCGCCTTCCCCCTGGCGCTCGCCGCCCCCTTCCTCGAAGGTCGCCTCGCGGGATACTCCCTCCAGGGCGACGTCGCCTGGTCCGGAAAGCTCGATTTCCGCCGGGGCAAGACTCTTCTCGCCGACGGGAAGCTCGCCTGTGCCGACCTCGACCTTACGCTCCCGAAGCCCGAGGGAGAATCCGCCCGCCTCCGCGAGTCTAGCCTCAAGGCGGACCTCAGCCTCACCTACGACTTCTCCTCCGCCGGCCTGCGCTTCGACCGTCTCGTCCTGGATGCTCCGAATCTGCACCTTGTTTCCCAGTTCGTCTTCGATGAGCTGGGCAAAGAGCCTCTCCCTGCGAGTGCAAAGGTCGCTGGCCGGGTCCAGCTCGCCCCCTTCCTGGAACGCTATGGCGCCCTCCTCTCCGTCCCCGATTCCCTCAAGCTCGCCGGCTCCGCCCGGATCGAGCTTTCCGCTTCGACCGCCTCGAAGGTCACCCAGGCCTCCGCGAAGATCCTCGTCGAGCGCTTCTCCATGGACGACGGAGCCGCCGTGATCGCCTTCGGCGAAACCCCCGTCGACGTCGTCGCCCGCCTCCGGGCCGACCGCGCCGCCCAAAAGCTTACGCTTGAGTCCCTTTCCGTCTCCTCCTCCCCCGCGAACCTCAAAGCGAAGGGGGTGCTCGCAAACTACCGGACGCAACAGGACCTCGATCTCTCCCTCGACCTCTCCGCCGACCTCGGCCCCTTCGAGGCCGTCCTCAAAACGATCCTCCCTGAAGGCATGGTGCTCCAGGGGAACGCCGCTGTGAAGCTCGAGGCGTCGGGGCCGGTCCAGGGCTCCCACTGGCGTGCGCGGCTCTCCAAGCTTGCCGCCCGCGGAACGGCGGGCTTCGACAAGCTCCTCTACAAAGGCCTGGTGGCAGGCCCCATGACCGTCCCCCTCGAGCTCAAGCAAGGGACCCTCTACGTCGCGGAGTCCTCCGGCCCGCTCAACGAGGGAAAACTCCGCCTCGCCGGCTCGATCGACCTCATGAAGGACCCGCCCGTCTACGAGCTCAAGTCGCCCCTCCTCGTCGTCGAAGGCATGAGGCTCAAGCGCGACGTCGAGTTCATTCACTTCCTCTCGCCGATCTTTGGCAACCTTGCCCAGATCGACGGTTGGGCCGACGTCGAGCTGGCATCGGCGACGGTGCCCCTCTCGAAGGCCGCCTCCGGCTTGGTCCGCGCCGCTGGCGAGGTCCGGTATCGGGACCTCGTCGTCCGCGAGTCGCTCCTCCTCGCCAGACTCGCCGGCGCGATCGGCGGATTGACCGGCGGCGTCCAAAAGATGACCCCCACCCGCTTCGAGGTCCGCGATAGCCGCGTCTGGCTTGACGAGACCGTCGTGCGCTACGCCGCACAGGACATCGCCTTCGGCGGCTCC
>JAZDKG010000223.1:0-5291 GCA_043803205.1 Planctomycetota bacterium
TCGGAGCGCAAGAGCGTCGCCGATCAGGTCAAAGCCGGCATCGACGTCCTCTCCGCCCGCTATCGCGCCCGGAAGTTCATCGCCTACTTCCAGGCCTTCACCAACACCTACGCTCCTCCCGACCGCCTTAAGGCCCTCTACGACGAGGCCCTCGCTGTCGAAGACGTCATCGGCCTCTCCATCGGCACCCGCCCCGACTGCGTCCCCCATGACGTGCTCGACCTCATCGCCTCCTACCTCCCCCGCCTCGACGAGCTCTGGCTCGAATATGGCCTCCAGTCCATACACCCCCAGACCCTCGACCTCGTCAACCGCGCCCACCATGTCGAGGAGTTCGTCGATGCTGTCCGCCGTACCCGCGCTCGGGGCATCAAAATCTGCGTCCACGTCATCCTCGGCCTCCCCGGCGAAACCCCCGAGATGATGTTCGAGACAGCCGACGCCCTCTCCCGCCTTCCCATCGATGGCCTCAAGCTCCACCACCTCTATGTCGCCAAAGGCGCCCCCCTCGCCGACGCCTATGCGCGTGGCGACCTCGAGACCCTCTCCGCCTCCCGCTACGCCGATCTGGCCTCGCGCTTCCTCGAGCGCATCCCCTCCTCCGTCACCATCCAGCGTCTCGTCGGCGACGTCTCAGGCGACCTCCTCATCGCCCCTCGCTGGCCCGAGCCCAAACAGCGCGTCCTCGCCATGATCACCGATGCCCTCCGTTCCCGCGACTCCTGCCAGGGCAAACTCCTCGAATGACTCCTCCGCGGGGGGGCTCTTCCTTGGGTGCTGTGCTTGGCCCTTTGTCTCCTCGCCTATCGGCGTTTATCCGCGTTCATCGGCGGTTAATACCCCTTGCGTTTCCTCTGTGGTGTCTCCCCCCCTCCCTGAAGCCTTGCCACCAAGACACCAAGGCTTCACCTTCGTGAATCCTTTGTGTCGTGGTGTCTTTGTGGCTATCCCGTTCCCCCCGTACATGACAAGGGCGCCCGCCGTCCGGCGGACGCCCTTGTTCTCGTCTTTCCGCGTTCCCCGCAGACTTAGTCCTGCGTGTAGATCAGGTCGAAGTAGACCGGGAACACGTTTTCGCTTCTCGTCTCGTCGTTCGCCTCGCTCCAACCGGCTCCGGGCTGCGTGTAGTTCTTGTCGTCGCCGCCCGTCGTCCGGTCGGTCGCGGTGAGCGTGTTCCTCACAACCTGGCCCGCGTCCGAGAACGTCTTGACCGAGCCGTCCGTAAACAGGACGTTATACGCTCCGTCATGGTTCTGGACGAAGGACGTGTTGCGGAAAGTGCTCACAGCAAAGTTGCCGTCGCCGGCGCCCCTGCTGTTCTGACGGATGTCGCCCGTGTTGGCCGTTCCGATGACTCTCTGGCACCAGACGGCCCCGTCAAAGTTGCCCAGCAGGGTGTCGCTCACGATGGCCACACCGATGTTGCTGGAGATCTTCAAGGCGCTGAAATTGATCTGCCTGAAGCGCATCCAGTAATTGGTGATCAGCCAGTCGTTCGAGCAGCGCTCCCCGCCTAGGCTCGGGCTGTTGACTTCAGTCGGGTCGACCATGAGAAGCCCCAGGTCCTCGACCCCGTCGCAGTTCGTCGCGCTGTCCATCCCGGTCAGCGGGTTGCCGTCGGTATCGGCCGATGCCGTGCCGACGCCGTCCCAGCACGGGACGTCCCGGATGCTCCAGAACGGTTCCTTGTTGTCCTGCAGGAACGCGTTCTCGATCGCGAAGCCTAAGCGCCGCGTGTTCATCGCAACCGGCCAGCTCGGACACATGAGTACCTGTCCGCCCTTCTGGGTGAGGTATCCGCCCGAGAAGAGAAGACCCAGCCCCGTGATCGCGACCGCCGGCCCGACGTTGCCGCCCATGCCGTAGCCGTTGCCCTGGTAGGGCGGGAGACTCGTTTGGCTGGCTCCCACGTACCTGAGCGCCGTGACGTTCACGGTTCCCTGCTGGACCATCAGATCGTCATCTGTGCCCGTGACCAGCGAATCCGTCGCCACTGCCACGTCGCCAACGGCCTCATCGAGCGCCGGGTTAGCATAGGCCCAGATGTTCTTGACCAGGAACCACGCCTGCCAGTTCAGGTTCGGCTGATGCGGCGCATCCACAAACCTGTACTGGTCGGTCGCACTGCCCGTATACGTCCCGTAGTGCGCGGGCGACCATCCGCGGTTGTCGTTGCTGTAGATCGTCAGTGCCAGACCGATCTGACGCAGGTTGCTCCGGCACTGTGTCCTTCTCGCCTCTTCCCTCGCCCGGCCCAGGGCCGGCAGCAAGAGACCGACGAGCAGGGCGATGATGACCATCACCACCAGCAGCTCAATCAACGTAAATCCTTTTCTCATCCTGTTCTCCTTTTTTCTTTGTGTCTTCGTGCCTTCGTGGCAACTCCCAATCTCTTCTTTACGCCAGGCATCACCTCCTTCCCTTCTCTCTCTGCTCTCTGCGCCGCCGACCCCTCCCGCACCTGCGGGATCAGCGCGCAACCTCAAAGAACCTCGCAGGAAATGCCTGAGCATCTCCCGCGTCCACAATTCCGTGGTATTATGGGAAGTGCTGAATGGATGGCGCTATCGATCTGTCGAGGCTCGTCGCCTCGCGCGGCTTGGCGGATACCCTTGCGCCTCTCCGACGATCGCCTCTCCTGGGCCGATAAACCTATGATCGCTATAACTCGACCCGCGTCCTTGGCGTCGCCTGCGTGCGCCTATTATGTGCCTCACCGCGATTTGTCAAAGAAGCCGTTCGAACCCTTATCTCTATTGCTATTATGCCTCACGCCTGTCCCCTGTCAAGCAGCGATTCCGAGAATTTTAGAAAACTCTTTTCCCGGGAATCCCGATATACAACTCAAGGCCCCACGGCGCGGCCGTGCCCCGGCTGCCTGTCCCTGCCCGCGCCGTCGGCCCGCGCGACGTAATTGTCCTCTGTCTAAGGACTTGTGGCAGGCCCAAAGACGCCCCGAAAGATACAGGAGCCCGATCGATCATGGTGCCCCAGAACAGTCCCCATGCCCATGGACAGCCTGTCGAAAGAAGGCGCTTCCCCCGATTCAGAACTAACATGAGCCTCAAATACCGCCTCCTCGACCAGAACTCCCTCCCCTTGGAACCGACCTACAGCTTCGGCCGCGTCCTCGATATCTCCGATGGCGGAATGCTCATGGAGGTCGATCGCGTCCTCGAGCTCGGCCAGAAAGTCGAGATCTACACGAGCAGCAAGGCCGGCTCCACCGGCATCTACGGCGTCGTCGTCGCCGTCCGCGTTGTGCGCGCCATCGACCTCTACGAGATCGGTGTCCGCTTCGTCATCCGCGAAAAACTCTGATCCCCCTCCATCCCGGGAAAGACTCGCCACTAAGGCGCTAAGACACAAAGGTTCACGAAGAAAAACAGGCGGAGAACGCGCTGGCGTTCTCCGCCCTTCGTGCCCTCTTCGTGTCTTCGTGGCTATCCTCCCCCTTCCCCGCTCGTCTCCGCCACGAACCGCCCGATCTCTTGGAACTCTTTTCTGAGCGCCGGATACAGTCGCCGGTAGATCCGGTACCCCTTCTCGTAGATCGCCTTCTCTTTCTCGTCTACGCTCGTTCGGCTCGTCACCGAGATCGTCGCTTCGCACGCCTCCTCCACGCTCCCGTACATCCCCGTCCCCACTCCCGCGATGAGTGCCGCCCCGAACGCCGGTCCCTCGGACGCGTTGATCGTGCATACCTCCTGCCCGTAGATGTTCGCCTGCATCTGCCGCCAGAATGCGCTTCGCGCTCCTCCTCCCGAAAGCCGGATCTCCTCCACCGCGATCCCTAGTTCCCGGATGATCTCAAGCGAGTCCCGCATCGCGTACGTCGCCCCCTCCATCACCGCCCGTACGAGTTCGTTCTTCCCGTGCCTCTGCGTGATCCCGATCCAGCACGCCCGCGCGTTGGCGTCCGCGTGAGGCGTCCTCTCCCCTGTCAGATACGGCAGCCACCACAGCCCCTCGCTCCCCGCCGCCGCCTCCTCCGCCTCCTCGCACAGGATCTCGTACGGATCGCACCCGATCCTCTTCGCCTGGTCCGTCTCCAGCGCCCCCAGGTTGTCCCGCAGCCACTGGAACGATCCCCCCGCCGCCAACACGACCCCCATCACGTGCCATCTCCCCGGCACCGCGTGGCAGAACGTGTGCGCCCTCCCCTTCGGGTCCGTCTGGACCGTGTCCGCGAACGCGAACACCACCCCGCTCGTCCCCATCGTCGCCGAGATCGTCCCTTTCTTCACGATCCCGTTCCCCACTCCTCCCGCTGCCTGGTCCCCGCCGCCCCCGGCCACGGGAGTCCTCGGGCACAGCCTCAGCTCCGCCGCCGCCTCCACCGTGAGTCGCCCGCTTACGACCGGGCTCTCGTGCACCGCCGGCAGTAGCGTGGCGTCGATCCCTAACGCGCTCAGCAGTTCCCCGCTCCACGCCCGCTTCCCCACGTCGAGGAGCAGCGTCCCGCTCGCGTCTGACACCTCCGTCGCGTGCTCCCCCGTCATGCGATATCGCACGTAGTCCTTCGGGAGGAGGATCTTCCGCGTCTTCTCATAGACCTCCGGCTCATGCTTGCGTACCCAGAGGATCTTGGGCGCCGTGAACCCCGTCAGCGCCGGGTTCGCCGCGATCGCTAACAGCTTCTCCCTCCCCACCGTGCTCGTGATCTCCTCGCATTCTTCCGCCGTCCGCTGATCGTTCCATAGGATCGCCGGCCGCAGCGCTTCGTTCTTCTCGTCCAGGAACACCGCCCCGTGCATCTGCCCCGTAAGCCCTATCCCCTTGATCTCCTCCGCCTTCACCTTCGCCTGTTCCATCGCCACGTTCACCGCGACGACCGTCGCCTCCCACCAGTCCTCGCACTTCTGCTCCGACCACCCCGGCTTCGGGGCGTACAGCGGATACTCCTCCGCCGCGCTCGCTAAAATGCCCCCCGCCTCGTTGCACACCAGCGCCCGCGCGCTCGTCGTCCCTACGTCGATCCCTACCACAAACGACATATCTTCTCCTTCTTCTTACCGCGCCCGCGCGATCGCCCAGTGCGCTAACGTCACGATCCCATACGCGATCGCTAAGCTCGCAAGCACCAGAATGGCGCAGGCCGCCGTTTTCCACAAGAGCGACATGCCCGCCCTCTTCCCGATAAGAACCGCCATTCTATCGACCGCCTTCATCCCCTCCAAACGAAAAGCCCCCTTTCCCTCCTCCTTTCGTCATTCGTCATTTCTCCCTCGTCCCTTCCCCACAGTCTTGCCTCAACCAGCGCGACGAGGTATCGTCTCGCACGCTCGAAC
>JAZDKG010000224.1:0-15483 GCA_043803205.1 Planctomycetota bacterium
GCCACGCGCCTTTGTCGTGCCCTTCAAGCTGAGCTTCGAGGTGGAGGATACTACGCCGCCGACAATCACGGATGTCAAGCCGCCTCTGGACACCACGTCGGGGGGTGTCCGCCCCGAGATCAGCGCGCGGTGGAGCGACGAGAAGGGGATCGACCTCAGCTCCGCCGGGTTGCTGCGGGACGGCGAGGATGTGACGGCAAAGGCGGAATTGGATGAGGAAGGTGTTTCGTTCATCCCGGCCGGCGACCTGGAGAGGGGCGTTCACACGATCGAGGTGCGTGTCAGCGATACGAGTGGAAATCCGGGCAATCGCGTGCGGCAGCATTTCGCGTGCGGCGAGCCCTACAGGACGATCGTTAAGATCGACGAACATCGCCGCACAACCATCAACGGCGAGCCTTTTTTCCCGAGGATCCTCTACGTCAGGATCGATAACGTCCTTGCTCACCCGTGGTACGACAAGCTCGCACGCGCAGGATTCAACTGCTTTCACTTTGTGATTTCCGTGCCCGCCTGCGAGGTCATCGCCAAAGACAAGGGGTGCCCGGTTGACGAGGTTTACTACTGGGCCGAGATGAAAGCGATGGAGAACGCCGGAGTGAAACTCTACGGCGACATCGGCAACTATTTCAACATGTCCATTCCGATCCTGAAGGAACGGTATGGGGCTGAGGAGTTGACTCCTTCTCTTTATGAGAAAGCTGCCAAACTCTTCGCCGAGTCGTGCGCCTGGTATGATCGGCACGCGGAGTTGCTGGCCTATAAGATCGACGAGCCTAGCGGCCAGGAGGGGTACGACCGGTGCAAATCGATGTGGGAGGGGTTGCTGGTCAGCGGTCACAAGCGGCCCGCGTTCTGGGTGCTGAACTCGCCGGACGCTGCGAGGACGCTCGGGGGGGTCGCCGACGGAATCGGGATCGACTGCTACCCCATCCCCTCGAGGCCGCTGGTCCAAGTGGCCAAGTATGTGGATCGTACGCACCAAATGCTGGACTACAAGAAGCCGGTGTGGTTTGTGGTGCAAGCGTTCGACTGGCGGCTCCTCCAGCCGCCTTTCGGTCCGTTCGCCAAGATCGGGAAGAAGAAAGAAGAGGTGATGAAGACTATCCCGGAGGACTTTGTGTTCACGCCCACGCCGCAGCAGATCCGGTGCATGACGTATCTCGCGCTCACCCACGACGTCCAAGGGATTCTGTGGTGGTCGCTCTGCTGGGACTACAAGGTGGTGAGCATCGTCGATTTTCCCGAGGATTGGGAGGCGCTGCTCGAGCTCGGCGGAGAAGTCCGGCATCTCTCGGAGATGCTCTTGTCCACTGAGCACGTCGAGATCGGCGGGGACGCTGAAGAACTCGGAGTGCACGTCTTGGGCAAGATGCTCGAGGGGACACTGTACGTTATCGCGGTGAATCCGAACGAGGAGCTGCCTGTGGCGCCGACTTTCAGGCTGCCCGCGGGGTCATATTCCAAGGTAAACGTACTGTTTGAGAACAGGGGCATGAAGCTTGCAGGCGAGACGTTTCAGGATCTCTTGAAGCCGCTCGATGTGCACGTGTATCGGATTCAGTGAGGAAGCGCCGAGCAGGGCGCTGACTTGTGAAGGAGCGATTCGTCGTGGGCAAGATAACGTATGCTTTGACCGGCGGACTGGATCAGGGACAGCTTGATGGAATCCGTGGCGAAGCGCTCGCGATTCTTGAGCGGACCGGCGTCGAGGTGGATCACGAGGGGATCCGAAAGCATTTGGCCGACTTCGAGGGCGTGGAGATCAAGGGGAAGCGCGTGTGCTACTCGCGCGCGCTCGTCGAGAAATGGATCGCGCGCATCCGGGAGGACAACCTCGAATACTCTTACAATCGCACGGACTCCAAAGCTTTTCGGCTCTCCGGGCCCTACATGGCCCGCTGGTATATCGATCCGGAGAACGGGGAGAGGCGCTACGGGACGCCCGACGATCTTGCGCTGAGCGCTCAGTTGATGGACGCCTATGGGGCATACGGTCCGTCGCCGATGCACGTGCAGACAGTGCGGCCGGAGCTCCGGCAACTGGTCACGCTCAAGACATGCTTGCTCAATAGCCGGGAGATCGGGGGGTGGGGTCCGGCGGCAGATGCGTTCGACACGGAGTACCTCTGTCGCATCGGCGAGGCGGCGGGCCGCAAGCCGCCTTATGGCGCGATGGAGATCCCGATCAGCCCCTTGAAGCTCAACCATGAGGCGCTTTCGCTCATCTTCGAGCGGCGCGGGAGGCCCAACCAGTTTACGGGGATCGTCTACGGCGGCGGGGCGGTACCGATGCCGGGCGCGACGGCGCCGATCCGCATCCCGGGGTGTCTTGTGCAGGGGCTGGCCGAAGCGATCGCGGCGTATATGACACCGAAGCTCATCGACGAGCGCATTCCCGGATACTGCTCGTTCGGCGGGTTCCTGTTCGACATGAAGACGATGAACACGGGGATGTTCTTTCCGGAGTCGCTCGTCTATGGGTGTGTGAGCCGACAGGTCATCGAACACGTGCTGGGACGCACGATGGGTTTCCATTTCCGGTGCGGGGACTTCGAGCGGCCGGGGGACGTTTTCCGGGACGGGTTCACCGCCGCCGTAGACGCCTTGGCGGGGGCGCGGACGTTTCTGGGCGCCGGAGAAGCGCCGGGGGAGAGTTTCGCGCCTCACGCGTTCGTCATCCATGCGGACATCATGCGACACGTCGAGAAGTTCGTGATGGGGCTTGACGGTGGGGAGGGGGAATGGACGACGCTGGAGTTGATCGAGCACGGGGTCCGCAGCGGCATGTATCTGGACCATCCGTCGGCGCTCGAGTACCGTACCGCTTACCTTGAGCCGGAGCTGATGTTCAGGTATGAGAACGTCAAAGAACTTGTAGAGGGAGCGCGGGAAAAGGTGAGGGAGACGCTTCGAGCGCACCGGTTTGAGCTGCCGGCCGAGAGAAAACGGGACGTGGAAGAGGTCTATGCGAGCGCCGTCCGGGAGATCGAAAGGAAGGGGCGGATGCATGAAGGTTGAGGTCGTGCCGCTGGAGCAGGCGGACCGGGCGGAGCTGGCGCAGCTCTGGAACGAGGTCGCGGCGCCGGAGTCGGAGATGTACCGGACGATTGGGCCGGAGGAGTTCGCCGAGAGACTGGAGGGACGCGTGGGGGTTGCGGCGGACATCATCATTACGGCGCACAGCGCCGGCCGCCTTGTCGGTTTCGCGGCGGGATGCGCGCGGGGGCTGGTCGATGAGGAGGCGGCGAACCTCGCCGCGATCGTCGTGAGGCCCGGGGAACGCGGGGAGGGGGTGGGCGCCGAGATTCTCGCGAGGTTCGAGGAGGTGGCGCGGGAGCGGGGGGCGCGGCGGGCGCTTGTTTCGCCGGCGTCCCACGTGCGGTTCGCCTTCGGAGTGGATCCGCGGACGGAGGCGTATCGGTGGCTGTGGGGCAGAGGGTATTCGGTCAGACAGATCCACCTGTACATGAGGCGGGAGCTTGCGGGGTGGGAGATGTCTGCGTCCGTGCGGCGGAGAGTCGAGAGGCTTCAAGACGAGGGGTTTGCTTTCCGGCTCGCGGACAAGGAGGATACCGAGGCGCTTCTCGCGTGCGCGCGCACGATCCGGGAGCCCATCGCGCAGACGCTGGAACGCAACGCGCAGCGGAGGACGAGGCTCCCGGTGCTGATCGCGGCGCGGAGAGGTCGCGTGGCGGGGTTCGTCGGAGCGATGTGGGTGACGCGGTGCGGGATCGCTGATTTCGATCTCATCGCCGTGGCGAGCGAGGAACGCGGGAAGGGGATCGGGACGGCGCTCTTCAGCCTGGCGGTGGAGCACTTCGCGCGGGAGGGGGCGACGGTGCTCGAGCTCATGACGGAGCCGACGAACGCCGCACAGAAGATCTACTTCGAGGCGGGGTTCAGGCATCCCTGCTTCTTCGCGTCTTTCCAAAAGGAGCTTTGGGACTAGCGCCGGGCTGACTTGCGCTTGGAGGAGAGACGCGCGATGGAATTGTCGCTGAACGGGGCGTGGGAGTTCCAGTGGACACGTAAAGGAGCGGATATCCCGGCGCAGGACCCGCGGGGACGGTGGCTGGGGGCGAGGGTCCCAGGGGATGTCCATCTGGACCTGATGGCGCACAGGCTGCTGGAAGAACCCCTTCACGGTCTGCGTTCCTTCGAGGCGGAGAAGGTCGAGGATCGGGTGTGGTTGTACCGGCGACGGTTCGACTTTGCCGCGCCGACGCGGCCCTTCCGGGCGAGGCTCATTTTCGGAGGTCTGGACTGTGTTGCGGCGGTGTATCTCAACGGGAGGCTTCTCGGGCGCACCGAGAATGCGTTCGTACGCCATTGCTTTGATGTGACCGAGGGGCTGTCAAACGGCCCCAACGAGATCCTCGTCAAGATCACGAACGGACTGGAGGAGGTTGAGTCAAAGGAACTAGCTAGATATCTAGCCGACAAGCGGGAACTTCACCGAGTGTGGTTGAGGAAGCCGCAGTTCTCTTTCGGGTGGGATTGGGCTCCGCGATTAATCACGTGTGGCATCTGGCGGGAGGTGCGCCTGGAGGTGACGCGTGTCGGGTTCGTGGACGACCTGTATGCGCGGGCGGCGTTCTCGCGCGACTGCTCTTGCGCCGCTGTCGAGTATAGCTTTCGCTTCACGTCTGTTGCCGGGGGCGGTGCGCCGGCCGAGGCGGTTGTGCGCGTCCTCGATCGCGGGCGGTCCGTGGCGGAGGAAAAGACGGCGCTCAAGAGAGGGATCGTGCGAGGGAAGCTCCACCTGCAAGCCCCGAGGCCCTGGTGGCCCGCCGGGGAGGGCGAACAGCCCCTGTACGAATTGGAGGTCTCGCTCGCGGGCGCCGGCCGCGTCGTCCGCAAGACGAGTTTCGGCGTGAGGCGCGTGCGCATCGTCGAGCGCGCGGTGCGCGAGGGGGGAAAGACATTCGCCTTTGAGATCAACGGGAGAAAGGTCTTTTGCCGGGGGGCGAACTGGGTTCCCGCCGACTCCATCGTTGCTCGCGTCGACGATGGCAGAATCGATCTCCTCCTTGAGGAAGCGGTGCGCTGCAACTTCAACATGCTGAGGGTCTGGGGCGGAGGCATCTACGAATCGCCGCACTTCTACAACCGCTGTGACGAGCTGGGCATCATGGTCTGGCAGGATTTCATGTACGCCTGCGCCTTGTATCCGGACGACGACCCGGCGTTCCTGGAGAATTGCACCCGGGAGGCCGAGCACATCATCAAAGAACTGCGCAATCACCCCTGCATCGTCGCGTGGTGCGGGAACAACGAGGTCCATGACGCGTGGTTCGACGTCTACCAGCGTCAGGGCGCGGATCGATTGTACGGCGGGCGGATCTGGGATGAGGCGCTTCTGCGCCTGGTGCGGCGTCTCGCCAAGGGAGCGATCTACCGGCCGGCGAGTCCCCATGGAGGGAGCTACCACAGGAGCGAGCTGGAGGGGGACTGTCACTCCCTGCAACCTTGTCTGACCTTGGACGAGCGCACGGATATTTGGCAGAGCGCGCGGGCCGTCGGGCGGTTTTTCACGGAGTTCTACACGTGGCAATCTCCTCCGGACATCGAGAGCATGCGCCGCTATCTGCCCGAGGGGGAGCTGTCACAACGCTCGAAGGCATACCGCCATCACGCGAACGCCCTTTTCGAGGTTCTCGAGAAGGGGGTCGCAGGGCGGTACGTGAGCGCGAAAGCGGACAGCCTGCCGCTGGAGGTTTATGTCAATGCGATGCAGCGGCTGCACGGGGAGCATATGGCGCTTCTGGTCGAATCCTACAGGAGGAACGTTGCCAAGTGCGGCGGCGCGCTCTTCTGGATGTACAACGACTGTTGGCCCACGTCGTCCTGGACGACTCACGACTACTACGGCAGGCGGAAGGCGCTGTACTACTACATGAAGCGTGCGTTTGCGCCGATCACGGTTTCCCTCCTGGAGGAAGAGAGCGCCGTTTCCGTGTGGGTCAGCAACCTTTCTGATCGGGAGTTTCGCGGCACGGTGCGCTATGGAAGGTATGCCTTCGCCGGCGCCGAGAAACGCTGCGAATGGGTGAAAGACGTCCGGGTGAAGGCGGGGGCCTCCGCAAGAGTGGGTTTATTCTGCACTACCCTGACGTGGCCGTGGGAGAACTTGGCCTCCTTTGCATACGTCCGTCTCGAGGACGCCGCCGGGACGACGGTCGCAACCGCGAGCAAACTCTTCGCCTCTTACAAGGGCCTGAGCGGGGAGGAGTTCTGTTTTCCTCCCAGCTTCTGGGCGGACCAGTCGGTCCAGCCGGCCGCGGTGCGACCGGAGCCTTACGGGGGCGACGCGGTCGCCGTGACGACGGACGTTCCGGCGTTCAGCGTCCGACTCCAGGCCGACGAAAGTCTGCCGGAGGACAACTACTTTGATCTCATGCCCGGGGAGCGGAAGATCGTGCGCTTCCTGCTGGGGCGTCCGAAGGGCGATGTCAGGACAAGCAGCCTCAACGATGTAATCATTCATCTGCGGAACGCTGCGGCGGAGGACGGGCCAAGATGAGACGCATGAGCCCGAAGCAGCGGATGCTGACGACGATGCGTCACGGCGTGCCGGACCGTCTGCCCGTCGCGCCGGACGTGTCGAACATGATCCCCGCGCGGCTCACGGGGAAGCCCTTCTGGGACATCTACCTGTACGAGGACCCGCCTCTGTGGAAGGCGTATATCGACGCGGTGAAGCACTTCGGCTTCGATGGGTTTCTTGACTATCAGGTTCAGGTGATCTTCCCTGACGAGGAGGAAGGCGACCTTGTCAAGTACTTCGGCCACACGTGGAACAAGGCCGTTGTGGAGCGCACGGATGAGCGGATCGTCGTGCGCTTGCATCGACGGGAGAATGGAAAGATCGTCTGGGACCCCGGTGCGATCGTGTACCCGCGCGACAACCCCCCGACGTACGACGTGCCCGTGGAGAAGCTGGGATTGCCAAAGACCCCCGAATCCTGGGAGCCGGTCGAGGGCGTGAAACCGTGGCCTAAGGGAGAGGACCTCTTCGGTCTAGCCTACGAGATGATGGGCGACCGAGGCGTGGTGGGAATGGTGTGCGGGAACACCGTCACGGTCTACGGTGTTGAGGGGGTCTACGAGTACTATGACGATCCCGAGGTCGCGCGTGCCAGGTGCCGGCGCAACTTGGAGAACGCTCGAGGCCGCTTCGCCAACATCATGAAGATGAAGGTGAAGCCCGATTACATCGGTTGCGGCGGGTCCGGGACGCTTGTCTTTCAGACGGTCGATATCTTCCGTGACGTCTCTCTGCCGATCCTCAAGGAAGTGACGCGCCTGTGCAAGGAAGCGGGCATCGTGAGTTACGTTCACTCCTGCGGCCCGGAGAAGGAACTGGTCAAGATCTGCGCTGAGGAGACCGACCTAGACGTGATCGACCCGCTGGAGACGCCGCCCATGGGCGACTGCAATCTCGCCGACCTCAAGAGGCGGTTCGGCAATCGCATGGTGCTAAAGGGCAATCTTCACACCACGCAGGTCATGCTCAAGGGGACCGCGCAGGAGGTGCTTGAAGCTTCGAGGCAGGCGATCAGCGATGCCGGCGCCGGTGGGGGATTCATCCTGTCCACGGGCGACCAGTGCGGACGCGACACGCCTGACGAGAACATCCGCGCCATGATCGACGCGGTCGAGCGATGGGGACGCTACTAGAGCGCGGACAGGGCTTCCCGGGATTCGCCGATCACCCGAGCGCTTCGCAGAGGAGGTCGCCGACTTCGGTGGTGGAGTAGCCCATCTT
Source organism: Planctomycetota bacterium (assembly GCA_043803205.1). Lineage (GTDB taxonomy): Bacteria > Planctomycetota > DG-23 > JAZDKG01 > JAZDKG01 > JAZDKG01. The sequence continues at coordinate 7,772 of JAZDKG010000224.1, forward strand.
CCCGGCGCTCATGGACTTGAGCTTGGTGCCGGTGACGGAGGCGATAGCTTTTTCGACGCTCTCGGCGGCGGCCGTCTCGCCCAGGGTGTGGAGCATCATCCCTACGGCCGCGACGGCGGCGATGGGGTTGATGACGTTCTTGCCGGTGTATTTCGGGGCGGAGCCGCCGATCGGCTCGAACATCGAGACGCCCTCGGGGTTGATGTTGGCGCCGGCGGCGACGCCCATGCCGCCCTGGATGATGGCACCGAGGTCCGTGATGATGTCGCCGAACATGTTGTCGGTGACGATGACGTCGTAGCTCTCGGGGTTCTTGACCATCCACATGCAGCAGGCATCGACGTGGTTGTAGTCGGTGCGGACGTCGGGGTACTGGCGCGCCATTTCCTGGAAGGCCCGCCACCAGAGGTCGTGGGCATAGGTGAGGACGTTGGTCTTCCCGACGAGGGTGAGCTTCTTGTCGCGGTTTCTCGCGCGGGTGTATTCGAAGGCGAAGCGCAGGCACCTATCGACGCCCTTGCGGGTGTTCACCATCTCCTGGAGGGCGACCTCGTCGGGGGTTCCTTTTTTGAGGAAGCCGCCCGCGCCGATGTAGAGGCCCTCGTTGTTTTCGCGGACGATGACGAAGTCGATGTCCTTGGGGCCCTTGCCGGCGAGCGGGGTTTCGACGCCGGGGTAGAGCTTGACGGGACGGAGATTGATGTACTGCTCGAGCTCGAAGCGCAGGCGCAGGAGCATGCCGCGCTCGAGGATGCCCGGGGGGACCTCGGGGTGGCCGACGGCGCCGAGGTAGATGGCGTCGAAGCGGCGAAGCTCGTCGATCGCGCCGTCGGGGAGGACCTCGCCGGTGGCGAGGTAGCGCTCTGCGCCCCAGTCGAAGGACTTGGTCTCGTAGGTGAAACCCGTTTTGGAGGCGACGGCGGCGAGGACCTTGAGGCCCTGCGCGACGACCTCGGGGCCGGTGCCGTCTCCGCCGATGACCGCGATCTTATACATGCCGTCTCCTATCTTCTCCTCACGGATGAGGATAGCCACGAAGGCACGGAGACACCAAGCAGACACAGTAGACACGAAGAACTTGGTGAATCTTAGAGCGTTTGCGCCTTAGTGGCAAGTCTTGCCCAGTAGCGATTTGGCGTATTCCATGAGCCCTCCCGCGGCGATGATGCGACGCATCTCGACCGGGAGGGGGGCGATATCATACCGTTTGCTCTGCGTGACGTTCAACAATTCTCCGCGCTCGAGGTCGATGCGGAGCACGTCGCCTCCGCGGGCGTCGGAGGCGGCGTCGGGGGATTCCACGATCGGGAGGCCCGTATTGATCGCGTTGCGGAAGAAGATGCGAGCGAAGCTAGCGGCGACGACGGCGACGATGCCGGCGGACCTGATGGCCAAGGGGGCGTGCTCGCGGCTGGAACCGCAGCCGAAGTTCTTTCCCGCCGCGATGAGGTCGCCGGCCTTGACCTTGGCGGCGAAGGACGGGTCGGCGTCCTCCATGACGTGCCGAGCGAGCTCCTTGGGGTCGGTGGTGTTGAGGTACCTCGCGGGGATGATCTCATCGGTGTTTACGTTGTTGGCGAACTTCCATGCTTTTCCTTCGATCATGGGGGGATCGCTCCTTCAGGGATTGCGGACGGTGACGATGAGCACGCTCGGGGCAACGGCGGATCGGTCGACCTTCTCTTCTTCGGCGGGTCTCGTTGCGAAAGGCGCAAAGCCGTCCGGGGTGCGCTCGTAGAGATAGAGCGTTCCGAGGGGGGCGAGCCGCTCCCGGAGGGAAGCCGGATCTTCACAGGACGAGGCCAGGCTCACAGCGGGAAGCGCGGCTTCACCGGCGACGGGGGATTTCACCAGGAAGGCGATGTAGGTGTAATCGGAGAGGACTTCGGCGACCAGAGGGGACGCGCCGGTGACGGCCGTTTCCTCGTCCTTGTCCCGGGGCGCCTCCTTCAACTTGTCGGACGTGTCGGACGGCTCACCGGACAGGGGCAGATAGCGGAAGGCGGCGCGCTCCTTCGAACGCAGGACGTTGGCGAGCTCGCCGTAGCCGAGAGCCGTGAGTTTGTCCGCGAGCTGTTCCTGGGGTTTTGCAGGCAGGGCGAACTCGCTAACGCTGCACGCGCGGGCCGGCGCGCTTTCGGGACGGGCGGACAAAGCTACCGCGGCGGCGCCGGCCCGCCTGGCATCAACGCCCTTGCGGGTATCGCCGACGACACGTCCGACGACGGCCTCTTTCCCCATCTCCTGGGCTTCCGCGGTGACTTTCGCTGCGGAGAGAGGAAGGGGGGCTTGGGGCGCTTCGCCGACACGCTCAGTGCTCCTTTGAAGGGCGAGCTCGCCGAGGGGAGAGGGCAGCGGCTGCTGCGTCGGGCGCAGGAGGTGGGATACGCCGAAAGCGATAAGGAGTGCGGCGGCCGCCAGCGCGAGGCCCCCGGCGAAGGACCGGAGCGCGGGGCGTCTTGGGGCGCGGGCGAGACGTTTCTCGACTTCGCTGGCGATGTCCGCAGCGATTCGAGACGGCGCGGGCCGGCGCGGAAGCGCGCGCAGCTCCTCCACAACGACGTGCAGTTCGGCGAGGTGCTTGCGACAGGCTTCGCAGGCGGCGAGATGCTTCTCAACGGCGGCGGCGGCACGGACATCGAGCGCCCCGTCGAGGTATTCGGTCAGCAGGTCACCTACGTCAGGACACTTCACGGCATCAGCTCCGACAGGCTCTTACGGAGGGCCTCGCGGGCGCGGTGCAGACGGCTCTTGACGGTGCCCATCTTGGCGCCGAGCGCGGAGGCGATCTCCTCGTACGACACGTTCTCAATATCCCGCAGCACGACCACGGCCCGGAGGTCGTCGTCGAGACGCGCGAGCGCCTTTTCCACCCGGCGCGCGCGCTCCTGTTTCTCAATGCGCGCGGAGGGAGGGTCCGCCGGGGCGGCGAAGGCGTCGGAAGCATCCTCGGGGGCGCGGACCTCGCGGGAGCTGCGGTTCTTGCGGAGGAACGAGATCGCGCGATTGGCGGCGATGCGATAAAGCCAGGTGTAGAAGCGGGCGCGGCCGCCGAACGAGCGCAGTTTCTCGAACGCGCAGAGGAAAACCTCCTGCGTGAGGTCGGCCGCGTCGTCGGGATGGTTCACCATGCGAAGGATCATGTTGTAGATCCGGTCCTGATAGCGCACGACGAGGAGGTGAAATGCGTCGGCGTCGCCGGCTCTAGCCCGGGCGATCGCCTGAGTGTCAGCCGGAAGGGGCCCAGGCGCGGCGAGGTTCGCTTCCACTTGATTAGACGCGTCTGCGGCCACGAGGTTCTTTCCGTATTGCGCCTGGGACGCGAAGCTGCGCCCAGGCCTGACCGAGCGTGGACCTTGCGTTTTCGAGCAGCGCTTCCACGGACATGCCGGCGGGGGGCTTGAGCTCGAAGCCGACGACGGGCTTTCGGCCGGCGGCAAGGTATCCGACCTCAAAAAGGGCGGCGAGGAAATCGCGCAGCTCGCGGACGCCGTTCTCGCCCTCGGGGATTCCGAAGGGCGGATGGTTGTCGCCGTAGGCGGGGTGTCCGCGGTACCGCTCCTTCCTGATGCAGTTGCCGATGTGGACGCAGCTCAGCAATCCCTTCGAGCGCAGGAGGGACTGGCGGGGGTCCTCGTCGAGGAGCGGCAGGTGCGAGAGGTCGAGGAGAAGGCCGAAGTCGGGGTGGCTCTTGCGGACCTTCCGGGCGACCTGGACGGCGAGGTCGGTCGGGCCGACGAGGCAGTTCTTGCCGAAGGGCACGCGATCGAAGGTCTCAAGAACGATCGTCGGGCCGCCTTGCGAGCGACTTGCGGCTGCCAGCTCGATGAGCGAGCGCACGAGGGCGTCGAGGGCTTTATCCCGGCTGGCTTCGCCGGGGTCCTTTCCGGAAAGGACGACGAAGGCGAACGCCTTCCATTCGACCGCCTCGCCGATGAAGGGGAGGAGTCTCTTGACGGCGGCGGTTCTGGCGCCTTCGTCGCAGGAGCTCAGGTCCAGGTTCTCGGAGAGGATGACGGGATGGGCGCCGAAGGCAACGCGCATGTTGGCGCTCTGGGCGATACTTGCCGCTTTCCTTCGCTCGGCGGGGTCATCGACCCGGGTGACGTCGATCTGCTCGAAGAGGGGATCGTCGGCGAGCATTTCCATGGCGGCGACGACGTCGCCCTTGCCTGAGCCCAGGTCGGGGAAGGCGGCGAAGCTCACGATCCCGACCTGCATGTAGTGCGAGAAATGCTCTTCCATGGCCGCCTCCGTTCGCGTGACCCGCCGTTCCGCTAGCGTTCTTCCATGTTAACGCGAAGCGAGGGCGATCGGAAGGGATCTTCCGCCGGCAACCGGGCGCAGTTGACACGGAGGGGCCGCAATGCTACAAAGGCGGCGCAACGTCCTGTGAGGAGGGGCGTCCCTATGGGAGAGGACAGCCGACGATACGAGAGCGTGCTCGCGGGCCGCTACGCGGGCCGGGCGATGAGCGAGAACTGGAGCGAGCACAGGAAGTTCTCGCTGTGGAGGCGTCTGTGGGTGGAGCTGGCGCGGGCGCAGATGGAGTTGGGGCTGGCGATCCGCAAGGAGCAGGTGCGGGCGATGGAGGCGGCGGTCGAGAAGATAGACTTAGCGCGCGCGGCGGAGATCGAGCGCCGGACCCGCCACGACGTGATGGCGCACATCCACGCCTTCGAGGAGGCCGCCCCCGAGGCGAAGGGGATCATCCACCTCGGCGCGACGAGCTGCTTCGTGGCGGACAACGCCGAGCTCATCCAGATCCGCGAGGGGCTTGCGATCCTGCGGGGGGCCGTCGTGAACGTCATCGACAGGCTCGCGCGCTTTGCGAAGCAACACCGGTCGCTCGTCACACTAGGCTTTACGCACTTTCAGCCGGCGCAGTGCGTGACGGTGGGGAAGCGCGCAACGCTCTGGATCCAGGACCTGCTCCTCGACCTCGATGCGATCGAGTTCGCTCTGGGGCACGTCCGCTTCCGAGGGGTCAAGGGGACCACGGGGACGCAGGCGTCGTTCCTCGCGCTTTTCGGGGGGGACCACGAGAAGGTGAAGGCGCTCGAACGTAAGGTCGCGCGACGGTTCGGCTTCCGGGACAGCTTCCCCGTCACGGGTCAGACGTATCCGCGAAAGGTGGACTATCTAGCGCTCTCGGCGCTGTCGGGGGCGGCGCAGAGCGTGCACAAGTTCGCCTCCGACGTGCGGCTCTTGAGCAATCTGCGCGAGGTGGAAGAGCCGGTCGAGGCGGAGCAGGTGGGCTCCAGCGCCATGGCGTACAAGCGGAACCCGATGCGCTGCGAGAGGATGACGGCGCTGGCGCGCTTCGTCATGACGCTTTCGGAGAACGCGGCGTTCACGGCGGGGTCGCAGTGGCTGGAGCGCACGCTGGACGACAGCGCGAACCGGCGCATCGTGCTTCCGGAGGCGTTCCTATCGACGGACGCGATCCTCGCGCTCTACGCGAACGTGACGGGGGGTTTGGTCGTTAACGAGGCGATGATCCGCAAGCACGTCGAAGAGGAGCTGCCGTTCCAGGCGACGGAGCCGCTTCTCCTGGCGGCCGCGTCGGCGGGAAAGGACCGGCAGGTGGTGCACGAGGCGATCCGCAAGGCGTCGCGCCTAGCGGGGGAGGCGATCCGGAAGGGCAAGCCGAATCCGCTTTTAGCGCTGCTGGCGAAGGAGCCGGCCTTGAAGGGGGTGGACGTCCGCAAGGTGATGGAGAAGGCGAACTTCGTGGGACGCGCCCCGGAGCAAGTGGACGAGTTTCTTGCGGAGGAGGTGGAACCCGTGCTCATCCGCCACCGGGACCTAATCGGCGACACTGAAGAGATCAGGCTGTGAGGGGTATGACGGCGATCCGGGCGGTTCTGTTCGACCTCGGGAAGACCCTTGTGGATTACGGCGCGGACGCCGAGTGGGAATTGCTCGACCCCGTGAGCCGATCGATATGGGATTCGCTCCTCAGCCGCGGCTACGACCTGCCGCCCTTCCCGCGCTTCAAGAGGAAGATCGCCTGGGCGATGGCGTGGGGGCGGGTTCTGGCGAAACTGCGTCGGCGGGAAACCAACGCGGAGAGGCTGGCGGTCAAGGTGGCGCGTCAAATGAACCCGACGATCTCGGACGAGGACCTGCGGGAAGCGGCGCGTGCGGGCTTCGCGGGCCAGATGGTCCGCAGCGCGACGGCGCCGGGGGCGGTCGAGGCGCTGCGGTTCTGCCGGGAGGCGGGGTACGCAATGGGGCTTGTCTCCAACACGGTGCTTCCCGGGTGGATTCTCGGGGAAGACCTGGAGCGCAGGGGGCTCGCCGCCTACTTCGACTTCATGGTCTTCTCTTCGGAGCACGGGCGGCCGAAGCCCTCGATGAGCATCTTCGCGGAGGCGGTGTCGCGGACCGCCGTCAAGCCTGGGGAGACGGTCTTCGTCGGCGACAACCTACGGGCGGACATCCGCGGGGCCAAAGGGGCGGGGATGAGGACGGTTTGGGTGTGCGCGGATGAGGGCGACCATCGCCGCGGAGCCCCTTTCTGCGACGCGGTGGTCGAAAGCCTCGCGCAGGTTCCGGAGACGCTCAGGGCGATGGAGGCGGCCCAATAACGCGCGGGCGGCGGCGCGGGAGGAGACAGGCATGGCCAAGCGAAACTTCTCGATGATCGAGTACTTCAACCGTCGAGCGAAGGACTGGGCGCCGGAGCTCGGCTTCCGGGGGAAGACGCGCAAGGACTGGGCCGACTGGCGCAGGAAGGCCCAGCGCAAGTTCTTCGAGCTTCTGGGCGAGTTCCCCGAGCGCGCGCCTCTTGCCCCCGAGGTGATCGTGAGCGTCGAGGAAGACGGGCTTATCCGCGAGCGCGTGATCTTCGATTCCGAGGAGCACATGTCGGTGCCGTGCACGGTGCTTCGTCCAGCGGGGATGCGCGCCGACCGGAAGGGGGCGGCGATCATCTGCAGCCACGGACACGGTCCGTACGGGAAGGAGCCCGTGGCAGGGAACCGCAGCACGACGGCGCTGGCGGCGAACATCGCGGACCACAACTACAACTACGGGGAGCTGCTGGCGCGTCGAGGGTACCTGACGCTGTCGCCCGACCTGCGCGTGTTCGGAGAACGCTCCGACGGGGGCGACCCCTATCCGGGACGGGACAAGTGCAACGTCCATTTCATCCGCGGGATGATTCTCGGGATCTATACGCTCACCCTCAACATCTTCGATATCCAGCGGTGCGTGGACTACATCGAGACGCGCGGGGAGGTCAACCCGAAGCGCATCGGGATGATGGGGCTGTCGCAGGGAGGGACGATGACCACCTTCGCAACGGCGGCGGAGAAGCGCATCCGGGCGGCGGACATCATCGGCTACGTGAACCCCTGGGAGCGGTTCGGGGTGAACGACGCGAACTTCTGCGGGTCGCAGGTGGTGCCGGACATCTTCCGGTACCTGGACACGTCGGACGTCGCGGGGCTCATCGCGCCGAGGCCGCTCCTCCTTGAGATGGGCCTCCACGACAACTGCTTCCCGATCGAGGACCTGCTGGCGGGGTATGAGAGGGTGCGGAGAATCTACCGCGCGGCGGGCATCGAGGATCGCCTGCACGCGGATATCCATCCCGGCGGTCACGCGTTCGCGGGGAACAAGGCGTACCAGTTCTTCGCGACGTATCTCTGAGGGGCCGCGGGAATCGCCCGCGGCGCCGGACGGGGCCTTCGCGCCGGGTCGTA